>DASRDS010000274.1:0-9829 GCA_035652495.1 Gemmatimonadaceae bacterium
CCGAAGAACCGATTCCGTTCGCCGAAGCCGCGGCGCGCGGAGGCACGTTCAGCAAGACCTGCCCGTAAGGGCTGACCGCTAACGCGGCGGCGACGAGTCCTCTTTCGTCGCCGCCGTGTCGGCGGCGGTCTCGGGACCGTAACCCATGGTCCGCAGATAAAGATTCAGCGACCCGAACGTCAGCTTCGATTTGATCTGCAGCACGGCCCGCGTCGAGTCGTCCGACACCCAGACCTCCGCGTGCCCGCCCTCCGAAAAAATCCCCGGCGTCTTGAAGATCGGCTGCACGACGATCGCGTCGAACGTGCCCGCCGGCACGGTGACCTTCTCCTTCCGCAAGACCTTCAGGATGACCGGATTGATCTTCGGCCGAAAATACCGATCGTACTTGTACGTCTGTCCCACGACCAGTGGCTGCGTTCGGACGAAGTACAGAAACGTCGCATCGTCGAGGGGATTCGCGACCGAGGGCTCGGACGGCTTGCCCTCCTGCTGCATCGTCTGCGATTCGGGATAAAAGTCGAAGCGCCGATGCACGTGATGCCCGCCTTCGTTGACATCCTGCCAGAATCGATATGATGTCATCGTCGACGGATCGAACCAGCTCTCGGTCGTGTCATTCACGTGGTAGAGCAGCGCACTCCCCATCACCGCGAACAGGACGTGCATGACCGGCTTGCCATGCGCGGTGTCGCTCCCGGTGAGCGCCAGCGTCGCGTGGCCGACGCGCAGGGTGCCGAACTTCACGTTGTACGTGAAACGCTCCCCGGGCTTGAACGGCGCGTGCGACAGTGCGGCGCTGTCGGTCTGCGCCGCGACGGCCTGAGCCGCCAGCGCGAGACCCGCTATGAGATGGTATCGCACGTCAGGCGAGCGCGGGCTCGGGACGCGGATCCCGACGAAGCGCGAACCGCCTGCGCGCAATCGCGAGCCAAATCAACATGACGGCGGTCGCGAGCACGCTGGCGCGCAGACCCCACGTCTTGGGCTCATCGAGCACCGCATTCGGCCGCGCCAAACTCCGGCCGTCATACCGGACGATCGGATTCAGGAACATGATGGTATGAGGGGTCGCGATCACCGTACGAACATACGGGTCACCGGGCTGAATCGCATACGACGCCGTCCGGGCGCCGAAGGCCCGGGACAGGAGCCGGCCGCGCTGTCCGATAAAGTCGATGCGAGACACTTGAGAATCACAGGTCACGGTGAGTGTATCACCCTGAATCGCAATCTGTTCCGGATGGGCGTCACTTCTCGCCCGGTGTCCGGCCACCGCATACGTTCGCCCGGCCTTGAGGGCCGCCACAACGTCCCCGGCCCGTGTGCTTGGCGTTAAGACCTCGGTCCACATCACCCCCGTTTGTCCGGCATCGGTGATGTTGTGGGTGTCGTCGCTGCCCAGCGCCCAGACCGCGTGGCCCGTGGAGAGCGCCGCATCCCACAACGAGTCCGACACCACGAAATGGTTCAGCACTTCGAAGAGCTGGTAGTGCGTGAGATAGGCGAGATCGTCGCGCGAGTACCCGCCTCGCAAGGCGGGATGCGCCAGGGCCACCAATGACGCATTGGCCTTGACGCGGTCGATCACGTACTGCTTTTCCGACCGCGACTGGGGCAGCGGAAAATCGAAAATGACGACGTGCCGCGCGTTGATCCCCAAGATATGCGTCTTGAGCGCGTTGATCCCGTGCTCATAGGTTGGCACGAACGACGAATCCGCGCGGCGCGCATCGACCTGCAGATAATCCGATACGCCGGCGATATCGTAATCGAGCTTGTTATAGTAGTGATCGACGACGGCGCTATCCGATTGGCGCCCCTCCGTCAGTCCGCCCCACGCCCGGCCATGCGCATGGAAATTGGCGGTGCGCCAGTGGGACCCCGCGGGAGACTCCGCGTACGGATTGTAGAACGTCGCTCCACTGAAGGGCTCCGGGGTCGGGAATCGATACACCGGACACATCGCGTAGGGCGCCACGGCGATCGCGAGCGGGAGTCCGACCGCGACCAGCGCCGTCCATTTGATGAACGCGATTATGTGCCGCACCTGTTAAAGGTATATTGAGCTCGTGACGAGCACACGTGGCGCGGCTATCGTCTATCGCCTCTACGATGTGGGGTTCGAGATCGATCTCAATCGCGCGGCCGAACGACTGACCGCGGCGCGCGATGCGGGCGAGCCCTTGCGTGTGCGACCCGTGCGTGGCGAAGCCCAGGCAATCCAGATCGCGAACCCGCCCATTACGGTGGCGCTCGGCGCCGAGTCGGTGGCAGTCCCGGGTGTCGCGGGACCCGCCGAGGTCTCGGCGCGCATCTTCGACTTCGGCGTGGTGTCGTTGCGGGTGACGATTCCCGCGGCGGAGATGAGTTGGGCCGAGTTCACCGCGTTTGGCAATGCGGTCGATGTGGGGGTCGATCTCACGCCGATATTCGCTCGCCAGCTCTCTTCCCTGTTGGCGTGTATCGGTCCGGCCGTCGAACGGCAGGATGTCAAAAAGGTCACCGAAGACTACGTGGTCTTTCGCATCACCTCGCGACTACCGCCCGATACATGGCGCGACGAAAATATCGTTCCGCTCTTGCTGAACGAACGTCGTCCGTTGTCCGACACGGCGCGCAGCGAGTTGCTGCCGCATCGATTCTCGTATTACACCGATGATCTGACGATTCTGACGTGGGATAACGCGCTCATCGTCGAGCCGTCATCGGATGACGCGGACGTGCAGTACATCCTCGAGTTCGCGAACGCGCAGCTGCTGGAGCTTCGCGTGTACGACGCGATTTTGGACGCCGAGCTGCCGAAGATGTACGACCGCGTCGCCGTCGCGCGGCCACGAGGCGCGGGACTCCTCCGCGGCCGCTACGCGCGCATTCTCGCCGACATGCAGGCGCTCGTCGCCGACTCCACGGAACTGGTCGAGCGCGTCGAGAGCGCGCTCAAGGTCACGGACGACGTCTATCTCGCGCGCATATACACCGCGGCGTTGGAAATCTTCCGCGGGCAGGAGTGGCGCGACGCTATCGATCGGAAGCTGTCGATTATCCGTGAGACCTACGATATGCTGAACGCCGAGTCTCAGGCTGCCCGCTCCGAGGCGCTCGAGCTCTTGATCGTCGTGCTGATCATGCTCGAGATCGCGCTGGCGATTCTGCTGCGGCATTAGCGCGGCGGGAGGTATTTCCCTAAAAAATCGATCACGTGCTCGGACACCTGCTGACGGTCGACCCTCTCGTGCGGGACATTGTACCGCGTCAGCAGCGCATCGAGATGCTGCGCCTCGGCCTGGCTGCCGACGATCAGCACGGGCGGCAGATGGCTCGCGTTCTCGGGATCGCGAGCGCGGTATGCGCCGTAGAACTCGACGACGGCTTTGACCCGTTTGTCGACCTGCGCGCGGTGGAGCACCAACGCCGCGCCGGCGTACATGCCGGCGAGACCGATCTTGCTCGAGTCGACTCCGGGCTCGGCCTGGAGCTTCGTGATGGCGTCGCCGATTTCTCGCAGATCGCCGAGGGGGAGCACGTGCACGACGTATCCGCGCGCCTCTACATCTTTGAGAACCGAATCCCCGCTGCCCACGAACAGCAGGGCGGGGCGTAGCAGGCGGGGCTTAATGACTGGCCAACCCCAAATCGAATCGGGGTTGTCGGAAACGAACACGCGAGCCTCGAGCATCCAGCCAAACACGCGGGGCTTGAAGACGCCGGCGACGGAGTCGCAGCCGCCCTGGGTGTCGATGCTGCTAGAGGGCCCGAAGACGGGCTTGTCGTCCGGCCCGAGCTCGTTCCAGCGCGCGTTATCGTCCGGCTTCGGCACGCACAGATCCACGTGCTGATGCCATTGCCCGACGCTGAGCGGCACGCGCAGATCCAGTGCCTCTTCCGTCGTCGCCCCAGGCGCCGTGTAGGTCGCGCCGAGTAACCGGTAGCCATTCCGGCCGCGCCGATAAATGAGCGCCGCGGGCTTGGCGGGGTTGAACCGGATGGCTTCCTCGACGGCATTGCGCCAATTGAAGAAATGCACGATCGCGCGCGCCGAGGTATCGCCATCTTTGAGCTCGCGATATCCGTCGCGCGCGGCCAGATCCGGCGTGGAGTACTTGCCGATCGCGTCGCGAATGGTGACCACGAGCTCGTCGCCGCGCAGCGAGTCAGCCGCACTGCCCGGCCGTCGGTCGGTCGTGAGCAGGTGCGCCGTCTCGCCCATAGCCATCGCTTTGACGGCGGCGACGACCGCCGGATTATCGTGGTCGTCGATCGGCGCCGCCTCGCTGGGTCGGCAGGCCGCGACTCCCGCTAACAGGACCAGGACATGGGGGCGCATACCCTGTATACGCCACCCGGGTCGCTCAGGTCACAGCCGTCCGACCGCGTCGACGAGCCGCTCGACCTCTTCCTCGGTCGTGTAGCAGGCGCATCCCGCGCGGACGAGGCCTTCCGGGGCGTGGCCGACGCGGGCGATCACCGTGGACGCGTAGAAATCGCCGCTCGACGCGAAAATCGCCGACTCGGCGAGACGCGCCGATACGGCGTGTGGGAGCATGTGGCGGTAGGCGAACGAGAGGGTCGCCGTCCGGGGTCGGCCCGGAGGCGGACCATAGAGTCGCACGCACGGCAGCTTCGCCAGCCCCTCCCAGAGTTGCCGCACCAGCGCCTGCCCTTCGTGATCGAGCCGGCTCATGGCACTTATAAGTCTCTCGCGACGCGAAGTACCGGCATGACCCTGACCCAATGATGCCAAAAATTCGATGGCCGCATGCGTCCCGACGATCCCCTCATGGTTCTGAGTGCCGGTCTCCAATCGCTCGGGCGCGTCGTTGGGCGCAGGGTCGAGCTTAGGCACGTCCAATTCTTCTAAATGTCGTCTCTTTCCGTATAACAGCCCGATGTGCGGCCCGTAAAACTTGTAAGCGGAGCAGGCGAGGAAATCACAATCCCATGCTTTGACATCGATCACCGCGTGCGGCGCATAGTGCACCGCGTCGACAAACACCAACGCCCCGGCGTCATGAGCCATCCGAACGATGGCCGCAACGTCATTCACCGTACCAAGCGCGTTCGATGCGGCGCCGATCGCCACTAACCGTGTGCGAGACGACAAAAACCGCGCGAAGTCAGCCAGATCCAGCTCGCCAGTCGCGGGATCGAAGGGCACGACGCGAATGGTGATGCCGCGTTCCCGTTCAATGGCACGCCAGGGCGCCACGTTGCCCTGGTGATCGAGGTCGGTGACGATGACCTCGTCGCCAGCCTTCCACCCACGTCCCAGCGCGCGTGCGACGTGAAACGTCAGCGTCGTCATGTTCGCGCCAAACGCGACCTCGGACGCCGATGCATTGAACAGATCCGCCGCCGCCTCGCGCGCGGCATGAATCATCGCGTCCGTCTCTTCGCTAGACGGATATGCCCAATCCGTATTGGCGTTGTGGTTGAACAGATAGTCGGTCATGGCCTGACCGACGACGGATGGCACCTGTGTGCCGCCGGGCCCGTCGAAGTACGCGACGGGCCGCCCATTATGACACCGCGCCAGTGCGGGAAACTGTTCTCGAATCGACATAAGAGATAGCACGATTACTACGCCCAGAAGCGCCACGCAACGGCAATCGTGGCCAATTGGGCTAGGATGACCAGTCCGACACATCCCGGCCACCCGCCCCACCGCCAGATCAGCCCCGGCAACTCGCCGCCGACGCTGCCGCCGAGATAATAAAACGCGACGTAGAGCCCGGCCGCGGACGACCGGGTCGCGAGCGGGGCCGCGTGCTGGAGGTAGCTGGTCGAGGACGATTGACAGACGAACACGGCCGAGCTGCAGACGGCAAGCCCGATCGCGACGAACACGAGATTGTGAATCAGTGTCACGGGCATGATGGCCGCTGAGATGAGCAAGGCCGTGGTCAACGCCTTCCGCGACCCAAACCGATCGATCCAACGTCCAGCGATCGGCGTAACGAACACACCTACCAAGTACACGACGAAGATGCTGGAGAGGAGCGCGGGCCCAAGTGAAAACGGAGGGTCGGCGAGATAAAAGTTCACATAATTAAAAGTCGCCACGAGCGAAAACAGAACACTGAACCCGACCACATACGTCGCTACCAATCCCGTGTTGCGCAGATGAGGCATGATGGCATATGGAGCCCGATGTGGTTTGAAGCTCTGCTCTTTAGGCAACCAGACCCAGGTGACAATCGCGCCGACGATGTTGAGCGCGCCGAGGACAACGAACGCGAGCCGCCAATCGGCGATCGATGTCACGGTACCGGCGGTGACGCGGCCGAAGAAGCCGCCGATGACGTTGCCAGTCACGAGCGCCGCCATGGCCGCCCCAACCCCGCGGCCGGCGAATTCCTCCGTCACATACGCGATCATAACCGCGAAGATCGCGGGCATCACGAGCCCCTCGAGAAATCGCCAGACCACGAGTGCCGTCAGTGTCTGCGCCGTCGCCGCGAGCATCGTGGGAATCGCGAGCACGAACATCGCCGGCACGATCACGCGTTTGCGCCCGAGTCGGTCTGCCGCCAGCCCAATGAACGGCGCCGCCAAGGCCACCGCGGCCGTCGACGCGCTGACGGTCAGACTCGCGCCGGCTTTGCTGACGTTGAACTGTCGTTCGAGCGTCGGCAGGAGCGGCTGCGTGGCATACAAGTCGAGAAATGCACAGATGCCACTGACGCCGACCGCGAGCCGCGCCGCGCTGCTCTCTTTCATATCGCGCGCATCAAAATCTCAATATCGGCGTCGGTCGTCAGATGATTCACGAAGCAGCAGCGAAGCCAAAATCGCCCGTCGATGACAGTACCAGAAAGAAAGGCTCTTCCACCATGCTGGATACTCTTGAGCAGATCCCGGTTGCGATCGTCGCTGTCCCTAAGCCGAAAGCAGACGATGCTGAGCGAACTAGGCGACCACAATTCTAAGTCAGCTCGTCGCCTAATCTGATCGGCGAAGCGCTCGGCCAACATACAGTCGTTCGTAATTCGTTGCTTGTACCCGTCGACCCCGTGATAGCGCAACGCCATCCAAGTTTTCAGCGCGCGAAACCCGCGAGTCTGTTGTATCCCATACTCGCTCAACCAAGGCTCATCATCAGTACGCAAATACGCCGGCACGAGACTAAACGTATCGCGCATGAGCTGAGCATCCCGCACCAAGATGAGCCCATTCTCGACCGGCACCGATAGCCATTTGTGCGGATCCATAGCGAGACTGTCGGCTCTGTTTATGTGCTGTAGCGCATCACCATACCTCTCCGTGAGCACCGCGGGCGCACCATACGCGCCATCGACATGAAGCCAGACGCCATGTCGCGCACAGATGTCGGCGATGCGGTCGATGGGATCGATGGCCCCCGTATTGACGGTCCCGGCGCTGGCGATGACAGCCATTGGCTGATGCCCGGCCGCAATGTCCTCGCGAATCAGCGCGTCTAACCGATCCGTATCCAAGCGTAACACGGCGTCAGATGGCACGAGCCGCATGGCCTTCCGCCCGAGCCCGAGCAGCTCGACAGCCTTCTGATGGCAAGAATGCGCTTCAGCCGTGGCGTACACGCGAAGCGAGACGCCCTGCAGGCCATCCTCTCGCACATCGCGCCCGATGCGCCGACATGCGTGCAGGCGCGCAACTGCGAGCCCGGTCAGCGCGGCGGCCGAGCTGCCGCTGACGAGCAAACCCATGGCGTCAGCGCGAAACCCGAGCATCTCGGCGAACCACCGCACGACCTGCCGCTCGACGTAGACGGCTGCATGATCCCCGCCAGCCACGCTTGGATTCATCGCCGCCGCCAACGCGTCGGCGAAGATGCCGATCTCGGTCGGCGGCGAATTCACCCAGCCGAAGAACCGCGGATGCCCATTGCCAAAGGGATATGGCGCAATGTCACGAGCAAACGCCTCGAGAATCTCGTCGCTCGATTGACCGACGAGCGGCGGCGCCGCATGTTGCCACGCCTCGATGAGCGCTCGCGGCACCGGTTTCCAGACGGGCCCGTCGCCGAGCCGCTCCAAATAGCCGGCAATGAGATCGACAACTTTCGCACCGACGCGGCGGACTTCCGCCGGGGACCAACCTTTACCGTTCATGGCGAAAAAAAACCTTGCATCTCGCCGTCGAAACCGCGACTCTCTGTAACGATGGAGTCACAGCCAGTCCCCACTACAGACGGCGCAGCGCCCGAGCCCGAAGTCACCGTCGCCGAAGCCCCACCGGTGCCTGAACCCCGTCCCCGCGTTCGCCGCGCCGGACGCACGCCGTCGTATGCGCTCGACCTGCTCATCGTCCGCCATGGTCCGGCCGGCGACCGAGACGAGTGGGCCAAGACCGGCAAGGATGACGACGAACGCCCGCTGACGCCGAGGGGCACCCGTGAGATGCGCCGCGCGGCCAAGGGCCTCCGCCAACTGGTCGGCTCCGTTGACGCGATCGGTACGAGTCCGCTCGTGCGCGCGCGAGAGACGGCCGAGATCTTGGGTCGGGCGTTCGACGTCGAGCCCGACGAAGCGCGCGCCATCGGCGATGGCGACCGGCGTGGCATTCTGCGGTGGGTGCGGAACGCCGCGGCGGTCGTGGCGAAGAAGCGCCGCAGCGAGCGCCTGACCATTGTGATCGTTGGGCACGAGCCGGATCTGGGCGCCGCGATCTGCTGGCTGCTGACCGGCCGTCCCATCGAGGAGCCGGCGGAGCCATGGACGGAACTGAAGAAAGGGGGAGCGTGCCTCCTGTCGTTCACCGGTCGCCTGAAGCCCCGCGAGGCGACGCTACGCTGGCAGCTGACGCGGTCGCAACTGGAACGACTCGCCCGCTAATGGAGCTCCCGAAAGACTTCCTCGACCAACCCGTCGAGCGGGCCTCGCGCATCGTCGCGCTCGAATTGCTGCGCGGCATCGAGTCGACGCGCCTGCGCCTGATCGACCCGACCGACGTCGAGGCCCTGCACGATTTCCGCGTCGCGCTCCGTCGCCTCCGGAGCTGGATTCGCGCGTTCCGTCCGTATTTGTCGAGCAGCGTGAGCGGTCGCGACCGCCGCCGCCTGAGCCGCGTCGCCGACGCCACGAGCTCGGCCCGCGACACCGAGGTCCAACTCGAGTGGCTGATCGCGCGCGAGGAGCAGATGGAGCCGACCGAACGCGTCGGCGCCTCCCACCTGCGCCGCCGCCTCGAGCTGCGCAAGTACGACGCGGACGCCTCGCTGCATCACGAGATCAGCCGCGACCTCGCGCGCGTCTCGGACTCGCTCAGCGAATCGCTTCCGGTGTACGCGATCCGCTTGCGCGTCGACGAGCCGGCACGGATACATCCGATGTCGATGGCCTTGGCCGATCTCGTCTCGCGCCACGCGACCACGCTCCGCGATCGCTTGCGTCACGTGCGCTCCGTCGACGACCAGACGCTAGCTCATGACGCGCGCATCGAGGGCAAGCGCCTCCGCTACCTCCTCGAGCCCGTCGCCGAGACCGTCGAGGGCGCCGATGACGTTATCGCCGATCTCAAGGTCCTGCAAAACGTGATCGGCGACATGCACGACGCGCACGTCCTCTCCCGCGAAGTGATGGCCGAGGCCGAGCGCTCCGCTCCCACCGACATCGGCCGCCCCGGAATCGTCGCGTTAGCGCGCGCGCTCCGCGAGCGCGAAGTCACGGCGTACCAAGTCCTGGCGAGAGATTGGCTGGAAGGCACCGAAAGCGCCCGCGTCTTCTTCGCCTCAGTGTCGCAATTGGCGTCCCACCTGGCGGCCCACAAACCTCGCGACACCGAAATCGAGCGCAAATACCTCCTGCACGCCCTCCCCGACCGCGCCCACGACGCCCCCGCCGAGGAA
>DASRDS010000275.1:0-14916 GCA_035652495.1 Gemmatimonadaceae bacterium
GTGGAAGAGCGAGCCCGCCGTGCGCGCCTCTCGAAGAAAGCGTTCGCGGATCGACGGGTCCCGTTCCAGGTACGGCGGCAGGACTTTGATCGCGACCGGGCGATCGAGCTTGATGTCGGTCGCGCGGTATACGACGCCCATGCCACCGCGGCCGATCTCGCCGTCGAACGCGTACTGACCTTGCAGCGCTTCGGCGAGTTCGGCCACGTCCGGCGTCATCGCAAGGGGATCCGGCACACTGAACTCTAGCCCGCTTCGCGGCTAGAGTTCAGTGGTTGATGAAGTCAGACCTAGGGTTGACCAGGTCAGACCTGAGCGAGCCCTCCGTCTACCTGAAGATCGATCCCGGTGACGAAGCTCGAATCGTCGGAGGCTAAGAACACCGCGGCCTTGGCGATTTCGTCGGCCTTGCCGATGCGCCCGAGCGGCACTTGTCCCACGATGTGCGAGGCGAACTCGTTCATCTGGGCTTCGCTCAGTCCGGCCTTGCCAAAGATTGGCGTCTCGATCGGACCAGGGCTCAGCGTATTGATCCGGATGTGCCGGTCCTTCAACTCGACGGTCCAAGTCCGCGCGAGCGATCGTATGGCGGCCTTGGTGGCCGAATACGCGCTGGATCCGGCGACGGCTTTGACGCCGGCGACCGAGGCGTTCAAGATGATCGTCGCGCCGTCGACGAGGAGCGGTAGCGCTTTCTGGACCGTGAAGAAGAGTCCCTTCACGTTCACGTCGAATTGCAGATCGTAGCTCGCCTCGGACACCTGCCCAAACGGCACGAACTCGACCAATCCCGCGTTCGCGAACAGCACGTCGATGCGACCCCACCGCTGCGCCACGTACGCGTAGAGGCGATCGAGATCGGCGAGGTTGGCGACGTCGCCCTGGACGCCGGTGACACACTTCCCGATCGACTTCACGGCCTCGTCGAGCGCATCCTGACGCCGGCCGGTGATCACGACGTCGGCGCCCTCAGCTACGAAGCGCCGAGCGGTCTCAAGACCGATCCCACTGTTGCCGCCGGTAACCACGGCAACTTTCCCCGTCAACTTACCCATATAAGCCCCTCAGTTCGATGTTTCGATACTTATCGAAATATCAGGGCTTAGTTCCCAACCTCCGACCGAGCTCGCGTTCATAGCTCTGGATGACGTCGGTTCGCGCCGTCAGGAACTTGCATTGTCCGTCGAAGCGTGACTCGATGATCCCCGACGTCTCCAACTCCTTGAGGTGATGCGACATCGTCGCGGGCGCGATCGGAAATTCCTTGAGCAGGAGTTGGCAGGATACCGCTTCCTCGGGCGATCCGACGATCCGCTGTAACAGGCGAAAACGCCTCGGATCGGCCAGCACCTTGGAGATTCGGTGGAACTCCTGATCGGTCATACCTAAAGTTAAAGTATGCGGTAAGCGGCTGGGATGAACGAACCCGTCGGCCTGACAGTCGATGCGCGCCTAGCCGTGTTCGGAGAGTTGACCCGCTTCGCGTCCGTTCTCAAGGAGTCGTTGAAATGACCCCGAACTTCACCCGTCGCAGCTTCATGCACGCGCTGGGAGCGGGTGCCGCCAGCTCGCTGGTGCCGCACCTCCATCTCCCGGAGATGGAGTGGGTGAATGCGCCCGCCGGCGCGGTGCGCATCGATCGGAACGAGAACCCGAACGGGCCCGCGAAGGAAGCGATCCAGGCGATCACGCTCGCGGCCGCGGAGTCGTCGCGGTATCCCGACGAGTTGGTGATGCAACTGACCCGCGCCGTCGCCGACGCGGTCGGCGTCGCCGAATTCAACGTCGTGCTGACGTGCGGCTCAACGGATGTGATCCGGAGCGCGGTCTATTCCTTCACCTCGCCGACCCGCGCGTTGATCACGGCGGGACCGAGCTATGAGTCGCCGGGCAACGATGCCCAGCGGATCAAGTCGCCGGTGGTCACGGTTCCGGTGACGACGGATCTCGCGCTCGACCTGCCGAAGATGGCGGCGGCATCGAAGGGGGCGGGGCTCGTGTATCTCTGCAACCCGAACAACCCGACGGGGACCGTTCACTCGGGCGACGACGTTCGCACGACGATCAGTAAGGTCCTGAGCGACACGCCGGACGCGACGATCCTCGTCGACGAAGCCTATCACGAGTACGTCGAGGATCCGGCGTACGCGACGATGATTCCGCTCGCGCTCGAGAACCCGCGCGTCATCGTCTCACGCACGTTCTCGAAGGTGTTCGGCATGGCCGGGCTGCGCGTCGGGTATGCGATCGGGCAACCCGAGACCCTCGATCACATTCGCACGCAGCGCCTCAACATCGGCGTCAATCGTCTGGGCGCGGTGGCGGCGCTCGCGAGCCTCGGGCTCAAGAGTCACATCGAGCGGGAGCACGCGAAGAACAAAGAGGCGCGCGAGTGGACGCAGCGCGAGCTCGCGTCGTTCGGGTATCCGAGCGTGGCTTCGCACACCAACTTCATCATGGTTGATGTGCGGCAGGACGCCAAGACGTTCCGCGAGGCTTGCAAAGCGCAGAACGTCTTGGTCGGGCGGCCCTTCCCGCCGTTGAACAGCTACAGCCGGATTTCTATTGGCTCCATGGACGACATGCATCGCGCCATGGACGTGTTCAAGCGGATCCTACCCAAGCAGGCGCGAACCGCAAAGGCATAGCGCTACGGCATGACCGGGAGCGTGATGTGCGATGACTCGTACACACGCTCCGTGGCTTTGACGAAGTCCGCCGCCGTAGCCTGGTAGATGCTCGGCACATACTTCTGCGGGTTGCGGTCGATGAGCGGGAACCAGGTCGATTGCACCTGGACCATGATGCGATGACCCTTCAAGAACACGTGGTCGTGATCGCGTAGCGAGAACGGCCACTTGGTTGCTTGGCTAGCCACTAACGCATGCGGGTGCTCGTAACTCGCGAGATAGCGCCCGCGACGCACCTCCATCGCGATCGGCAGCTCATAGCCGTTCATCGACTGCGCATATTGCCCCGGCTTTGGTCCGGCCTCCGGATCCCATGCCGGCTTCTCGGCATCTTCCGGATACTTGTCGATGAGCTTGACGATGAAATCACCATCGGTCCCAGAAGTCGATGCCATTAACTCGGCCGACAACGGACCGGTGATCGTGACATCATGATCCAGCGGCGCGCTGATGTAGGTCAGGACATCGGGCCGGTCTTCCACGAACCGCTGATCGGCGACTTCCCACGTCCGCCAATCACCCGCCGGATACGTCGGTGAAATGGGCCGGCGGCGATACGGTACCGGGTTCGCCGGGTCGGACACGAAGGAGCGATATCCAGCAGCCTTGGGTGCCGTGAAGCTGAGCGTACCGTCGGCCCGCAAATACAACTTGGTCATCTTCGCCGTCTTGGGCGGCCACGCATCATACGTCTTCCACGTGTTCGACCCGGTCTCGAACATCGAGGCCTGCCACGTCGGAGCCGAACCCTGGTCGTGCAAGTAGAACCGAAAGAACGGCGCTTCGATCGTCTCGCGAAACTCGCGCGAGGTCTCATGCCCGCCGGCGGCGTAGAGCCCGATGCTGTCGCCCTTCGGCGCCTGCCACTCGCCATGATACCATGGCCCGGCTACCATGAGCCCGCCGCCATGCCGAAAGATCTGCCACGGCCCCCAGGGATCTTCCTGATCCCAAAATCCGGCGACGTTCAGGTTCGGCACGGACGAATGCTGCAACTGATTCACCCACGCTTCCTTCTTCCAAAACTCGTCGTAATCGGGATGATCGATGGTCGAGTTCCAGTACGGAATCTTCCCGTGCAGATACGTGGCGTTGATGTTCGACAGCGGCCCGAGCTTCAGGTACCACTCGTACGTGTCGTACGTCTCGAACTGAAAGTGCGTATTCGCGTTCTTGTCGGCCTGCTCGAGCACGGCGTACTCGAAATCGTAGCTCTCGCGCAAGGCGCCATAGCGATGATCATCGTCGTTCATCCACTGATCGACCGGCGAGGCCTGCTCGCTGATCGCCTTGAGCGCCGGATGCGGATGCAACAGGGTCAGCCCGGTCGTCAGTCCGTCGTATGACACGCCGAACATGCCGACCTTGCCATTGTTGTTCGGCACATGATGAATGAGCCACTCGATGCTATCGTATGCATCCGTGGTCTCGTTCGTCGACGTGGAATCCTTCAGATTCACCTGCGACGACAGCGCGAACGTGCCTTCGGATTTGAATCGCCCGCGCAGATTCTGAATGACGAAGATGTAGCCGTCCTGGGCCAATTCTTTGAGGTTCGTCGGCATCTCATCCGGAGCTTTCGCCGGCACGCCGTACGGTGTGCGGCGGAACATGATCGGCAGCGGTCCGCTCTGATTCACGGGCGTGAGGATGACCGTTTGGAGATGCACGCCGTCGCGGACCGGTATCATGACTTCACTGTACGTGAACGGCGATTGCGCCTGCGCGGCGGTCGCGAGGACAAGAGCCATGGCGAACCCGAATCGCATCATCTTCTCCAGGGTGTCAGGACAGTGTAGCGCGGCGTCGCCGTCACGGTCTCTTTCGTCGCCGCTAATAACTTGCGCTGAATGAGCCAACCCACGGCCGCCTGGGCCGCGCTCTTCGACACGCCAATCGACTCGGCGATCTCCTGGTAGCTCACTTGCACCAGACTCCGTCGCCGGCGTTGCTCGGCCATGAGCCACAAATAGACCAGAAAACTCACTGGCCGTCTATCGTGGCCCACGAGATCCCGCATCAGGACATCGAATACGTAGTCGTCGACTTGGGGCATGCTATACCAGTCAATAGTATAGCGATCGTTGGCTGATTGCGCCCCTTTCTCCGTCTCGCTAAGCTGGCCACATGATTAAGGGCATAAAATTCACGAGCATTCCTGTGCGCGACCAGGATGTTTCTCTCAAATTCTTTACGGAGAAGCTCGGCTTCAAAGTCGCGACCGACCAGCCATTTACCGACAAGCAGCGCTGGATCGAACTATTGATTCCGGGCGCCGAAACCAAACTGGTCCTGTTCACGCCGGATGGCTGGGAAGACAAGATCGGCGGCTTTCAGCCGATCTCCTTCTGGTGCAACGATGTCTTCGCCACCGCGAAGGCCATGAAAGACAAAGGCGTCGAGTTCCAGCAGGAGCCGAAGGCCGAGCACTGGGGCACGTCGGCGATCTTCAAAGATCCCGACGGCAATATGTTCGTCCTATCGACTGGCTAAGCCTTCGGTCAGGATCCCTTGCTTGGCGAACGTCTCGAGCTGCTCGCCATCGTGGCTCACAACGACGCTCACGCCCGCCTGCTCGGCCTGATGGAGCCAGGCCAGCTCGTTGGCGATCGCGGTGCGGTCCTCCCCCATGCTTTTGCTCGCCGAGTCGGGTTTTTCTTTGCCGGTCTCGAGGCTCAAGCGATGCCAGGCGACATCGCCGGACAGGATCACCTCGCGGCCTGACGCGAGCTTCACGTAAACGACCTGTGCGCCCGGTGTATGGCCGGGCGCTTTGATCAGGACGACGCCCGGCGCGATCGGGAAGACGCGGTCGTAGTCGATGACGATATAGCGGCTCGCCTTGGTCGAGTCGAACGGCGTGAACGTCACCTTTGGCCGGTGCAGCAGCGATTCCATCTGCTGGCGATTGAGCATCGTCTTGGGCGCCAGCTCGTCGGCCACCGACGAGTGCGCGACCGTGCCGATGTGGTCGCCGTGCTCGTGCGTGATCACGATGAGATTCGCGCCGCGGAGTGCGGCGACCATACGATCGTACTGGGCATCGAGGAATATGCCCGTGTTGCCCGGCGCGGTTGCCAACGCCCGGTCCATCGCGGCGTCGACCATGATGTAGCCGTGGGCGAAGCGCACCTGGAAGACGGGATCAGGCGATTTGACGATCGTGTGTGGCCCATTTTCTACCGCTTGTGAAAGCGGATTGGAGTCGGCGATGATATTGATGTAGCCGATCGACGTCGGCAGATCACCGGGAACGGCATGCACCAGGCCCCGTGCCGCCATGAGTTCCGGCTGTGCCGCGAGTGGCGGCGCCAGTAATACAGCCCACACGATGTTCCGCATCATGTCGCTAATCTATCGTGCGGAGCCCGACTTCGTCCAAGTGTGACAGGAGATCCGCCGGATCTTGGTACACACGATACGCGCCGGCGCGCTCCAGTTCATCGCGCCCGTATCCACCAGAGAGGACACCGACACCCAGAGCGCGAGCACGGCGAGCGGCGAGCAGATCCCACACGCTATCGCCCACCACAACGCAGGATGCAATGGGAACGCCTACGCGTTCAGCAGCGGCCAAGAATAAATCAGGATCCGGTTTGGCGTGCCGGACATCGTCGCGAGTGATCAATGGAGCAGTGTCCAATACTCCAAGACTGGCCACCGTGCGGCGCGCTGATT
The DNA here is from genome assembly GCA_035652495.1 of Gemmatimonadaceae bacterium. Taxonomy (GTDB): domain Bacteria; phylum Gemmatimonadota; class Gemmatimonadetes; order Gemmatimonadales; family Gemmatimonadaceae; genus DASRDS01. Next base: position 6,369 of record DASRDS010000275.1, read on the forward strand.
CTCCGCGGCCGCTGGTGGCGATCGCCCATGGTGCCCCGACCGCCGTCAGGTGAGCCAATAGTTCGCGAGCGCCGTTCAATGGGCGGATCTTCGGAGACAAGCGCGCGAACGCCTCGGCGTGAACGCGTTGCAGACGATTGACCTCATCGGCCGAGACCGTCTTGCGCCCGACCTCGCGCAACAACTCGTTCGTGAGCAGCCCGCCGCTCATGCCGATGCGCCGATGCACGCGCCAGATATCGAGCTCGATGCCGCTCGCGGCGAGCGCCTCCTGCCACGCCAGCACGTGCTGGTACACGCTGTCGACGAGCGTGCCGTCGAGATCAAACAGGAACCCCGTGCGAGTCTCATTCATGCAAGAAGGCTAAGCCTTCGCGCGCACTCGGGAAGCGCGGTGTCCAGCCGCTCGCGGCCTTGAGCTTCGCGTTGGTCATGCGCACCGAACGTGACATGAGCTCGCCCATGGACCCCATGAGCCGCGCCGTCCATGCCGGCGCGAATCGTGGGGACCGGGCGCCGAGCGCGAGGACGTAGTCGCGGCGGGTCAGTGGCTCGTCGTCCGTGACATTGTAAATGCCGTTCGGCACCTTGAGCGCCGCGACCACGGCGCTCGCGGCATCGTCATGTGACACGGACGAGAAAAAGGCATCGGGCGACCCGGGAATCGGCGACCAGTTCTTTTTCGCGATGTTCGCCATCTGCATGGTGAACGGCGAATCGTCGCCATAGAACCACGCGAATCGCAGCACCACGCCCTTGGCCCCCGAACGCTCGGCGTCAAGGAGGCTGCGATTGTAGGGGACCGGCGCGACCGGTGCCTGTTCGTCGAGCCACCGGTCGCCCCCGTCGGCGTAGACCGCGAACGACTCCTGAATGAACCGGTTCGAGCTCATCGACAGTATCGCCGACGCGTCCCGACGAATGCGGTCGTTTTCCGCCCACGCGCCCCGCCTCATGACCGCCATCATGGAACCGGGAACGTGCGTCGCCAGGTTGATCACGAGATCGTGATCCGCGGTCGCCGCGTGCACTTGCGCGACATCGAAGAGGTCGACGTTCACGGCCTTGGCGCCCACCCGTTCGAGCGCGGCGCGCTTGGTGGCCGTGCGGGCTACCGCGGTGACCTCATGGCCGCCGGAGAGCAGCAGGGGCACGACCCGCCGCCCGATGACGCCGGTCGCTCCCGTCAAGAAAATCCGCATGGTGTATATTGTCCCGCGTGTTTCTCGGACACTACGGGCTCGCCTTCGCGGCCAAACGCGCCAGTCCCGAGACCTCGCTCGGGACGCTGACATTCGCGGCTCAGTGGCTCGACGAGCTCTGGCCTGTTCTGCTTCTGCTCGGTGTCGAGCAAGTGCGCATCGCCCCGCACAATATGGCGATGTCCGATCTCGACTTTGTCAGCTACCCTATCTCGCACAGCTTGGCGACCGCCATTCTATGGGGGATCGTCCTTGGGCTCGTATATTTCTTTGTGCGACGACGCTCGCGAGGCGCATGGTGCATCGGCGCGCTGGTCGCGAGTCACTGGGTGCTCGATCTGATCGTGCACCGGCCCGATCTGCCGCTCTACCCGGGCGGTCCTCGCCTCGGACTCGGCGGTTGGAATTCCATGGCGCTGACGTATGCGCTCGAGGCCCTGTTCTATTTCGGCGGATTGGCCATTTACCTGCGCATGACGAGAGCGAAGGACGCGGTCGGGCGCTGGGCGCTCGTGGCGTATGTCGTGGTTCAGGTCGCGATTTACCTGATTGGAGGTGATCCACCGCCCAACGCGTCGACCGTGGCGTGGAGTGCGCTGATTCTTTGGCTGTTCATTCCGTGGGCCGCATGGATTGATCGCCATCGAACCGTATGATCGCGATCGCGGTCTTGATGCAGACACGGTTGCTCATGGGCGCGGATTGGTACCCAGAGCAATGGCCAGAGTCGCGGTGGGAAATCGATGCGCAGATGATGGAACAGGCGCATCTGAACGTGACGCGGATCGGAGAATTCGCTTGGAGCGCGATGGAGCCGAGCGAAGGCCACTTTGAGCTCGATTGGCTGGACCGAGCGATTCGCGTCCTCGAAAAGCATCATATCGCGGTCGTCCTGGGCACGCCTTCGGCGGCCCCACCCGCTTGGCTGACTCGGAAATATCCTGATGTGCTCAGGATCGACGAGAACGGCCAAAGAGTGACCCATGGGAACCGTGCTCACGGATCGGCTAGCTCACCCGAGTATCGCGAGTTATGTCGCCGAATCGCCGACGTCATGGCCGAGCGCTTTGGGCATGACCCGAATGTCGTGGGATGGCAGATCGACAATGAGTTTGGCTATGCGCTCATGTCCTACGACAGCACGACCCATCGCCAATTCCAAGATTGGCTTCACGCGAAGTACGGCAGCCTGGATTCGCTGAACACGCATTGGACGACCCCCTACTGGAGCCAGACCTACGATAGCTGGAGCGAGATCCCGATCCCGATCGGCGAGCACAATCCAGGGCTCATGCTCGACTGGAAGCGGTTCGTCACGTCGACGTGGACGGATTACGTCAGGAACCAGATCGACGCGATCCGCCAACACGCCGACTCGCGCCAGTTTATCACGGGCAATTTCATGGGTGTCGGCTTCGACGGATTCGACCACTACGCCGTGAGTGCCCCGCTCACGCTCATCGCGTGGGATGATTACGTCGGGTCAGGCCATCTGAGCTTCAACGGGAACGGGCTGAGTCACGACGCGATGCGGGGCCTGCTGCAGAAGAATTTCTGGGAGATCGAAACGCAGCCCGGCAGCGTCAATTGGTCGAATCTCAACAACTCGTTGGACAAGGGCGAGGTCCGCGCGATGGCATGGCACGCGATCGGCCACGGCGCGGACGAGGTCTCCTATTGGCAGTGGCGCAGTGCGCTCAACGGGCAGGAAGAGATGCATGGGACGCTCGTCGGTCCTGATGGAGAACCGGAGCCTCTGCTCGCGGAGGTTGCCCGAACCGCTCAAGAGTTCGGCGAAGCGTCCGAGGCGTTCCGCGACACGCACGTCGAATCCCACGTTGCGCTGCTCAACGATTATGCAAGCCGTTGGGCGATTGAATGGCAGAAGCACACCGACAAGTGGAACACGATGCAGATCGTGAGCGACTATTATCGGGTGCTCCGGCACATCGCGCAGTCCGTGGACGTCGTGAGCCCGTATGCGCGATTGAGCGACTATGCGTTGGTGGTTGCGCCCGGCCTCAACGTGATTCCCGACTCGCTCGCGCGGCATCTCATGGACTATGTGCGGAACGGCGGGCATCTCGTCCTTGGCCCACGATCCGGTCTCAAGGATCAGTACAACGCACTATTGGCCGAACGACAGCCTGGCAAGCTGCGCGAGGCGCTGGGCGATCGCGTCGAGCAGTATTATGCGCTCGAGCATGAGATTCCCCTCACGCCACACGGTCATGCGAGTGTGTGGGCCGAGTATCTGAGCGGAAACGCTCACGTGCTGATGCGGTATGGTACGGCGAACGGATGGCTCGACGGTCAGCCCGCGATGGTCACGCGCGAATATGGCAAGGGCCGTATCACGTACATCGGCTGTGTCCTCGACGCGAGCACTCTTGACAGCGCGGCCGCGTGGATGGCGAGGGTGAGCGGCGTGCATCGCGCGTTTGGGCCCGTCCCAGACAGCGTCGAGGTCACGAGACGCGTCGGGACCAATCACAAGCAAGTGTTCGTGCTGATCAATTTCGCATCGCGACCGCGCGAGGTCACATTGCCTCGGACAATGTGGTCGGTGTTCGACAAACGGCCAATGCATGCGGTGCATCTGACGCGGTACGGCGTTGCAGTCATGATGTCCGATCAGCCATAAATCGCGCGACCTCACCGGCGCCCTGATCGTCTGTAATAGCATGCGCATGGAGAGGTAAATCGCGATGAATTGGACGAGTGAGCTCAAAAAGATCGAGAGGGCCTTCGACGGCCTTCCACCCCTCCCCCCAGTTCCGACGCCCGCTCAGCTGAAACAGCGGCGCTCTATTGAGCGGCGAACGCTCGAACGGACGCTCGAACGACAAGAACGCACGGCGATGATCATCGGCACGAGTGGCCGATTCCTCCTGGTCATCGCGCTCTCGGCGGCCATCAATTTCTGGCCGTATGGGCACGCGTGCGGGTTCGGCTTGTACACCTACATGTTCGCCGAGCTGCTAATCGTCGTCGGGGGATTGTGGACCGTGATGTGGACCTGGCAGCATCGCATGACGCGAGGGCACGGGGCCGCCATGGTCATGGTCGGCTATGGGATCGCGCTGATCGTGGCCGACATCCTGCCCCGAGTGGGTTATGCGGCCCAAGCGGCCCATTGGTTCTGTTCGTAGGGCACTTTTAGCCCGAAAGTGGCGCTTGCTATAAAACTAGCACTCCGGTATCCGTTCACCGGGCATGCTCCTTCCTCTTCTCTTCACACAAATAGTCGCGGCGAGCCCTCCGGCCTACGATGGCCGGCAGGGTCAGCTCGCCGTGCACGTCCCCCGCGTCGAGACATCGATCCCGATCGATGCCCCGCTCGATGGGCCGCCATGGGATAAGGCGGCGCGGCTCCGCGGGTTCTCGCAGTACTTGCCGGTCGATGGCGTCCCATCGGCAGATTCGACGGTCGTGCTCGTGCTGTATGCGCGCGATGCGTTGTACTTCGGGATTCGCGCATACGAGGCGCACGGGGCCGTTCATGCGACGTTGGCCGACCGCGATAAGATCGCGTCGGACGACTACGTCCAGATTTTTCTGGACACCTCGCACGATCATCATCGCGCGTATGTCTTCGGCGTGAATCCGTTCGGCATCCAGGCCGACGGGATTTTGAGCGAAGGCATTCACAGCCTGGCCGCGAACGGCGCCGCGGCCGTGACGAATCGCGACACGGTGAATTTGAGTACGGATTATACATACCAATCCAAGGGGCACGTGACGGCATTTGGCTATGAGGTTGTAGTGCGAATACCCTTCGCGAGCATCAGCTTTAGCTCGGGTGGTCAGCAGCGCTGGGGCATCAATGTCGTGCGCCAGGTGCAGCACTCGGGCGATGAGGACTCATGGGCGCCGGCGCGGGTCGCGAATACCTCGTTTATCGGGCAATTCGGCGCCCTCGAGGGGCTCACCGGCATTACGCGCGGCTTGGTGCTCGACCTCAATCCCGAGCTGACCTCGCACATCAATGGCAATCCGACATCGACGGGCTGGAAGTATGGCGTCGCGCCGCTATCGCCTGGCGGCAATGTGCGTTGGGGCGTGACGGACAATTTGACGCTCAACGGGACCATCAAGCCGGATTTTTCGCAAATCGAATCGGACGTCCCGCAACTGCAGTTCGATCCTCGCGTCGCGCTGTCGTACCCCGAGAAGCGGCCGTTCTTTTTCGATGGGCTGGAGCAGTTCGACTCGCCGAACAACCTGGTCTACACCCGACGCATCGTTCAGCCCAACGAGGCCGTGAAGATGACCGGGGAGATCGCCGGGTCGAGCGTGGGGTTCCTGTCGTCGGTCGATGCCTCGAACGAGTCGGCGAACGGACGAGACAATCCGGTGTTCGACGTCTTGCGGATCAAGCGCAACTTGGGTGGAGGGTCGACGCTCGGCCTCATCGCGACGGATCGTGAGGATGGCCCGTGGTACAATCACGTCGTGGGCGCCGACACGCGCATCGTGTTCGACAAGATCTACGATGTGCGGTTACAAGGCGTGGTCAGTAGCACGCGCTCCGCGGATATTCACGCGGTGGCACCGCTCTGGGACGGATTGTTCGAGCGCAACGGACGGCATTGGTCGCTGCGCTACGAGCTGACCGGTATCGACTCGAGCTTCGACGACGAAAGCGGGTTCCAGCCCCGAACCGGCATCGTGTCGAGCACGCTCGACAACGCGCTCACGTTCTATGGCAGCCAGAAAACCTTGATCCAGAGTTATACGTTCGACTTCTCGCCCATTCAGATCTGGGAGTACCCGCAGTTCGTGCGCGGTCACCGGGCGGAGGACACGAAATGGCACTTCACCAATAACTTCACGCTGCACGGCGGGTGGACGCTGACCGCCGCGGCGTTCGTCGAAGACTTCGGGTACGATCCGGCGCTCTACGCGAATTACTACATCGCGAAGAGAACGTCCACCGGTATCGATACGGTGCCGTTCACCGGCACGCGGCACATCCCGAATCTCGATATCGTGACCTCGTTCGCCACGCCGAAATGGCATCACTTCGATGCCTCGGTGCTGACGGTGACGGGGTACGACGACAACTTCTACGAATGGTCGTCGGCCTGGATCCTCATCGCGAACTCGACGATCAATTGGCGGCCGACGGACCAGGCGCGCATCTCGCTGGTGTACTCGTCGCAGCAGTTCGTGCGGCGGTCGGATGGGACACAGGTCGCGGTCCAGCGCGTGCCATACATCGAGGCGGCGTATCAGATCTCGCGGCCGATCTTCGTGCGATTTATCGGCCAGTACGAGGCCTCGTGGGTGGCCGCGCTGCGCGACGATGGGCGGACGAACGATCCGCTCTTGATCAAGAATTCGGCCGGGGTCTACGAGCCGCAGCTCAAGACGACCTCGAATACCGTGAGTGGGAGCTGGCTCTTCTCGTATCAGCCAACTCCGGGCACCGTGTTTTTTGTCGGATACGGCAGCGGCTACACCGAGCCATATTCGTTTAACTTCACGGGCCTTCACCGGACTTCGGATGGGTTCTTCGTCAAGGCCACCTACCTTTTCCACGCTGGTAACTAGACCGCCCGACGCGCGGCGCATGCTGACGCTGGCGCACGGCGCCGGGGCGGGGATGCGGCATCCCTTCATGGAAAAGCTCGCCGCGGAGCTCGCGAATCTGGGTGTCGCGACGCTGCGGTACGAGTTTCCGTATATGGAGCAGCGCCGCAACCGGCAGGATCCGCCGGCCGTGCTGCACGCGCGTGTCGCCGAGGCCGCTCAGGCGGCGCGCGAGGCCGCGCCGGACTTGCCGCTCTTCGCCGGCGGGAAATCGTTTGGCGGACGGATGACGTCGCAAGCCGCCGCCGAGGGCGTTCTTACGGACGTGCACGGCATCGTGTTCTTCGGGTTTCCCCTCCATCCGCCGAACCGGCCCGGTACCTCGCGGGCCGACCATCTGGCGAAAGTCGCTCCGCCTATGCTCTTTCTTCAGGGCACGCGCGATGAGTTTGCGCCGCTCGAGGAGCTACGACCCGTTTGCGAGTCGCTCGGCGCCAACGCAACGTTGCATGTGGTCGACGGCGCCGACCATGGATTTCACGTGCTCAAGCGCTCGGGGCGGAACGACGACGAGGTGCTGCGCGAGCTCGCGCAGACTGTCGCGTCGTGGACAGTCTAACACGGAGGGCGTATGGCGGAGAGCGTCTACAAGGTCATCGAGCTGATCGGCACGTCTACGGAATCGTGGGAAAAGGCCGCGAGGGCGGCCATCGAGCGCGCTGGAGAGACACTGCGTGACCTGCGCGTGGCCGAGGTGCAAGAGCTCGATTGCCAGCTCAAGGACGGCAAGATCGAGAGCTACCGTGCGAAAGTACGGTTGTCGTTCAAATACGAGAGCGCGTGATTCTGGTCGCGGACTACGATCCGGCGTGGCCACGCACGTTCGCGATGCTTCGCGATCGCGCGTGGCCGCTCGTCGCGCCGTTCGCTGACTCTATCGAGCACGTCGGATCGACGTCGGTGCCTGGCCTCGCCGCGAAGCCAATCATTGATATGGACGTCGTCGCTCCATCACGCGATGCGGTCATGTCCGCGATCCAGGCGCTCGAGACTATCGGATATCGGCACGTCGGCGATCTCGACATTCCGGGCCGCGAGGCACTGCGCCATCCGGAAGGGGATCCGCGGCATCACCTGTACGTCGGCGCGCGTGACGCGGCGCCGATCGTCGAGCATCTGTGCTTTCGCGACTATCTTCGCGCGAATCCCATCAAGGCCGCCGAGTATGCCGCTCTAAAGCGGCAGCTGGCGACGCAGTTCGACGATGTCGAGGATTACGCCTTGGCCAAGACTGACTTTGTCAGAGCTTGCTTGGCCGCTGCCAGGTGATGGTCGTCGTGCTCCGCCACGAAATACGCCCAGTCTATCAGGCGTAGCGGGTGGCCTAGGCGCGGGTGTACGGCTCTCGCGGCGATTTGAGCTTCGGACAGTTCGCTCATTGCTTTGACCAGTTCATCACGATGAGCACGAAATCGTGAAATGGTCACATTGATGGGAGCGGCATCATGATCCGTCTCCCACGTCAACCGATTCTCGCGATCGGCCGGCGTGAGTTTCGGGGCCCCCTCCAAGAATTCGTGCAGACGACGATCATCGAGCGCGTGCAGATCATCGAGGTGGCCCAGATGGCGCTTCGCCGACCACGAGTCGGGCTCATGCCAACGGAGCTGACCGTCGGTCGCACCGGCGACCAGCTCCGTCATTCTGTCAGCGGTGCTGCCGAGACGCTGCACGAGCTCATCGAATGCGGCGACCGGAAGATCGAACGACCACGTACGATCAAACCACTTCATGTGCTAAACGTAACGCTA
>DASRDS010000276.1:0-4531 GCA_035652495.1 Gemmatimonadaceae bacterium
GAGGATTCACTTCTTCGCGAACGCCGTACCTAGCGAGCGAATCGCCAGCACCACGAGCACGACCTCGATCGGCACCAGCAGACGGTTGTCGCATAGCGCCGAGAGGCCGACGGCGGCCAGCGCCGTCGCGATCGTCGGCAATCCCGCGCAACCAACGAGGCATGCGACGGCACCGAACAGGGGAATCACGCGCTTCATGACCCGTACATCACTTTGAGCGGTGCCAGATACAGGCCGGATGCACGCAGCCTGAGCGTCAACTTTGGCGAGAATCCGATCTCATAGCCGAAAAACGCACAGCACCGTCGCTCGGCCAGCACGAACTCCAGCACCGTACGCGCGGTGGCATCATCGTCCGGAAACTCGATGATGACGCCGTCGTCGGTGTTGTGCCTCCCGGTGGCCCGGCTCAGAATCGCCCGAACCTGGGGCGCGCGGCCGAGGTCCGTGCAGAAGAGTTGCATGTCCATGCGAGCATCGTAACTCTTCAAGTATGCTTGAAGTCAAGCTTTCCATCGGCGATCTCGCGCGCCAGGCGGGTGTCCGCGCCTCAGCCCTACGCTACTACGAGAGCGTGGGCCTCCTGGCGCCGCCCACGCGGGTCAACGGCCGCCGCATGTACGATGCGAGCGCGGCCGACGTGCTCCGGTTGATTCACCTCGCGAAAGGCGCCGGGTTCTCCGTGGCCGAGATCCGGAAACTCCTCAATGGGTTCGATCGGACCACACCCGCCTCGGCCCGCTGGCAGGCGATGGCGAGCCGGAAGCTCGATGACGTCAACGCGGTGATCGAGCGAGCCGAGCAAATGCGGGATCTGTTAAAAAAACTGCTGACATGCACCTGCGTTCAGCTCGCCGAATGCGTGGCGCCACGACGCGCTTGACTTGAAGTGCGGTTGAAGTGCTAGCATGGCGCCATGACACCCATTCTCGCCATGCTGCTATTTCAAGCGGCCCCGATACCATCCAGCCAGGTCACCGACTACTGGGTCAGTCACCAAGCGCAGCAGATGATCGCGGTGCTCGAGGCGATGCCGGCCGTCAAATACGCGTTCGCGCCGACCGACGGCGAATTTCGACACGTGCGCACGTTCGGCGAACAAGCCAAGCATCTCGCCGCATTCAATTACATCGCGGCGGCCGCGATGAGACAGGAACCGCCACCGGCCGACGCCGGCGATGAGCAGGGACCGGACACCGTGCGCACGAAAGCTCAGATCATCGCGTACGTGCGAGGGTCGTATGAGGCCCTCCATCGCGCGTCGGAGACGATTGACGAGCCCAACGCGGTCATCGCCACCTCACCCCAGTCGCCACTCGGCAATCACACAACGCGCCTCGGGTTAGCCGAGGAAGCTCTCATCCACGCCATGGACCACTATGGCCAGATGATCGAATACCTTCGGATGAACTACGTGATCCCGCCGGGAAGTCGCTGACCAGGCGGAGTACCGTAGCGAGTGGCCGCTCGGGCCTTTGCCTTGGCGGCCTCCTCTTCCCGATTCTTCGGCGGCGCCTGGGTCTCGAGGGCTCCCAGGAGCCGCGCGGTGGCGGCGGCGACTTCATCGATGGCCCGGTGAAAGGCCTCTTCGTTCGCCTTTGACGGCTTCGTAAAGCCGCTCACTTTGCGAACGAACTGGATCGAGGCCGCCCGTACCTCGTCGTCCGTGACCGGCGGCTCGAAATTGTATAGGACGCGGATGTTACGGCACATGCCGAAACTTACTCGGCTGTGGAATCCGACGTACATTCTCGGCCATGTCGAGACTCCTCCTGCTCGCGTTCTTGGCCGCTTTGGCCTCCCAGGCCACGGCCCAGCCGTCGGCCCAGCCGATCGACTCGGCCTACACCCGCAAAATCCACGAGTACACGACCGAACCATTCTTCACGTCGCCACTCGTGAATTACCTGCCCGCGTCGTCGACGGTACCGACGCCGCAATCGGTGCTCGGCGACATCGCGGGCTCGCCGGCGAAACTGCCGTATTCGGCCGACGTGTACGCGTACATGCGGAAGCTCGCGGCCGCGACGCCGCGCGTGCGCGTCTATTCGATCGGCAGGACCGAGGAAGGCCGCGAGATGATCGCGGTCGCCATCGCGTCGGACTCGCTCATGGCGAGCCTCGACGCGAACCGCGCGCGGTTGGCGCAGCTCGGCGATCCGCGCGTGATCGGCATGGATGACAAACGAGCGGCGGCGATCGTCGACTCGACTACGCCGATCTACTACATCACCGGCACGATTCACTCGAGCGAGTCTGGGGCGCCGAGCGCGCTGATGGAGCTGGCGTATCGCCTCGCCGTGGACGAAGGGCCATACGTCAAGAACATCCGCGATCACCTGATCACGTTGATCACGCCGATCGTCGAAGTCGACGGGCGCGATCGTATGGTCGATCTCTCGCGGTGGCATGCGGCGCACCCTGGGGAGACGTATCCCAGTCTCCTCTACTGGGGCCACTATGTGGCGCACGACAACAATCGCGACGCGATGGCGTTGACGCTCAAGCTGTCGCAGAACGTGTTGAACACGTATCTCGACTGGCACGCGCAGGTGCTGCACGATTTGCACGAGTCGGTGCCGTATCTCTACGACAACACCGTCGGCGATGGGCCCTATAACGCCTGGCTCGATCCACTGCTCACGAACGAGTGGCAGATGATCGGGTGGAACAACGTGCAGGAGATGACGCGGTACGGTATGCCCGGCGTGTTCGCGCACGGCGACTTCGACACGTGGTCACCGGGATATCTCATGTTCATGGCTGCCACGCACAATGGTATCAGCCGGCTCTACGAGACGTTCGGGAATGCCATGCCCGAAACCGAGGAGCGCGAGTTGGAGCCCAGCGAGACCGCGCGGACGTGGTATCGGCAGGATCCGCCGTTGCCACGCGTCAAGTGGTCTATGCGTGACAACAACAACTATGAAGAGACCGGGCTATTGGTCTCGCTCAGTTATTTCGCGAAGAACGGGCACTTGTTCCTCTCGAACTTCTATGAGAAGAGCAAGCGATCGATCCTCAAAGCCCACACGGAGGGTCCCGCGGCGTACGTGTTCCCGGTCGATGATCCGCGACCCGGAACACAGGCCGAGTTGCTGCGGATTCTGCAGAAGCAGCGGGTCGAGATTACGCGTGCGACGAGTCCCTTTACCGTGTCGCTGCATCGGACCCATGGTGACACGACTCGGTCGTTCCCTGCTGGCAGCTACATCGTGCGTATGGATCAGCCCTACTCACGCATTGCTGATGCTTTGCTGGATTACCAATACTGGAGCCCGAACGATCCGCAGAAGACACCGTACGATGACACTGGGTGGACGTTCCCGGAGTTGTTCGCGGTCGATGCGGTGCGTGTGACTGATCCATCGGTGCTCAATGCCGCGAACCAGCGCGTGACTGATACGGTGCGCGCGCCTGGCGGCGTCAATGGCTCAGGCACGACGTACGTCATCAATCACAACGGTGACAACGCGCTCGTCACGCTGCGCTACAAGCTCAAGACGGCTGATATCTCAATCGCCGAGGATACGTTTCGTCTGAATGGCAAAGCGTTCAACCGCGGCTCGTTTGTTATTAAGAGTGGGCCTGGCGTCACAGATGCAATTAAGGCGCTGGGACTGACGGCATACGCGACGACGTCAGCGCCGAGCGTGAAAACGCATCCTGCTCGCGCCGCGAGAATAGCCCTAGTGCATACGTGGCTGGACACGCAAGACGAAGGCTGGTGGCGCCAGACGTTGGATTTTGCCGAGGTGCCGTTCACATACATCAGCACCCAAGAAATCGCGAAAGAACCGGATCTCAGCGCCAAATACGACGTAATCCTGCTCCCACCGTCGCAGACCAGCGTGAGCTCGATCATCGAGGGTCTCCCGATGTGGCGCAACCCGATGCCCTGGAAGCACACGGCCCTGACGCCGAACTTCGGCACCTGGGCCGAGACCGATGACGTTCGGCCGGGATTAGGCTGGCAGGGCCTGGAACACCTGCAGAGCTTCGCGCGGCACGGCGGCGTGATTGTCACCGCCGGCGCGTTCAGCGATCTCGCGACCGAATACGGTCTCACGAACGGCGTGTTCGTCAACGACGCGCCCCACGGCCACGTGGTCGGCAGCGTCCTGCGCACGAAGATCGTGGACGACGCGAGCCCGATCACGTACGGCATCCGGGATGGCCTCGCGGTGTACACGGAAGAGGGCGAAAGCTTCGGGATCACCAACGTACGCGGCGGCCGGCGCCGGCGGTTTGGTGGCGACAGCAGCCGCGCGACGGGCCGCGGGACCGCGGACGATCCCGATGTCATACAGGGTCGCCCCGCCCTCGACACGGCATTCGAGGCGCGGCCCGTGCCCAAGACCGACCCGTGGATGGCGGCGCCGGTCGGCGAGGAGCAGGAGCGGCGGCCGATCAACATCATTCCGCCGGATCAGCGCCCGCGCGTCGCCCTGCGGTTCGCGGACAAGAAGTCGCTGCTGGTCTCGGGGCTGCTCGACGGCGGCGGCGATATCGCCGAGCATCCGATGGTGGT
>DASRDS010000277.1:0-4101 GCA_035652495.1 Gemmatimonadaceae bacterium
TCCGGCCTCGACGTCCCCAACGCGAACACCATGTTCGTCAATCGCGCGGATCACTTCGGCCTGGCGCAGCTGTATCAGTTGCGCGGCCGCGTGGGCCGCTCGCACCGTCGCGCGTATTGCTATCTGATGGTGCCGGACAGCGTCGATCCGGATGCCGAGCGCCGACTGCAGGTGCTCGAGCACCACACGGAGCTCGGATCCGGATATCGCGTGGCGCTCAAGGACATGGAATTGCGAGGCGCCGGCAACATTCTCGGTCCGGAGCAGTCGGGTTTCGTGCAGGCCGTTGGTTTCGACATGTACCTTCGCATGCTGGATGAACAGGTGCGGCGGCTGCAGCGCGGAGAGGGCGCGGCCAAACTGATACCGTCCGATGTGTCGGTTGATATCCCCGCCTACTTACCGGACACGTACATCCCGAGCCAGGACGCGAAGCTCGATGTCTACCGGCGCCTCACCCGCATGGACGACCCGGGCGACATCGACACACTCAAGGCCGAGGTCCGCGACCGGTTCGGACCGCTGCCCGCGCCGGTCGAGGCATTTTTCGCGGTCGCGGTCTTGAGGATCGTCGGTGGGATGTTGCGAATCGACGGGATCCTGGTGCGAGGGGAGGAGGCGCGTATTACGTTTCGCGAGGACGCCGTACCCAGGCTCAAGGGCCTCTCAGCCGCCTTTCACGACGTACAATTCCAGACTGACGTCCGCCGCACGCAGCCGCTGTCGCTAAAGCTCACCCGGCTGGGCGGCGTCGAGTTGCTGGACGGTGTGGTCCGAGCGCTCCGCAGCCTCACATCTTCAAACACTTGAGACTATGAATCGCCGCTTTGCCCTGTTCCCTTTGTGCGCCCTCATCCTCGCCGCCGGCTGCGGCGCCTTTAGCGAAGCGATGAGCGCCCACAACGACGTCGCGGCGCGCGCCGGCTCCCAGGAGCTGTCCGTGGACCGCTTGGCGTCGCTCCTGGCTCATGCCAAGGCTCCGCTGCAAAAAGAGCTCGCGCACCAGCTGACCGATCTGTGGGTCGACTATCAGCTCCTCGGCGAGGCCGCCGCGCGCGGCGATTCGCTGAACGCGCAGAAGGACCAGGACGAGGCGCTCTGGGCGGTGATTGGTTCGGCGCGGGCCAGAAAGTGGCTCGAGCTCGTGGCGAAGAACGCGGGCGGCGACGATACCGCCGCCATGAAGGCGAAGTACAATGCGGGCGACGTGTTGTCGGCGCGTCACATTCTGATCATGGCGCCGCGCGGCGATACGTCTAAGACGGCGACGGATTCCGTGCGCAAGAAGGCCGAGGCGATTCGCGCCAAGGTGACGAAGTCCAACTTCGCGCAGATGGCGACCGAGAACAGCCAGGATCCGGGCTCGGCGAAGAACGGTGGCGACCTCAAGGTCTTCCAGAAGGGCCAGATGGTGCCGGAGTTCGAGAAGGCGATTTTGTCGACCACCCCCGGCTCGGTGACCCCGGGCCTGGTCAAGACGCAGTTCGGCTATCACATCATTTATCGCCCGACGTTCGATGAGGTGAAGGGCGAAGTCGCCCAGGCCGCTGGTGGTCGTCAACGCCAAGTCGCCGATAGCACGTACCTGGCGAAGCTCGATTCGAACGGCAAGATCAACATCCTGCCCAATGCCCTCGCCACGGTGAAAGCCGTCGCGAGCGACATCGACGCGCACAAGAACGACAAGACCGTCATCGCGACCTCGGTGAATGGCAACTTCACGTCGGCCGATCTCTCCCACTGGTTGTCGCTGTTTCCCGCGGCCCAGCGCACGCGCCTTACGACCGATGTCCCGGACTCGGCGATCCCGCAGATTGTCCGAGGGTTCATCAAGAACGAGTTGGTCATGCGCGCGGCCGACAGCGCGAAGGTCACGCTCGACTCGTCGCAGCAAGCTGAGATTCACAAGGGCTACGAAGGGCTGATCACCAATTCATGGCTCGCGCTGAATGTCGATCCCAAGCAGCTCGCCGACAGCGCCAAAGCGGTCCCCACGCGGGAGCGTATCGCCGCGGCGCACATCGATTCGTACTTGGACAAGTTGCTCGCGCAGGCGCCCGGAGTGCGGTTCGTCGACATTCCGTCGCCGCTCGAGGATGTGTTACGCACGCACTACCAGTTCAAGCTGAACGAGGCGGGTATCGACCTCGCCCTGGCCCACGCGACGGCCCAGCGCCACAGCAGCGATTCGGCGAAGTCGGCGTCTGAACCGCCCTCGGCCGTACCGCTGCCTGGCCTGACGCCAGCTACGCCTCAGCAGGGCACGCCTCCACAGGGTACGCCACCGAAACACTGATGCAATCCGCGGGTAGGTATTCGTGATGCGTTCGCTTTGGCTCGTCTCGTTGGTCCCGGGCCTCTGCTTGGCCCAACAGTCGCAATCGCCCCCGCCGCCGGACACGACCCGTCCGGCCGCGGTAAAGGCGGACACCACGAAGCCTGATACCACGAAGGCGGGACCGACGGTCATTCAGACCGTGGTCCCGTCTGTGTCGTTGCCCATGAACGCGGCGAACTCGGTCGCGCCGGCCACGGCTGGGGCGGCGGCTACTGTGGTGCCACCGGCCGCGAACCGCCGCGCGGCCTCGGCGGCTGCCCCGCCGCCACCGGCCGCCGACTCGGCGAGCAAGGTCGCGGAGGCTGAGCCGGCGGGACCGCCCATGCCGGTCGGCACGAACATCTCGCTCGAGCGCATCGTCGCGATCGTCGGCGATCAGCCGGTGCTCTGGAGCAGCGTGCTCGAGAACATCAACGTCCGGCGCGCGCAGGGCATGCCCATTCCGGATGACTCGGCCGGCCAAATGGCGATCATCACGGAAGTCACGAATGACCTGGTCGACCAGGAGTTGCTCGTCCAGAAGGCGAAGGATCTCAAGGTCGACGTCGCGGACGAAGACGTCGCCGCCGGTGTCGACGCCCAGATCAAGCGCGTACGCGGCCAGTTCGGGAGCGACGCCGAGTATAAAACGGAGCTGAAAAAGGCCGGCTTCGGGACCCCCGAAGAGTATCGAAAGGGCTTGCTGGAGCAGGCGAAGCGCAGTGAGCTCCAGCGACGCGTCGTCCAGAAGCTCAAAGAAGACGGCAAGCTGATTCCGGTCAACGTCAGCGAAGAGGACGTGTCAGAGGCGTTCGACAAGCACCGCACGAGCCTCCCGCACCGACCGGCGTCCGTCACGTTCCGCCAGATCGTGATCGACCCCAAGCCCTCCGCCGCGGCCAAGGCGGCGGCCCACGCGCGCGCCGACACGCTGCTCAATGACCTCAAGCACGGCGCCGATTTCGCCGAGCTGGCCAAGCGGGCGTCCGAGGATCAGGCGACCAAGGAGCTCGGCGGAGACCTCGGCTGGAACCGTCGCGGCATCATGGTGCCCGAGTTCGACAAGTGGATGTTCGCGCTGCCGCCGAGTCAAATGAGCCCGGTCATCGAGACCTCGTTTGGGTTCCATATCATTAAGGTCGATCGCGTCCGGCCCGGCGAGGTCAAGGCGAGCCACATCTTGATCAAGTGGAAGATCGACTCGGGCCAGGTCGCGGCCGCGCGGGCCGAGGCTGACAGCGTCCTGAGACTGTGGCGGAACGGCGCCATCTTCGATACGCTGGTCGCCAAGTATCACGATCCCAACGAAGAGAAGGCGAGCCTCCAGCCGTTCCCGCGCGACTCGTTGCCGCCGTCGTATCAGCAGGCGTTCGCCGGGCACGTGAGCCGCGACTTCGTGGGACCGTTCCCGATCCCGGACCGCGTCACCGGCGCGCAGAAGTTCGTGATCGCCGAGATTCTCGACACGCAGGAGGGCGGCGACTACACCGTCGCCGATCTGCGCCAGACGATCCGTGCGCAGCTCCAGGAAGAGCGGTCATTCCGCCGCCTCCTCGACGGCTTGCGTAAGGAGACGTACGTGTCGATCCGGCTCGACGTGCCGCCGAACGGCACACCGGTGACGCCCAAAACGACTAGCCAAAAGCCACCAGTTAACACTGGCGATCACGGTTGAAGCTGGCGATCACGGTCGGTGATCCTCGGGGCATCGGCCCAGAGATCGTCGCGGCCGCGCTCGCCGATTCGCGGGTACAGTCTGCCGCCGAGTATGTCGTCGTCGGCTC
>DASRDS010000278.1:0-33231 GCA_035652495.1 Gemmatimonadaceae bacterium
ACGGATGCCGACACGAAGACCCCGATCTCGGATGTCGGCGTCGTCGTTGTCGGAACGAATCGCGCGGCTCGCACGAATGCCGCCGGGCAATACCGGATCACCAACGTGCCCGCCGGCGCACAGCAGGTCCACGTGGCACGACTCGGCTACGGCGCGCTGACCCAGGCGGTGACCGTACGAGAGAGCGCAAACGCGGAAGCGGATTTCACGCTGCGCACCGCATCGACGACACTCGCCCAGGTCGTGATCACCGGCACGTCGACCCAAACCCAACAAGCGCGAGAGAACGGCGCGTCGATCGGCGTCATCCCGCTCGATTCGATCAACGCCACGCCGGTGACGGACTTCACCGAGCTGCTCGACGCTCGTGTGCCGGGCCTCGCCGTGCAGCAGATCTCCGGCTCGATCGGTACCGCCTCGAAGATCGTGATTCGAGGGGCGGGAACCGCGGCGCTCTCGGATCAACCGCTGATCGTGGTGGACGGCATCCGCGCCTATAACGACATCAACGGATTCTTCGACCTCGGTGGGGTCGGCGGCCAATCGATCTCCCGGTTCGATGATCTCGACAAGGAGAGCATCGAAGACGTTCAGGTTCTCAAGGGCGCCGCGGCCGCCGCGTTGTACGGCACGGAGGCCGCGGCCGGCGTGATCGTGATTCAGACACGGCATGGCGATGTGGGCCAGAGCCCGCGCTGGCACCTCTTCGGCAACCTGGGCTCGATCCGCAACTACGTCGACTATCCAGCGAACTGGGGCCGCGGCCCGTCGAGCAATCCCTCGGCGTCGTGCAGTCTCATCTTCGAGTACGCCGGCGCCTGCACGGGCGCGAACGGCGCGCTGGGCGCGACCAAGGCCTACAACTTCAACCTCGTCGAAAACTCACCGACCCTGCACAATGGATACAACGAGGGAACGGGGCTCAGCGTCGGCGGCGGAAGCCCGGCGATCACGTACTACCTCGGCGCGAACTGGACGCGCGAGCAGGGCATCTTCCTCGACAACGCGGATCGGTGGACGCACCTGAGCGGCGCGTTCACGATTCACCCGTACTCGATCTTCGACTTATCGACGAGCATCCAATACACGCAGCGCCGGACCTTGTTGCCGATCGGCGACAACGGCATCGGCGGCGTGCTCACCGCCGACTTGCTCGGCGGTCCCGGCAAGAATCTCTACTTCGCCGGGCTGACCGCGAACGAGGCCGAGCAGGCGCCGAATAACGAGAATGTGGACCGGTACACGTTCGGCACGAGCGGCACGCTGCGCGCGACGCCATGGCTCACGTTCAAGGGCACCGCGGGCCTCGACTATCTCACGCAGTACGACTCGTACTTCTACTCGCAAGTCGTGCTACCGCCGGTCGTGACGGCGACCGGCAACGCCGGCTCGGCGAACAACTCGATCTTCACCTACACCGGGTCGGCGTCGGCCATTGCCCAATATCGACTCGCGTCGTCCCTGACGGGTTCGACGACCTTCGGCGGCGAATGGCAGGATTACTCGCTCCGGCAGACCACGGGCACGGGGCAGGGATTGGTGCCCGGCACGAACGATCTTTCGGGCGCGACGGGATCGTTCACGACGTTCGAGATCAACAACGATATCGTGAACATCGGCGGGTTCGTGCAGCAGCAGTTCACCTGGCGCAACGTGCTGTACGCGACCGTCGCGGCCCGTCTCGATGGCAACAGCGCGTTCGGCAACCAGCAAAGCACGGCGCTCTACCCATCCGGCAACCTGTCGTACGTGATCAGCGATGAGCGGTTCTGGCCGCGGAACGCCATCGTGAGCTCGCTCCGCCTGCGCGCCGCCGCCGGCCAGACCGGCGTGCAACCGTTCTTCCGCCAAGCGCTGGGCAGCTTCACGTCCGGCGGCTACAACACGTTCGGCCAGGGCACGCAGATCGCCCTCCTGCCGAACACGTATGCCAGCGCCAATCTCAAGCCGGAGCGCTCGACCGAATACGAAGGTGGCTTCGACATCGGCATCGGCAAGGAACGCGCGACGCTGACCGTGACCGCCTACGACAAGACCGAGCGGAATCTGGTCCAGCAGGAGAACATCGACATTTCGACGGGCGTCGGCCCCGGCCTGCCGCCGTCGTTCCTGTACTCCAACCTCGGATCGATCGATAATCGCGGCCTCGAGTTTGGTCTCTCGGCGAACCTCTTTCGCTCGACTCCGGTGACGTTCGACATCCAGTCGAACTTCTATCTCGAGCGCAACAAGCTCGTGAACCTCGGGAAGCCGGCGGCGAACCAGATCACGCCGTCGATCTCGGGGAACCGCTTACAGCTCGATACGACGGGATTCCCGTTGGGCGAGTATTTCGCCGTCCCCTATACGTACGCCGACAAAAACCACGACGGCATCATCGAGCCGAACGAGCTCACGTTCGGGACGCATGAGGTGGCGGTGGGCGAGCCCGGCCCGCGCGAGGAGTTGACCATCGCGCCCACGCTGACCCTCTTCCGGTACATCCGCGTGAATACGCTGTTCGACCGTCGGGACGGCATTACCGTCTACGACGGCACGGACGCCTTCCGCTGCTTCGGCTCGTTCGAGCAGGGCCGCGAGTGCAACGATCCCCACGCCCCGCTCAAGGATCAAGCGGCGGCGGTCGCGCAGAACGGCGGGTTCTTTGGCCAAACCGGAAGCGATTACGGCTATCTGCTCAATGGGTCGTTCTGGAAATGGCGCGAGCTGTCGGTCGCGCTCACGGCGCCAGAGAGCTGGAGCCGCCGGTACCTCGGCGGTCACAGCGCCACGATCACGATCTCGGGCCGCAATCTCGGCACCTGGTCACCGTATCGCGGCCTCGATCCCGAGCTCAGTCAGTACGGCGGTGCGTTCAATCCGGCCGCCTCCGCGCAGTTCTTCAGCCAACCTCCGGTCCGCTACTGGATCGGCCGCGTCGACCTCACCTGGTAACCGCCATGCAGAAACGCTATGTGCTTCTGGCGGCGCTCCTCGCTGCGTGCGACGCGAGCCAGCCGCTCAAAGTCAAAGACCCCGACGTCGCGCCGCCGGGGGAGCTCGACAGCCCGTCATCGCTGCCGTTCCTCTCGGCCGGTGCCCTGACGGACTTCGCCGTGTCGTTCATCGGCGCGTCGGACCAGTCGAACAACGCCCACGAAGGCATCGCCGCCATGGGCGGCGTCTTCACCGACGAGTTCACCGATCTCGATACCTACACCACGCGGAACGAACTGAATCAGCGCGTGGCGCTACCCGCCAACGGCAACCTGGCCGCGGTGTTCCAGAATCTCGGTCAGACGCACAACGATGCGCGGCGGGCGTTAGCCGCGTACGCGAAGTTCTCCCCGAACGACGTCGGCCGGGCCGAGATGTATGCGATCGACGCCTACGTGTATCTGCTCGTGGCGGAGCACTGGTGCTCGGGTGAGCCGTTCAGCACGATCGACGTCTCCACGGGCGCGGTGACCAACAGCCCGTTCCTGAGCACGGCGCAGATGCTCGATACGGCGCTCGCGGAGTTCCAGCAGGCCAAGATCGTGGCGGCGTCCGACAAAGCGGCGACGGCGGATCGGGTGGCATCGGTCACGGGCCTGGCGCAGGTCGGCGCGGCACGCGCGCTCCTCGACCTCGGCCAGGTAGCCGGCGCCGCCGACTCCGCGGCGGCCGTCGCGCCCGCGTTCGCTTACCAGGTCTTCGCGTCCAGCAACACACCGCGGCAGAACAACGGGATCTGGTTCTACACCGTCGCCTTTCAAGCATTCAGCGTCGGCGATCGCAAGAATGGGACGGGTCTGCCGTTCCAGTCGGATACCGATCCCCGCGTCCCTTGGCTCGCGCCGCCTGGTGAAGTGGGCTCGAATCTCCAGGGACCGTTCATCATCCAACAGAAATACGCGAGCTCGAGCACGCCGGCGAACCTCGCGGACTATACCGAGGCCCAGCTTATCGTGGCCGAAGGCGATATAGACGCCGGCAATTATCCGGCGGCGTTGTCGATCATGAATGGCCTCAGGGCCGGTTCCGGCTTGGCCTTCCCTGCCCGGCTGGCCCTCGGCGACTCCAGTGCTGCGCCGCTCAAGCACCAGCTACTGCAATTGCTGTCCGAACGCGCGTTTTGGCTCTACTTGACCGGCCATCGGCTGGGCGACTGGCGCAGGATGCTACGGGCGCCGTACAACACAGCGCCGTATGGCTTTGTCACGAGCGATGTGTACCCTGTCGGTGGGAGCCTGTCGACCACCCTGGAATTCCCAACCCCCCAACTCACGAGTCCCAATCCTGACTTCAAGGCCTGCGATCCGACGATACCTTAACTGAATACGCACGATGCGTTGACATCCCTTCTGTCAGGCCCCTCCCATAGGGTGTTCACCTCTCGAGAGAAGTGATCCACCCCATGGGAGGCGCAGTTCATCCCGTGAGCCGGTGTTAACTCCCCGGTAATGCTTGACAGAACGCCGCCACCGGCGTGACAATAGCCGCTTCGACTTTTCTCGTTCTAGTCGGCTAGTAGGACACTCACGCGGAGGGGGGAGGGATGACACTATGCGTCGATTAGGGTTAGCGGCGTTCGGGTGGCTGCTCGCGGCGGTGGCTCTAGCACCGCGAGGGCTGACGGCGCAAACCGGAACCATCACCGGCCGTGTCACCGATAAGGCGACCGGCTCGGGCATCACGGCCGTCCAGATCACCGTCGCTGGCACGGTCATTCGCACGGCCACGAACGACAGCGGGTTCTATCGGCTCCGGTCCGTGCCCGTCGGCACGCAGACGGTCCGGGCGATCCGACTCGGGTTCAGCGCCAATACCGGAACGGCAACGGTAACGGATGGCGGCACGGCCAACGTGGACATTGCCTTGACCGCCGCGTCCGTGACCCTGTCCCAAGTAGTCGTCACAGGCACCGGGCAAACGCAGGAGTCCCGGCAGGCCGCGGTCATGACGCCGACGGTCACGCCGGATTCATTGATCCTGGCGGCCGCGCCGAACTTCGCCAGCGTGCTGGAAGGCTCAGCACCGGGCGTGCAAGTCGTGCAATCGAGTGGAACGTCTGGCGCGGGCGCGAGGATTCGTATTCGCGGCGCGAGCAGCGTTTCGCTCTCCAATGAACCGTTACTGGTGATCGACGGCGTCGAGGTCAACGAGACCCCGTTGGCCTTCGGTGGCAATCCGCTGTCGTTAGCCGTCGGGGGACAGCAGCCCTCCCGCATCAATGACATCAACCCGGACGATATCGAGTCCGTGCAAACGCTGCAGGGACCCGCGGCGACGGGACTCTATGGCACCGCGGCCGCGAACGGCGTGATCGTCATCACGACGAAACGCGGTCAGGCAGGCCGGGCGCACTGGGACGGGTTCATCGAGAACGGTGAGATCC
Source organism: Gemmatimonadaceae bacterium (assembly GCA_035652495.1). GTDB lineage: Bacteria > Gemmatimonadota > Gemmatimonadetes > Gemmatimonadales > Gemmatimonadaceae > DASRDS01. Next base: position 5,360 of record DASRDS010000278.1, read on the forward strand.
ACGACGACAACAAGTATCCGGCGAATTGGGCCGCCACTGATGCCAGCGGCAACGGCTGTGCCATCATGTTCAATGACACCCCATGCGCCAACGTCGTGAGCTTCAACCCGCTGCGGCAAAGTCCGATTTCACCCATCCGTACCGGACGCCGCCAGGAATACAATCTGAGCACCAGTGGCGGATCCGATGCGAATCAGTATTTCGTCTCGGGTGACTATCAGCTGGAAAACGGCACGGACAACGTCAACCAGGTGCAGAAAACGAACGCGCGGGCCAACTTCACGACCCGTCCGCGACAGGACATGTCCATCAGCTTCAGCGGCGGTTACCTCGCGAGCAACACGCGGTTCCCTCAGAACGACAACAACACGTTGGGTGTGATGGGCGAGGCGCTCCTCGGCTTCCCGCCCGGCACCGCCGACAACAACTTTGGATGGTTCGGTGGCACGATCAATCCGTTCGTGATATCGCACCTGAGAACGATGGAGGATATTCAGCGCTGGACGCCGTCGCTCAACGCGAGTTACCAGCCGCTCTCCTGGCTGACCGCCACGGCAACGGGCGGCTTCGACATCGTCAATCAGGATGACAATGATGGCGTGGGACCGAACGTCGTGCCGCCGGGCAACGGCAACCTCACGTCCGGTTTCCGCAACCGGAACCAGCTCGAGACCGAGACCTACACGATCAACTCGAACCTGACCGCGGTAGCGCACCTGCCCGCCGACATCACCTCGACCAGCACCGTCGGCGGGAGCTGGCGCCGGAACCTGCTCACGGGTACATACAGCCTCGGTTTCGGTCTGACGGGCGGCGCATTGTCGAACACGGCCGCGTCCAAGCTGATTCAGATCAGCGAGGTCAATCAGGACAACCGCGTGCTCGGCGGCTTCCTGCAGCAACAGTTCGCCTGGCGCGACAAGGTTTTCCTGACGGGCGGCGTGCGACTCGACAAGAACAGCTCGACCGGTGTCGCGGCCGGTACGACGGCCTATCCGACGGGATCCATTGCGTATGTAGTGAGCGATGAGCCCTGGTTCCCCAAGAGCAACTTCGTGACCGCGCTCAAGCTGCGCGGCGCGATCGGCCAGTCCGGATTGCATCCGGACTTCTTGAACGCGCTCGAGTTCAAGAACCCGGTTGGCGCGGTGGCGCCCACCGGCGAGCAGTTGGCCTCGTTCACCTCGGGCAATCCCGGTAACGCCAACCTCAAGCCCGAGCGCACGACCGAAATCGAGACGGGCCTCGATCTCTCGGTGCTCCGTGATCGCCTGACGTTCGGCTTGACCTATTTCGACAAGCACACCCAGGACGCGCTGATTCAGCAGGTGCTCGTCGGATCGATCGGCGACACCGACTTCCGTTGGATCAACATCGGCAAAGTGCGCAATCGCGGCCTGGAATTGCAGACGACCGCGAACGTCCTGCAGATGCGTATCGTGAATTTCTCGGTGACCGGCAGCTTCTCGACGCTCGAGAATCGCCTGCAGCAGCTCGGGAGCGTGAACGGGCAGCAGATTCAGCCGATCATCTTCGGCCTCGGTGGCGCCTCGCAACGGCATACGCCGGGCTTCCCGCTGGGTGGGTACTGGCAGCAGCCGTACACGTACGCCGACAAAAACCACAACGGCATTATCACGCCGGACGAGGTTACCGTCAGCCCGAATTTCTCCTATCTCGGCTCGAGTCTTCCAACCGAGTTGGCATCGCTGGCGCCGCAGTTGACGCTGTTCAGAATCATCAAGATCTCGTCGCTCTTCGACTTCCAAGGCGGCAACAAGTTGTACAACGCCACCAACGACTTCCGCTGCGGCAAGTTCTTGAACTGCCAGATCGACGTCCAGAAGGGTCCGCTGTCGCAGCAGGCCGCTGCCGTTGCTGACGCCGTCTACAACACGCAGGCCGGCTATATCGAAGACGCGACATTCTGGAAATGGCGCGAAGCGGCGATCTCACTGCTCCTGCCGCCCGAGTACGCGCGGAAGATCTTTGCGCGCGGCGCCACCATCACGTTCGCAGCCAGAAACCTGAGGGTCTGGACGAAGTACACCGGCCTCGATCCGGAGCTGAGCCAGTCCGGAGCTACCAACTTTACGAGCGCCGATTTCTTGACCCAGCCGCCCGTGCGCTATTACACGGTGCGTGTCACCCTCAATTACTAGTCATCATGCCATCATATTTGAGACATACATACGCGGGGGCGACGGCGGTGGGTCTCGTCACCGCACTGATTGCGTGCGATAACCGCACGCTCCGCGTGACGGCACCGGACGTCGTGCAGCCATCGGCGTTGACCGGCGCGGCCTCGTTACCGACCTACACCGCCGCCGTCTACGGCGATTTCGGCTATTCGTATGCCGGCGACGGCGGAGACGACGAGGGCATCATTCAATTCGGCGGCCTCCTCGGCGACGAATGGCACTCGTCCGATACGTTCCCGACGCGCAACGAAGTCGACCAGCGTTCGGCGAACACCTCGAACGCAAACCTCGACACGCAGTGGCGGCGGCTCCACCGCGCCCGCACGTCGGCCGAAAATGCGGCGGCGGCGTACGCCAAGTACCAGCCGAACGTCGCGCTGCAAGCCGAGGCGCTCATCTTCGCCGGCCTCACGATTACCGAGTTGGGCGAGAACTTCTGCAGTGGCATCGAGTTCAGCACGGAGAACGCGGACGGGTCGATCAATTACGGCTCGCCGTTGCCCACGGCGCAGGTGTGGGGGCTCGCCCACTCGAAGTTCGACTCCGCACTTACCGTCCTCGCGGCGGAAAAAGACGGGGACCCGCAACAGGCAATCGAGCAGTCCTTTGCGGCGGTCGAAATCGGCCGTGTGCTGGCGGACTCGGGCGATTACGCGGACGCCGCGACGGCAGTCGCTGCCGTGCCGGATGGATTCGTGTTCAACCAGGGATATTCGGGGGTTGTGACGCGCACGAACAACGGCGTATTCGAGTTCTCGTGGAATGAGCGGCGGTATTCGATCCCGGACAGCGAGGGCGTCAACGGCTTGCCGTATCGGGCGGCCAAGGATCCGCGCCTGCCGATGGATAGCATCGATGCCACAACGCACAAACCGTACGTGGGTTTTGACCGCTCGACCCTGTATTACCAGCAAGACAAATATCCGACCAACGCTACAGCCATTCCGGTAGCGACGGATATGGAAGCCCGGCTGATCGAGGCCGAGGCGGCGCTCGCCAAAAGTGACGCAGCCACGTTCCTCCTCAAGATCAACGCCGCGCGCGCGGACGCGGCGGCGGCTATGAAAATCACGCTTGCGCCCGCGGCCGGCGTACCGGCGGGTATGACACCCGTCCAGTTCCTGTTCCAGGAGCGGGCGTTCGACCTGTGGCTGACCGGACATCGGCTCGGCGACATGCGGCGCCTGTTACGGCAGTACGGATTCACCGCGAATCAGGTCTATCCGATTGGTCCGTATCCGAAGGGCGGCACGTATGGGAATCAGGTCGCGCTGCCCGTGCCGATCTCGGAACTGGGCAACCCGAACTACAAGGCTTGCGACCCAACGCAGCCGTAAGGAACGGTTAAGAAATGTAGAAGGGGCGGCGACCAGCGATGGTCGCCGCTCTTTTTTAGGCTACGTCGACCAGCTCGTACTCATCGATCGACCCGTGTGCGTTGCCATTCGACGAGACGCCGAACCGCTCCACCACCTCGCCGAGCGAGGCAGCTGACCGCTCCAAGGCCGACGCGGTCTTCCGGAGGTGATCGGTCAGCTCCCGCTGGCGAGCCGTCGCCGTCGCGACCTGCGCCGTCTCGGCGGCTGTGCCCTCGGCGACCTTCACCACCTGGGTCGTGGCCGTGCCGAGATCGCCAACGAGCGTCTCCGCCTGGGCTGCCGCGGTGACCACCGATTGGGCGAGCGTGACGGTGCGCTGGACTCGAAGCTCGATATCGTGGAAGACGGTCAGAGCGTTGCGCATGACCTGCTCCCCGCCCTCGGCGGCTTCGCGCGCGTGCGCCATGTGCTGATCCAACTCGTCGGCGCGCGAGCCGATCTGGCCCAAGAGGCCCTGGATGGCGTTCAGGGCATCCGCGCTGCGCTTGGCCAGTAGTCGGACCTCATCGGCCACGACGGCGAACCCCTTGCCCTGCTCGCCGGCCCGCGCGGCCTCAATGGCCGCGTTGAGGGCCAGAAGGTTGGTCTGGCGGGCAATGCCGCCGATCTCGTCGATCAACTCGGTGGCCGACGTGGCGGCCGTCCTGAGGCCGGCCAGACGGCCCACCGCGTCTCGGGACACGGCGGCGATATCCGCGACCCGCGTGGTCGCGCCATCCGCACTCGTGACGCCGTCTACGGTCCGCTGGCGCACCGCATCGGAGATCTCCAGGGTCTCCCGTGCGGCACCGCCAACACCAGCCGCCGCGGCCGTCAGGCGCTCGGCGGCGCCGCCGATCCGACGGGCCGCCATGGTGTTCTCATGCGCTCCGGCGGTTAGGCGGGCGAGCGAGGCCGTCACCTGCTCCGCGCCGTCGGCCACGGCTCCTCCGATTCGCGAGACTTCCACGGCGGCGGCCATAACGGCTTGCGCGGTCTGTTGGGTCTGTCCCACGAGCGACGCCACGTCGTGCAGCGCCGAGCTCACGCCGTCGGTGTTGTTCTGCGTCAGGAGGGTCGACCACTCGCCTTTCCGGATCGATTCGGCGAGAGCCTCGAGCTGCGCCAACGGCCGGGTCATGATGTCGTTCAGCCGAGCGACGAACCAGAGAATGGCCGGCAGCGAGATCGCCCAGGCGATCACGAGCTCGAACGGACGCAGACCGCGGAAGGCCACCGAATAGACGACGGCGCCAATGATCAGCAGGAAGATGCCGAGTGTCGACGCGATTTCGGCCAACAGGCGGTCGCGAAAGCGGGTCCGCACGATGACCACCACGGTCGCCACCACGACGAGCATGACCAACAACGTCAGGTAGAGACGATTGGGATCGTACGGGACACCGGACCACGATGTCATAGGGCGAACCTATCGCGACGGAGTTGCCCCCACCACGACCACGGGGTAATCGACTGAGCGTTCGGGGTGAATGTGCTGCGCATACAGACGATCGTGGCGGGGTCAGCGTCTCAGAGCGCGACAGCAGGTCACACACCGATCCTGACCCCTCGCGACGGGTCGAGCGCCCCCTGGAAGAGCGGCGTATCGAAGGAGACGTCTTTCTCGACGGCGGCGAGCGCATCGAGCTGCAGGTGGTGCTCGAGGCCGAGCACCTGCCGGGACGCCTGAATTACGCCCTGGAATTCCGGCGCTTGCACTAAATTAGTCTCGGGTTAGTTCCGCCCGGACCTCTCGCTCGTCACACATCACAATGGTCGTACGCCGTACACCATGGGCGGTCGTTGCCGCCTGCTATGTCGTGGCGTATATCGTGTTGACCGCCACGCATTCGAGCCTGATCGCGCATCTGGGCGAGGCGGCGTCGCCCGTCGCGTCCTTGCCGCTGAATCTCGCCTCGGTATGGCTCTACTGGACCGCCGCGCGCCGGCAGGATTTCGACCGTCGCCTGCATCGCGCCCTGGGGCTCATCGCCGGCGCGCTGGCCGCCGTGTTCCTCGGGCAGTGCGGCTCCCTCATCGTGCTCTTCGCCGAGCATCGCGACTTCGCGCTCGCGTGGCCGATGGTGATCTTTCTCCTGTACTACCCGCTCATGCTGGGCGCCCTGCTCTGCCTTCCGCACGCGCGGCGCGCGCGACTCGAGTGGTGGAAGTTCGCCCTCGACGCGACCACCGTCGTGCTGGGCGGCGGCGTCGTCGTGTGGTACTTCGTGCTGCATCCCGCGGCCCAGGTAGCCATGGAGCCCCGGGCGGTGCTCGTGGCCTTCGCATTTCCCATCGGCGATCTGGTCCTCTTGTTCGGGCTCACGACGCTCGTACTGCGTCGCACGACGGAAGGACCGCCCGGCGCCTTTCTGCTCCTGGGCATCTCCCAGTTCACCGGGATCTCGGGCGATTTGATCGGCACGGTGCTGTTGCCCGCGACGGGCACGCTCAACTCGATGCTGCCGGACTGGCTCTATTTCGTCACCGCCGTGCTCACGATCGCGAGCGGCGAGCTCTATGCGCGCGAGCCGATGGCGGCGAGGAATGGGAGCGAGGCCGCGACCGCGGGTCTCAGCCGATACCAGCTGGGCAGTCCGCTGCCCACTATATCGGCCGTCTTCGTCTATCTCCTGCTGCTCACGGCCGCGATCCGAATGAAGGGCTCGGCCCTGAGCGATCTGGTGGTGGCCGCGGCACCAGTGACGATCCTGCTGACGGCGCGCGGGGCCATCTCGGCCCGCCAAAACGCGCGCCTCCTCACCGAGCGAGGCGAGCGCGCCGGCCAAGCGCGACTCATCGCGCTACTCGACGCCACGACGGACTTCGTCGGCGTGGCCAACGACACCGGCGAGATGACCTATATCAATCCCGCCGGGCGCCGGATGATCGGCCTGAGCGAGCATGAGCCGGTGCGCGGGATGACCTTGAGCGACATCACGGCGACGCTCGCGCCGCGCAAGGATGGGGTCTGGGAGGGCGAGGCAGTCGTGCGGACCCGCGACGGTCAGGAAGTCCCGGTATCGCAGGTCATCGTCGCGCACACGTCGCCGCAGGGCGATCGATCGGTCGCGACGATCATGCGCGACATCAGCGGATGGAAGCATCTCGACCGGGTGAAGAGCGAGTTCGTCTCCACGGTCTCGCATGAGTTGCGGACGCCGCTGACGGCGATCCGCGGGTCACTCGGCTTGCTCGAGGGCGGCGGCGTGACGCACCTGCCACCCAAGGCGATCAATCTGCTGCGCATTGCGCGCAACAACTGCGACCGACTCGTGCGGCTCCTGAACGACATGCTGGATCTGGACAAGATCGAAGCCGGCAAGCTGACGCTTCGGCCGGTGACGCTCGAGCCCGCGGAAGTCGTCGGCGCGGCGCTCGACGAGCTGAGACCGATGGCCGATCAACGGGCGATCGCGTTGGTCGAGGACCTGTCACCGGTGCCCGTGGTGAACGGCGACCGGGACCGGCTCATTCAGGTGCTCACGAATCTCGTGTCCAACGCGATTAAATTCTCGCCCGCGGGCGCGACGGTCACCGTCTCGACGGTGACGATCGAACAGGGTGTGCGCTTTGCGGTGCACAACCCGGGGCCCGGGATCGCGCCGCACGACCTGCCGCGATTGTTCGGCCGATTTCAGCAACTCGATGGATCGGACCGCCGCCGGCACGGTGGAACGGGACTTGGCCTCGCCATCGCGAAGGCCATCGTCGAGCAACACAAAGGCACCATCGGGGTCGAGTCCGACCCCTCGGCGGGAACGACGTTTTGGTTCGTGCTAGGCTACCGTGATAGCCTCATCGAGGTAGACGTCCTGAACCAAGTTTAGGATCTTCACGCCGTCTTTCATCGGACGCTGGAAGGCCTTGCGTCCCGTGATGAGGCCAGTCCCACCAGCGCGTTTGTTGATCACGGCCGTGCGAACGGCGTCGGCGAAGTCGTTGTCGCCTGACGCGCCGCCGGAGTTGATGAGCCCCGACCGGCCCATGTAGCAGTTGGCGACTTGATAGCGGCAGAGATCGATCGGACTGTCCGACGTGAGATCGGAGTACACGCGCTTGTCGGTCTTGCCGTAGGACTTGCCGAGGGCCTTCGCGACCGCGCCGTAGCCGTTGTTGTTCGTCGGCAGTTTCTGCTTGATGATGTCGGCTTCGATCGTCACGCCGAGGTGATTGGCTTGTCCCGTGAGATCGGCTGACGTCTCGTAGTTCTTGCCATCGACCTCGAACAGCGGGTTGCGCAGATAGCACCAGAGCACCGTGGCCAACCCGAGCTCGTGCGCCTGCTGGAAGGCGTGACTGATTTCCGTGATCTGCCGGTCCGACTGGTCGGAGCCGAAGTAGATCGTCGCGCCCACGGCCGCCGCGCCCATATCCCATGCTTGCCTGACCGTGCCGAAGATGATCTGGTCGAACTTGTTCGGTGCGGTCAGCAGCTCGTTGTGGTTGATCTTGACCAGGAACGGGATCTTGTGCGCGTACTTGCGGCCGACGGAGCCGAGGACGCCGATCGTGGAGGCGACGGCGTTGCACTCGCCCTCGATCGCGAGCCGCACGATGTTCTCGGGGTCGAAATACTGGGGATTCTTGGCGAACGACGCCCCCGCCGAGTGCTCGATGCCCTGGTCGACCGGCAGGATCGACAGATAGCCGGTATTGGCGAGTCGGCCGGTGTTGAACATCGCGCGCAAGTTCCGGAGCACCTGGATATTCCGGTCGGTTTGCGCGTACACGCGATCCACGAAATCCGGACCGGGCAGGTGGAGCAGATCCTTGGAAATCGTGCGCGATTCGTGACTCAACAGCGCTTCCGCATCGTTGCCCAGGTACTGCTCGAGGGTCGTCGTCATCGTCGTTTGTCCCATGCGCCAAAAATACATGATTGACGGCATACCGCCCACCGGGCTGGACAGGGCGATTGGCGTTCGTCACAGAATAGTGGACGACCGGCGTGCACGGGCATACCTTGGCGCGGATGAAACAGTGCATTCCATTCGTGCTGGCGATCCTCGCCATCGCAGCGGCTTGCGATGCGAACAATTCGACTGGCCCGCAGACCGGCACCGTCAAGGGCTACGTCAAGGACACGGCCAACGACCCGCTCGTGGGTGTACTCATTACGGTCATACCGCCGCTGGGTGACACGGTCTTTTTGCACACGGGGAGCGACGGATCGTGGCAGGTGAAGAACGTCAGCGTCGGCACCGGTCTGGTGGAATTCGACAGCCTGCCGGCCGACTGCCCAACGATTCCAGCGCAGAATTTCTATCTCACGTCACCCGGGACGACGGCCACGGTCGGCCTGAACGTCGCCTGCACGCACCGTCATTAGACGCGGCTCGGAGCCGTGACTTCGACGGCTGACCCGTCAACCAAGTAGGCCGAAACCGGCGACCCGCCCGGCGCATCGGGGACAAAGATCGCTTCGGCGGCATCGCAGACTCGCCACGGCGGGTGCGTGACGTGATACTCAATGGTCGAACCATCACGTTGGCGCGTGTAGCCCCAATGGCGTTGCGTCACGAACGCCTGCTCTGATCCCACGGCGGGTATCGCGGGTGTGTTCGCGGCCGTCGCGCCGATGCGCCCGCGGCCCCACGCGTACTCGATCCGGCCGGCGGGCACGCTCGCCACGCGACGTACTGGTGCCGTCTCATACGGTTCGTTGTACGCCAACCGAGCGATCAACGCGACGAACGGTGGGCCGACCAGCTCCCGAATGAACACGACCCCGTGACGGACTTCGTCGCCGACCTGGCGCTTGACGTAGAACCGGAGATTGACTTCGTCGAAATTCCGGTGGAACGGAATGGCGACGCCACGCAGGCGGGTGTCGAGGAACTGAAAGCCGACGGCGCTCACCAGGGCTCGACCCTCGAAGAGATCGAGCTCGGTCCCGGCTGGAATGCGTGCAGCGAGCGACTGGGGCGCGACCTCATAGTTGATCACCACGAGATCGCGCCACGCGGCCGCGAGGAAATTACTCTTGCTTGAGTCGGATATCGCCGTCACCAGTGCGGATTTTGAGCCGGACGTCGCCGCCTGAGCCAACGGTCCCACGCACATGCTCACGGTCCATGCGTCCCTCGACCGAAAGCTTCATGTCGCTCTCGATCGAGCCATCGCCGGTCGACGCGTCCAGCTGGGCGCCAAACTCCCGTGGGGCGTAGACCGTCACGGTACCGTCGCCCGAATGCAGATCGATGTCGCCCGCATTAACCGCTTTGGCGAGGTGGACCTCGATGCTGCCGTCACCCGTACTTGCCGATACGGCGTGTTGCACATGGTCGATCGTGATGGCGCCGTCGCCGCTTTCGGCCTTGACGTCTGCACCAGCGCCGTGGATCTCGATCTCGCCATCGCCACTCGCGGCGGCGACGTTGATGCCGGGGGGCAACTCGACGATCAGGTCGGCGCTTGGGGATTGCCCGGACACGTTGACGTGGAATGCTCCGCCATGCGCCCCTCTCGCGTTGCATTCACCACCGGGGTGATAGGCGCAGATCGTTACGTCGTTACCGCTCTTGACGACGGCGAACACGAGGGCTCGACCGCCGGACAGCACATGGGTACGCTCACCATGCACCTTAACGTCGCCGCCGCTCGTTCCCGTCACCCGGATGTTGCCGTCGACGTCATCGACATGGACGGTGGCACCAGCCGGAACGGAGCCGCTCCAATCGAACGTCGGAGCATCGGTTTGAGCGCCCGCCGGAGCGGCGGCGAGCAGAAAGACGAAGAGAGCTCGCATATCGGCCATACGGGCGCGCTACGAAGCCGGTTTCAGGGTAGCCTGACACAGATCAGCCAGGCCCATGTTCCCGCCGCAGAGGAGCAGGACGACATGCTCCCCGAGTTGGGCCTTTAAGCGGTCGGCGGCGACGAGCGTACACGACGCCGCGAGCTCGGTCAGCATCTTCGTGCGCTCCAAGAGAAACGCGAGCGCCGCGAGCGCCTCGGCATCGGTTACGACCGTCACGGATTCGACATAGCGCTGCACGATCGCCAACGTCTCCTCGGACGCCGCCGGCGCTCCCAGTGTCCGGGCCATCGATGTGATGGCCGGCATTTGCACGGGCTTGCCCGCCGCCAACGCGCGCGACATGCAGTCCGCACCGAGGGTTTCCACACCCCACACACGGGCCTTTGGAAGGCGTCCCTTGATCGCTACCGCGACGCCGCTGATGAGCCCACCGCCGCCGATGCTCGTGATGCAATCGGTCAGCTGCGGCACGTCCTCGACGATCTCGAGCCCTGTCGTGCCCTGCCCGGCCATGACCAGCGAATCCGTGAAGGGATGCACCGACACCCAGCCCTGTGCGACATACCCGTCTTGACGCTCGAACCCTTCGTTCGCATCGCGCACGAAGACGATCTCGGCCCCATACCCGCGCGTCGCATCGACATAGTTGCGCGGCGTCGTGTGCGGCATGAACACCACGGTCTTCACGCCGAGTTTCCGCCCCACGTAGGCCACGGCCTGCGCGTGATTGCCGCCGCTCACGGCGACGACGCCCACGGCGCGCTGCTCGGGAGTGAGCCCGAGCATTTTGTTGAAGGCACCACGGACTTTGAACGCCCCGGTCTTTTGAAAGAGCTCGGCCTTGAGATAGACGTTCCTCCCCAGGCGGTCACTGAGCGCATCGCTCCGCACGAGTGGCGTGCGCTTGATGTGGGGAGCGATCCGTGCGTGCGCGGCCTCGATGTCCGCGAGCGAGAACGAGGGTTCCACTACTGGACGGGCGTGCCGTACGGCGCCAGTTGCTCGGCGATCACTTTCTTATCGCCGGCGACGACGATGGCCATCTTCGAGGGATCGAGGTACTTCTGCGCCATGCTCTGCACGTCCGCGGGAGTGACCTGGTGCACCCTTGGGATATAGTTGCTCAACCAGTCGTGGTCGAGCCCTTGAAGATCGGCGAACTCCAACTGCCCCATCAATCCGATCTGCGTCGACGCACGCAAGACCCACACACCGGCCAGATAGTTCTGGATGCCCTGCACCTCGGCGGCACTCGGCGCGGTGTCCCGCAGCCGGTCGATTTCGCCGAAAATCTCTTTCAGGGAAGCGCCGGTCGCGCTGGTCGTGACATCCGCGTTCTCGTGCCACGTGGCCACGTGATAATCCGCGTCGAGAACGCTGCTCGGCGAATACGTATAGCCTTTGCGCTCGCGGATATCGCTGGTGATGCGGGAGTTGAACGACCCGCCGAGGAGCGCGTTCGTCACTTGCATCGAAATCCAATCCGCGCTCGATGGATCGGCGACCGGAAGGCCGACCGCGAGCGTCGACTGCACCGCCCCTGGTCGATCGATCAGCGCCAACGTCCGCTCGGCGCGGGGCTTCGGGATATTCACCGTCGGCGGCTGGCCCGCGGTCCAGTCGGTGAACGCGGCGTTCGCCGCTTGTTGAACCGCCGACTCGTCGAACTTGCCGACCACGATGAGATGAGCGCGGGCCGCGCCGACGTTGCGTGTGTAAAAGTCCCGCACCTGCGCGGTCGTATAGGCGCCGAGCATCTGGCTCGTCGGGTACACTCGGCCATAGGGGTGGTCGGGATAGAGCAGCTTGTCATACCGCTCGGCCGCGATCCGTTGCGGTTGCGTCAGCGCAATCGCCAGCTGCCGCTGCCGGTCGCCAATGAGTCGCGCCATCTCGGAGTCGGGAAAGCGCGGATGGCGCACCACGTCGGCGAGCAAGCGCACGAACGCCGCCGCGGAATCCCCGAGCACGGTGCCCGACACCGCCATATCATCGTTGCCGTCGGAGACGCTGAGGTCACCGCCCATGCCGGCAACCGCGTCGCTGACCGCGGCCGATGATCGCGTCGTCGTCCCCTGCTGCAGCATGTCGCCCATCAACCCGGCGAGCCACACCTGGTCCGGCCCTTCGTCGATCGCGCCCGTGCGAATGATGACGCTCGCGGTCACGAGCGGAAGCGTCCCGTATGGGACGAGCGTGACCTTCATGCCGTTGGCGAGTGTGATCTCCTGCGTCTTCGGCAGCGTGAAGGGTCGCGGCGCGGCTGGCGGAGGCGGCGTCTGTTTCTCCTGCGCGCCCAGCACCGACCCCGTCACCAAGAGGGCGACGACGACCTTAGTTCCCAACGGCGCCATTGGCGGTTTTTCCCGGAACGATGGTGAGGACGGTGCGGTTGGTCGGCCGGAGGTATTCCTTCGCGGTTCGCAGGATCACCGCCGGTGTGACCATCTGAAATTTGCCTTCGAGCGAATCGACGTAGCCGGGGTCGTGATCGAACAACGCATAGCACGCGAGCAGGTCGGCGCGGCCGAACCCGAATTGTCCGCCAAGGACGTCGTAGATAGCGGCTCGCTCTTTGACCCTGGCTCGCGCGAGTGTCGGCGCATCAATGGGCACGGTGCGCAACGAATCGATGACCGCATCGGCGAGCTTCAGAATCTCGTCAGGCGAATGCTGCGCATCGTGGAAGAGCGACACCGTCCATAACATGGGGCCTTCGTAGTCGAACTGATTGCCGAGGAGGTTGATGCCGCCGGACACGTCGCCGGTCACGCCGCCGCGTTGCACGAGTGCCTGATAGAGCTTGGCATCGTGACCCTGGAGCAGAATCTGGTCGATGTACCCCATGGCGAAGAATTCCGGCGTATTCCGGGGCGGCATGTGGTACGAGAATGCCAACGCCGGCCGGCTCGCGAGCGAGTCGGTCTTGTTCGCGCGAATTTCTTTTTCTTGCTTCGGCTCCGTCAGATCCGGGCGTTTCGGAAGTGGGGCAGCCGGGATGGAAGCGAAGTACTGCTCGATCCAGCCCTTCGCCTGCGCGACATCCAGGTCGCCGGTCACGACGACCACCGCGTTACCCGGCGAGTAATACGTCTTGTGAAAGGCCTCCGCGTCGGTGAGCGTGGCCGCGTCGATGTCGCGGAGGTCGCCGTAGAAGTTGTGCGCGTTGTACCAGTTCGTATTCGCGTACTGCGGCATGTCGAGCCATGGGAAGCCGCCGTACGGCCGATTCAGTACGTTGACGCGCACCTCGCTTTTCACGACGCCCTGCTGATTCGTGAGATTGTCCTGGGTGATGGCGAGCGATCGCATGCGATCGGCTTCCGCCCAGAGGAAAGTCTGCAGGGTGTTCGACGGGACGATCTCGAAGTAGTTCGTGAAGTCGAAGCGGGTCGAGCCATTCAACACACCGCCGTTCGACTGCACGAGCTTGATGAACTCGAGCTTGCCCAGGTTCCGCGAGCCCTGGAACATCAGGTGCTCGAACAGGTGCGCGAAGCCGGTGCGGTCGCGCGGCTCGATGCGAAAGCCGATGTGGTAGTAGACCGCGACCGTCACGATCGGCGTCTTGTGATCGGTCGAGAGCACGTAGCGGAGGCCGTTTGAGAGCGTGCCGCTCGTGACCGGAATCGTGAATTTCGGCGTCTGGGCCGTCAGACAGGACCCGCTCAGCGCGTTCATCCCTATCGCCGCGCACACCCGCAACCAGGTCATACTAGTGCTCCATTTCCATCCCTTTCATGTCGCCAGGGATGAATGCCATTCCGAGATCCTGACGGTACACTGCGTTCGTCGTGTCGACCATCGGCCACGTCACCCCGTGCATCGGAACGAACAATCCGGCGATCGCGCCCATACCGGCGGAGTGCAGCGTGCGACCGGTTGGATTGTCGTATCGCACGGTGATGCGATAGTGATGGGACGGCTCGATTTTAAGTCCCAAGCGGTACCAACGATAGAACTTGGTGATCGGCATCTCGAGCACGCGCCCTGATGAGTCCTTGACGGGCTTCTGACGCCAGAGGACCTGTCCAGTGGTCGCGTCCGATAGCTCGAGCTCCGTGGCGTAGTCATGCACGTGACCGCCGAGCCCGAGTATGTAGCCGGGGACAGCCGGGCTCGATTCCCACGATTGCACCGTCTGACCCGGCGGTAGATCGAACGCGAGGCTGCCGTCCGGTCCCGTGCCGAGTGGGAATTTCACGTCCAGGACCCACGGGTACCCGCGGAAGAGTGGGAATGTCCCACCCGAGAATCCTTCCGTGGACCGGTACCCAAACGTGAGGCGTATGCGGACGCCGTGCAGCGGCGTTTCGGTCGTGTTGTTGAGCATCGCGGTGATCAACACGCGCTGGTCACGTTCGAGCGGCATACCCAGGATCAACTGCGGCACGTCGAGCACCGGCGTCTCTTTCGACACCGCGAGAATGTGCAGGCTGCTCGGCAAGAAGAGATCGCGCCGATTGGGATCGCGCAGGTTGACGTGATGCAAGAACGATCGCGGCAGCTCGTGGCCGGCGCTGTCGATGACCGCGCTGCGCACGCTGTAGATGGAGCCGCTGGCCGGGATCATCACCTGTTGCACCGGCAAATCGACCATGCCCATGCCGCTCGATGCGCTTGGCAGATCGACCGGGACGGTCTCGATCACGAGCGTGTGGCGTGTGGAATCGAGCGTCGCTTGCGCGCGAGGCAGTGTCGACAGATCCGGGATTGTTGGGCCAATTAATAGACCCAACAATACTGTTACGAAACGAATCATGGCCTATCAATATGGCCTTAGTGCGAGCGAGCCGCGACCGCCGCTCCCAGTTCCAGGTAGGGATCGCTCGTCACCGTCGCCACCGGCCACCGCGGACGATCATCGCCGTTGGGATCGCCAGTCTTGGCGAACGCGATCCAGTAGTCGCTCATCGTTTCGGCGAGCGGAGGCTTCGCGAGATCGAACACGAACGGGATCTCCGCGCTGTGATACGCGCCGAGACTGTCCTGCGCGTACGTGAAGACGTAGCGATACACGCGCACCCCGCGCTCGGTGACGAGTCGCGCGAAGAGTCGCGCTGGTGCGCCGAACAGCGAGTCGGGTTCATCCTTGTTGTTGCCGACAATGACCGGTACCGGCTTTACCGATCCGTGCGCGAGAAGCGAGTCGATCGGCCCGGGCGGCACGTGTCCATCGGGATGCAGAATGTCAGTATGAATGCCCGTACCGCTCTCGAGGATCGCGCGCGCAAACAATCCTTTGGCTGGCGGTGACACCATGAGCGCGCCGACGCTCATTCCTCCGGCGGATTCGCCGAAAATCGTGATCCGCGATGTATCGCCGCCGAACTGCGCGATGTTGCGTCGCACCCATTGGAGTGCGGTGATCTGGTCCATGAGGCCGTAGTTCCGGTCGCTGAAGCCGTACTTGCCCAGCCGATAGTTGATGGTGACGACGACCACGCCTTTTTTCGCGAGGCGGGCGCCGTTGTGTCGCGCCTCACCGCCGAATCCCGCTTTGAATCCACCGCCATGGATCCAGAACATCACGGCTTGGTTCGGCGCGCCGGTCGTCCAGATATTCAGAAAGAAGCAGTCTTTCGACATGCCGGCCGCCGCCGCGTCGATATCGTCGTACACCTTCTGCTGCAGGCAATTCTTGCCCAGGTGATCCGCACGGCGGACGCCAGTCCAGTGAGGGCCGGTATAGGGAACGCCGCGAAAGACCTGGACTCCGGTCGCGGAGTCGATCGTGCCTTCCAAGGCGCCGGATTCGACTCGAACCACCGGTCCCGTCTGCTGAACCAGGGCTAACGTCACGAGTAGCCAGGGCAGCGCCATGGGGCGAAACTTTAGGCTCCATAGTCGCCGTAAGAAAGGGTGTCCTCTTCCCTGGACCTCAGATGATCGCGGCCCTGCTTCGCCTGCTTGCTCTGCGCCCGTTGCTCACGATCACGATCTTCGGCATCCCGCTGCTGGTGCTGGCCTTGATCGGGTTGCTCGCGGTCGGGCTCCTCAAATTTCTCATCTTCATCGTGCTGCCGATCGCGCTCGCCATTTGGGCGTTGCGATGGCTGCTGGGCCGCGATTGCGATAACGCGAGCTAAAGACGACGCGATAGTCGCACGCTATCGCGTCGCCTGGGAGTGGTTCAGGGCTTCGACGGAGCGGGCTGCGTCGTCGCCGCCGGCGGTGTCACTTTTTTCACGGGAGTCGCCGTCGCCGCCTGCGGAGTCGCGGCAGGCTTCGCGGCGGGTTGAGTCGCTGCTGGTTTCGCCGTGGGTTGAGTCGTACGCGGCGTCGCGACGGCGCCGGTCGAAGTAGTGGTCGTCGTGGCCGCCGGTACACCTGTGGCTGCCGGCGTACCTGTAGCTGGCGTACCGGTGGCCGGCGTGCAGGGTACCGTCGGGGCGCTCGCGGACGCAGCCTGCTGTTGCTGCTGCTGCTTCCTGCCGAAGAGCGAGCCGATGCTCGATACAGCGGCCGAGACGTTCCCGGCGACGTTGTTGGCGCCGTTGGCGACGTTCTGCACGGAGCTGTTCTGGCACGGGATGCTGGTGAGGCCACCGGCCGCGCCGTTGCCACCGGCTGCGCCATTGCCACCGGCGTATGCGACCGCGCCCGGGGCGGCGCCGGCGGCGCCATTGGCTAGACCCTTCCAGGTGAGCGGATACTCGCTGCCCACCGTGAATTGGTTGCCCTGGTAGGCGTTGATCTCGTTCACGCTGAGATCCAGCTCGAACGCAAAGCCGATGACCTGCGGATAACCCTGCAGCCCGAGCTCGAACCGGGTATCGCCATACCCGCCCGGGCGAACCTGGAACTTGGGATCGACGCTTTGCCCGTTCACGAGCCCGAGTCCGCGAACACCGTTTCCACCCCACACGATATACCGATTGCCACGATCATCCGTGGCCGTCCCCGACCCGTTCGTGTAGCCGAGCACCAGCACGCCGTTGGTCTTGTTCGTGAAGCGAATGCCGATGTCCACGATGCGCCCCTGCTGGCTCGTCCGGAAATCGGTAATCGTCGCGGCGAAATCAGGTGCCTCGTAACAGAGCGGCTGATTCCCGCAAATCGACGGAGCCTGAGCCACGGGTGCCGCGGGTGCCGCGGGTGCCGCGGGTGCTTGCGCGGACGCGCTGGCTGCGACAAATGACGCCGCCAGGAGACGCCTCGCGTGTTGAGCCGACGTCATGTTCACCTCTCCCTTTCGTTGAGTGACGGTCTTTAGTCCGTCAATCAGTGCGAAAAGGGGAGGCGAAAACCGTCATCGCTGGTCGTCCCAAGGCTGACTAAAGCTGCTATCGTTGGTCGTCAGCCAATTTGCGGTTCATTGCGGTCGACTCGGCCACCATATCCTTCTTGGCCGTCAGGAGCCAGGGATCGGTTGCCCCTGGGAGCTTGGCAACGATTGCGTAACCGGCGAGCGTCTCGCGCTGGGCGTCCACATAGCGACCTTCGGACAACAGCACGTCGCCGAGCTTGATCCGGGCAATCCCGGTATTGTGATGATCCGGCCCCTGTGTCGCCGTGAACAGACGCACCGCATCGCGCAGCGTGCGCTCGGCTTTCGGCAGATCGTCGCGCTTGGCGTAGATGGTACCGAGATCCGACGCCGTGATGCCCGCGGTGTAATGGTGCTCGCCGTACACGGATCGGTAGATCGCGCCCATACGAATGAAATCCTTCTCGGCCTCATCGATGTTGCCTTGCGCCGTCGCCGCGAGGCCAAGGGCGTTGAGAACCGAGGCCACTCGAGGATGGACTGGCCCGTAGGCTTTTTCCTGCAGGACGAGCGCCCGGTTCAGTACCGCGATGGCGTCGTCGTAGCGTTTCTCCGCGATGAGTGTCCGGGCGAGCATCGGAAGCAACGAGACCGTCTCGGGGTGCGTTTCGCCAAACCACGCCCGGTCGATATCGAGCGCCTCCCGATACAATCGCTCCGCCTCGGCATAGTGCCCCAACTCGTGCTCGATCGCCCCGATATTGACCAAATCATCGGCGACCGTTGGATTGCGGTCGCCGTGCAGGGCGCGATCCATCGCCAACACGCGTCGATTGAGCGAGTCCGAGATCGCGTAGTGTCCGGCGTAATAGTGCGTGTTGGCCAACGTCGTCAGCGTCTCGGAGAGATCGGCGGAATCCGTGATCGGCGTCGACTGCAACCGCACGGCGTCTTGCAGCACGGCGATGGCGCTGTCGTACACCCCGCGCTCGCGCAGGACGCGACCCAATGAAGCGGCGGCCTTGGCGACCGCCGGATCGTTGGCCGCCAAGTGCCGCGTATCGATGGACAATCCGTCGCGCACTAACTGCTCGGCCTCGTCGAGCTTGGCCTGGTCCGTTCGCAGCAGTCCGAGCATCACGAGACTCTTGGCCACTTCGGGATGATCGGGTCCGAAGACGGACTGCCGCTCATGGAGGCCGGCGCGAATCAACGAGTCCGCGCGATCGAGCTGGCCCAGCTGCTGATAGATGCTTCCGAGCGTCGAGTAAAGCTCGGCCTGAACGGCCGGGTCGCGATCGAGGGCGCGGGCCTGGCGAACACCGCGGTCGACGAGCGTGACGACGCGGAGGCTGTCCGGCGGACCGTTCGTCTCATCGCCGCCCTCGAACAGATTCATCATGAACCGTTGAATACGTTCCGTGCGCGCCGCCTCGTTGACGGCGACGGTGCGCGCGTGCGCGAGGCCTACCGTGTAGTACGTCGTCAACCCGACGACGACCGCCGCGAGCATCGCGAGTGCCGCGAGAGGCTTCCGGTGCCGCTTCACGAACTTCACCGCGCGATAGCGCACGGAATCCGATCGCGCCTCGAGCGGCTCGTCCCTCAGGTAGTGGTCGACGTCACGAATCAGCGCTTCGACGGACTGATAGCGCCGCGCCGGATCCTTGTGCATGGCGGTCAGACACAGCACATCGAGATCCGCCCACGATGCCGCGGTCGCCGGTACGCCCGATCGCTCGGCCACCCGTCTCGCGACGGCGGACGGCTTGACCGCATCATGCTCGAGGATGATCGTCTGTGCTTCGCCCGGCGTGCGATCCGCCAGATCGAACGGCAGTCGCCCCGTGAGGAGCTCGTACAGAATGACGCCGAGCGAGTAGACGTCGGTCTGCACGCCAGCGCGGTCGCCGCGGAGTTGCTCGGGCGATGCGTACGCCGGCGTCATGAACCGGAGTCCCGTCCGCGTGTGATCGACGGGCCGCTCGAGGCTTTCGATCTGCTTCGCGATCCCGAAGTCGAGCAGCGCGACCGTGCCATCGGGGCGCACGAGGATGTTCGACGGCTTGAGATCGCGATGGATGACGAGATGCCGGTGCGCGAAATGCACCGCATCGGCCACGGCGCGGAACAATCGCAACCGCTCGTCGATCGCGCAGCCGTGGAGACTACAGTGCACGTTGAGCGGCACGCCCTCCACGTACTCCATCGCGAACCACGGCGTGCCGTCCGTCAGCGTATCCGCATCGTAGAACCGGGCGATCGATGGATACGTGAGCTGGGCGAGTGTGCGCTGCTCGTTCGAGAATCGCTCACGGCGCGCCGGCGAGAGCCACGCGTCGCGCAGGATTTTGATAGCGACCTGCCCTCCGACCTGGCTGTCGCGCTCGGCGAGATAGACGATGCCCATGCCGCCTTCGCCAATCACGCGAAGCAAGCGATACCGACCGATGCGCTGCCCGGGTCCTTTCGCCTCGTCGTCGAGCACATCGCGCGCGATGTCGGCGACGCCCCGCTCGAGGATGTCGACGCCGCGTTCGTCGGCATCGAGCAACGCTTCGACTTCCGTCAGCAGCTCCGGATCGTCAGCGCAGGCCTCGTCCAGAAACATGCGCCGTTCGCCGAGCGGCAGCTCGCTGGCGCCGTGAAAGAGCGTCTGGACCAGCTGCCAGCGTTCAGCGTTCACGGCTCAACTCACGGGCAAGCCACGCCTTCGCGGCGCGCCAATCACGCAGGATCGTCGCTTCAGACACGCCCAGCAGTTCCGCCGTCTCGGCCACATCGAGTCCGCCGAAGAACCGACTCTCGACCATCATGGCCTGACGCGGCTCGAGGCGCGCCAGCTCATCGAGCGCGGCATCGAGCGCGAGCAGGTCATCGGCGCGATCCGTGGAGACGGCGAGTGAGTCGTCGAACGTGACCGGCGCCAACCCTCCGCCGCGTTTGTGCGAGCGCCGCCGTCGCGCGGCCTCGATCAGGACCTGTCGCATGGCACGAGCGGCGATCCGCTTGAAGTGCGAGCGTGATGTCGACGCGCTGATCACTCGCGATCCCGCGAGCTTGAGCCACGCTTCGTTGACGAGCACAGTCGGACTCAGGGTCGCGCTCGGATCCCCGCGTCGAACCGAGGACGCCAGGCGGCGCAACTCTTCGTACGTCAGACTGAACAGCTGGTCCAGATCTTGGCGGGCGGTCTCTAAGGTCATGACGGTTTTTGCCGGCCGTTCACGCACTGTCCCGCCGGGGGAACCTACGGTACCACCTCACCGCCTCTCCGTGCAACACCAGTCGAGGGTCGACGTGCGACTGACCGATACGACGCCGCAGGAGGTCGTCCTGGCGCTCCGATCAACCGGGGCCAGCGATGAGGACGTTCTCTATGCGGCGAAAACGGAGTTCTCCCAGCCGTTTCGCTCCCAGAGGGTCGTGGGTGCGTGCCTGGGTCTCTTGGGACTGCTCATCTCACTCACCGGAATCGGGGCGCTGCTCGGCGTCCCTATGATGGTTTCCGGGGTTTTGATGTGGCGGAAGGGGGGGAGGAACCTCACCGTCGTCGAGACGACATTCGCGGATTACCGAGCGCGATAGGCGTTTTGTGGCGCCCATGCCACAGATATATTCTCGCGCATGCTAGACCGTCGCCGTTTCTTCGCCACATGCTCGGGCTTCGGCGTGGGCTCGACGCTGTTCCCGGGCGTCCTGTGGACGCTGGCCCACGACCAGGGCACCGTCACCAAGGACATGATCGAGCAAGCCACGATCATCGCCGATGTGCCGATCCCCGCTGAGGATCGCGATGCGATGGTCGCGAGTCTCAACCAGAACGTAAAGGGCTACGACGCGATCTTCGCGTTGCATATGCCGAACTCCGTGGCGCCGGCCATCGACTTCAATCCGACGCTGCCGTCGATGACGTTCTCGACCCAGCGTCACCCGATGCGGCTGTCGGTGGCCGCGAGCACCGCTGTCCCGTCGAATCTCGAGGATCTGTGCTTCGCCACCGTGCGCGAGCTCGCGGAGCTGGTTCGGACGCGCAAGGTCTCCTCGACTGCGCTGACCGAGATGTACCTGGCGCGCCTCAAGCGGCTCGACCCGCAATTGCACTGCGTCATCAACCTGACCGAAGAACGGGCGCTGGCGCAGGCAAAGGAGGCCGACCGCGACATCGCCGCCGGCAAGTATCGCGGACCATTGCACGGGCTCCCATGGGGCGCCAAGGATCTCCTGGCGACCAAGGGATATCCCACGACCTGGGGTGCCGGCGGATTCGAGCACCAGACGATCGACGAGGACGCGACTGTCGTGAAGCGGCTCGACGCCGCCGGCGCGGTGCTCATCGCCAAACTCACCCTCGGCGCCCTCGCGCTCGGCGACCGGTGGTACGCCGGCATCACCCGCAACCCATGGCGGCCCGCTCAGGGCTCCAGCGGCTCTTCGGCCGGCCCCGCCTCGGCGACCGCGGCCGGCTGCGTCGCGTTCAGCATCGGCTCGGAAACGCTCGGCTCGATCTCCTCGCCGTCGACCCGGTGCGGCTGCACGGGACTGCGGCCCACCTTTGGGCGCGTCCCACGCACGGGCGCCATGGCGCTCTCGTGGTCCATGGACAAGCTCGGACCGATCTGCCGATCGGTCGAAGATTGCGCGATCGTGCTCGACGCGATCTACGGACCGGATGGCCACGATCGCACGGTGCACGCGGCCGCGTTCAATTGGGACGCCCAGGTCGACGTGCATACGCTCAAGGTCGGCTATCTCAAGACGGACTTCGAGAACGACCCGCCGCAGCTTCGCCTGTTCGCGCCGCCTTCGCCCACTGACACCGCTGCGGCCCACCAACGTGAGCTCCTCGGCGTCCACATCGCGTACGATCGCCGTTTCGAGAAGGCGGCGTTGGACAAGATCGCGGCGATGGGCATAACCATGACGCCGGTCCAGTTGCCGGACATGCCGTATCAGGCGATGACGTCGCTCTTGTCCGTCGAGGCCGCGGCCGCGTTCGACGAGCTGACGCGCACGGGTCGGGATAAGCTGCTGACAGAACAGGCGCCGAGCGACTGGCCGAATACGTTCCGCGTCGCGCGTCTGACGCCGGGGGTCGAGTACATCCAGGCGAACCGGGCGCGCATGCTCGCCATCGAGGCGATGGCGAAGGTGTTCGATGGCTTTGACGTCATCGTGGCACCGACGGGATCGACGCAGCTGGTCGTTACGAACCTGACCGGACATCCGGCGGTCATCGTCCCGAATGGGATTCGCGGGGACGACGCGCCGGCATACATCCCATCAACCGGCCCTGGGGCCTTTGGCGGCAATTGGGGCGGACCCGGCACCCCGGTGAGCCTCACGTTCCTCGGCCCGCTGTACGGCGAGGCCAAGCTGCTCGCCTTTGCCCGCGCCTATCAGGACGCCACCGGATTCCATCGGCAGCATCCCAAGATCTAATGCGGGTCGCCGCGCTGTACGACATTCATGGCAATCTCCGTGCGCTGGACGCGATTCTGGCTGTCGCGAAAGCCGACGAGATCGTCATCGGCGGCGACATCGTCCTCGGAGGCCGCTCGCGTGAGACACTGGACCGGGTGATGGCGCTCGGGCCGCGGACGCATGTCATCCGCGGCAACTGCGACCGGCTGGTGGTCGATGCGTTCGACGGACGGGCGCTGCCGCCGAAATTGCCGACGGCGGTGCAAAATTCCATCACGGCGACCGCCGCGCAGCTCGATCAGCGGCACCGGGATTATCTCGCCGTGCTGCCGGAGACCATCGTGTTGGGATCGGTGCTCTTTTGTCACGCGACGCCGCGTGACGACGACGAGATTTTCGCCGTGGATACGCCGGCGGACGCCGTGCGCCTCATGTTCGCGGGTGTCACGCAGCCGCTGGTGGTGTGCGGACACACGCACGTGCAGTTCGACCGGGCCATCGACGGCCTACGGATCGTCAACGCGGGCAGTGTCGGTATGCCGCTCGGGCCGCCAGGTGCGTACTGGGTGCTGCTCGATCCGGACGTGCATTTGATGCGGACGGATGTGTGATGCGGGTCTTGGTCACTGGCAGCCGCGGGCATCTCGGTGATGCGCTGTGCCGCACGCTGCGAGCGCTCGGTCATGACGTGGTCGCGATGGATGTGCTCGAAGGTTCGTCGATCACGGATCGCGCCTGTGTTCGTGATCGGATGGCCGGTGTGCAGTGTGTGCTGCATATCGCGACGCTGCATAAGCCGCACATTGTCACGCACGAACCGCAGCGGTTTGTCGACACGAACATCACCGGAACGCTCATCCTGCTGGAGGAGAGTGTTCGTGCGGGTGGTGTGGAGTCGTTCGTCTACACGAGCACGACGAGTGTCTTCGGTCGCGCGCTCTCAGGGTGGATCACCGAGGATGTCATCCCCCTCCCGAAGAACATCTACGGCGTCACGAAGCGGGCGGCCGAAGATCTGTGCGAATTGGCGCATCGTCGCGACGGCCTGCCGTGTCTGATCCTGCGCACCTCGCGATTCTTTCCGGAATCAGATGACAACCCGGCGGCTCGCGAGGCGTACGCCGACGACAACTTGAAGGCGAACGAGTATCTCTACCGCCGTGTGGATATCGAGGACGTCGTGAGCGCGCATCTGCTGGCGATGGACCGCGCGAAGGACATCGGGTTCGACCGCCTGATCATCAGCGCGACGACGCCATTCGCGCCGAGTGATTTGCCGGCGCTTCAGGATGATGCCCCGTCGGTGGTGCGGCGGCTCATACCGGAGTATGAGACGGTGTACGCGCGGCGCGGCTGGCGGATGTTGCCGAGCATTGATCGGGTATATGACAACGCGAGGGCCAGATCGACGTTGGGTTGGCGACCGCGCTACGACTTTCGGTCGGTGATCGCGCGCGACGATATTCGGAGTCCTCTCGCCCGGGCGATCGGGGCGAAGGGGTACCACGCGCAAGTTTTCGCGGACGGGCCCTACCCAGTCGCCTGACTGCCGAGATTCTAGCTGACCGCACATACCGTCACAGTTTTTATCAGACCGACCCCAATGCGAACACGTTGGGGCCTTTTTTCCGATCCCAGCAGCCTCGGCTTGATGGGAATTCTCACAATTTCCCAATGACATCTTGTGTCGACGGCGCTCGTACCGTATAACGACCGTTCCCCTTCTCTCAGAGGTTCTTGGTATGAGCGCGAGTCGTTGGTCTACCTTCGCACTCTCGGGGGCGGCCGCACTGGCATTGGCTGCCTGCCAGAGTGATAACCTCACTGGCGTTCCGGCGAACGCCAAGCCCGAGTCGTTCCAAGTGACATCGGCCAACTACGCGGCCGCGCGGGCAGCGACGTCGAACAGCAAGCTGTTCTATCAGGCCGCCATCGCCGACAAGAAGTATCTCGGCCAGCGCTCGGGCATTAGCTCGAACATCGTGCAGTCCCCGTGGGACCTGACCTGGAATGGCGGGCCGGTCGTGACCCATGCGACACAGTGGAACCTCTACATCAACTGTCCGACCGCGCCGTCGTGCTGGAGCACGGGTGCGCTTACGCCTCGGACGTTCCTGCGTGATTACCAGGGGAGCAGCATGGCCGAAATTCTCGGTCAGTACACGCATGTGGATCCGACGGGCAAGTTCGCCACCGTCAACGAACTGTCGGCGACCGTGAAGTTCGCGGTCGACTCGACGACTGGCACGCCGACCATGACGGGAAATGACCTGCTCGCGATCCTGCATGCGGCATCCGCCTTCACCGGGAAGAGCGGCTACGATCAGATCTATCACGTCTTCATTCCCAAGGGGACGGATATGTGCTCCGCGCCCGGGAACTGCTACTCACCGGACAACTTCAACACGTTCGTTTTCTGTGCCTTCCACGGCAGCGCGGACTTCGATAACCACGGTGGGTGGCACGTGCTATTCACCATGGAGCCGTACCAGTTCGCGCCCGGCTGCGATGCGCCGAATCAACCGCGCGTCATCGACGCCACGGCATCGACCCTGTCCCACGAGTTCTCTGAGCTCGTGACCGATCCGGATATCGATGCGTGGATTAACGATCTGACAGGCAATGAGATTGGCGACCTCTGCTTCACGTTCCGAAATCCCGAGCAGCTCAGAAGCAACAATTACGTGATTCAAGAGGAGTACTCGAATACGGTACATGCCTGTACCGACGGGGCGTTCTAGCGGCCCTGCCGGCTGGTGTGTCCCAAACGATCCGACCAAATTCCAGACCCCTACAGCGTTTTGGTAGGGGTCTGCGTTTTTAGTTGTTGGCCCTTTTCATAGCCCTCTCATATAAGGTGAGCTATGCCCCCACGTGCGCGTCCGTTAGCTCTCGCTCTTCTGGCAGTTGCCGCCTGTGCCCACCCGAACGCTTCGACGACGAGCGCCTCCCCATCGAGTGGCGGGGGCAGCAACATGTGCGGTGACAACAACTGCAACCGCTCGGCGATCGCCCCGATGCCCGATCCGCGGGTCGGCCTGAAAGCCGGCATGTGGGACGCAGGCCAGGCCGAGTGGAACATGCACCTGGTCGCCAACATGAAGCCGCCGGCGGACTTCGTCGGGAAGACGAACTCAGACCTCGCCTTCCTCGGCAACCTGATTATTCAGGGCAATTACAACGGGTACGAGATCTGGGACATGACGAATCCGGCGGCGCCCACGCTGAAGACCCAGTTAGTCTGCCCCGGCTCGCAGAGCGACATCTCGATTTACAAAAACCTGCTGTTCGAGTCGGCCGAGTCGCCGGCCACCCGTCTCGACTGCGGATCGGAAGGCGTGAAGGACCCGTCGAGCCAGGAGCGTATGCGCGGCGTCCGCATTTGGGACGTGAGCGACATCACGAAGCCGAAGCTCATCACGGACGTGCAGACCTGCCGCGGCTCACACACGCACACGCTGCTCGTCGATCCGAAGGATCACGACAACATCTACATCTACGTCTCGGGCTCATCCTTCGTGCGCCCGACCTCGGAGATGGCTGGCTGCATCGACGCCTCGCCGGATCAAGACCCGAACGGCGCCAAGTTCCGGATCGAAGTCATCAAGGTGCCGCTCGCCCACCCGGAGCAAGCCGGGATCGTTTCCAGCCCCCGCATATTCGAGGGCCTGGATCAGGTGCGGGCTCACGGCCAGGCGCCCGAGGATATCGCCGAGGTGCAGAAGGCTCGCGCGAATGGCGGGTACGTCGCGTCATTCCCCGGCGGTCAGCCCCAGGTCATCAGCGGCCGGTTCATCGGCCCCCTGCTCGATAGCCTCGTGAAAGCGCGTGGCGGCAGTGGCGCGCCCACCGCGGCTGATAGCGCCACGCTCCACGCCAACCTGCAGGACATTATCACCAAGCGCTTTTCCGTCGGTGGTCCGCGGGTGCTCGGCACGAGTTGCCACGACATCACGGTCTACCCACAGCTGGGCCTTGCGGGCGGGGCTTGCGAAGGCCACGGGCTGTTGCTCGACATCTCGGACCCGGCCCATCCGACGCGCCTCGATGCGGCGGCCGACTCGAACTTCTCGTACTGGCACTCGGCGACCTTCAACAACGACGGCACGAAGATCCTCTTCTCCGACGAGTGGGGCGGCGGCGGCGCGCCGAAATGCCGCGCGACCGACCCGCGGAACTGGGGAGCCGACGCGATCTTCAACATCGTCAACAAGAAATTGGTCTTCCAGGGCTACTACAAGCTGCCCGCCGTCCAGACGTCATTCGAGAATTGCGTCGCGCACAACGGCTCGCTGATTCCGATTCCGGGCCGCGACATCATGGTTCAGGCCTGGTATCAGGGCGGCGTTTCGGTCTTCGACTGGACGGATCCCAAGCATGCCACGGAGATCGCGTTCTTCGACCGCGGCCCGTCGGATTCGACGCGCATGGGCCCTGGCGGCTCATGGTCCGCGTATTGGTATAACGGCTACATCGTGAGCTCCGAGATCGCGCGCGGCTTGGACATTTTCGAGCTCAAGCCCAGCGCCCTCGTCTCGGCGAACGAGATCGCGGCCGCGAAGACCGTCAAGTTCGACGAGTTCAACACGCAGGGTCAGCCGGCGCTCGTGTGGCCGACGACCTTCGTGCTGGCTCGCGCGTATCTCGATCAGCTCGAGCGCTCGAAGGGTCTGTCGTCCTCCCGCATTGCGTCGGCCCGTTCGGTGCTCGGCACCGCCGAGCATGCGAGCTCCAGCGAGCGCGCGAATGCGCTCAACCAATTGGCGACACAGTTGGATGGCGATGTCACGGGTTCGTCCGATGGTGAGAAAGTGAAGAAGCTCGCGAGCACCGTCCGCCAACTCGCGACGACGGCGACGGCCGCGAATTAGTCAGATGTCACTGACCCACCAGTGGTGTTCTGCCACTGGTGGGTC
>DASRDS010000279.1:0-1085 GCA_035652495.1 Gemmatimonadaceae bacterium
ACTTGGCGTCGGCCGGTTCTCCCAGATCACGTTGATGATCTTCCACTCCCCATTCCACTTGATCTCCTCGAGGAAATCGACCCAGGTCGTGGCGTCAATGCGGACGACCGCATCGTTCCCGAAGATGGCGAGAATGGTCACGCTATCCCGCCACTGCTCCCGCGGGATCTTGCCGTGCCCGGCGCGGGTACTCTGAATCAATTCCGCCGCCGTGAGATCGACGAGCGCACTCTGCTGGTGATCGTTTATCCGCACGAGACGTTTGGCGAGGTGCGTGTGGAGCGCGTGCTCCATCCGATCGGCGTCGCCTGAGTACCATCCATCTATATAGTCGTGGGCCGTCGCACGAATGCCGGAGGTGTCGACGCTCGTTTGCGCCGCGGCCGGCAGAACCGCCAGGACAGAGATCGCTACCGCAATCGAAAGCACTGATGCGCGCATGTGCGCTCCGGTCGGAAGGGAAGTCGAAGAACCTCCCTCAGGATGACGCACCGGCCGCGAATCCGCGCGGCGAATGTGACGATTTCGCCTGACCGCGGGACGGTTCCGTCGACGTCACTCCATCCCGCGGTGGAGCAGCTCGCGTAAACGGCCGCTATAGGCGCGACTCGATCGTACTCGCGCCCCGTCGGCGACAACGAGCACATATTCGCCATGGGTGAATGGCTCGATCCGCGCGATGCGGTTGAGATTGACGATGGCCGAACGATGGACGCGCGCGAAGTGCTGGGGGTCGAGTCGTGCCTCGATATCGCCCATCGTGCTCCGCAGGAGGTACGCGGCGCCGCCGGCGTGCAACTGCACATAATTGCCGGACGCGTCGATCCAATCGACGGCCTCGGCACGCACAAAGTGCACGACGTCGTCGCGGCGCACCGCGAAGCGGGTCGTGTAGCCGCGCACCACCTGTCTCGCCGATCGAAAGGCCGCCGCTTGCGGCGTCGCGGCCTCGCGGAGATCGAGTTGTCGCCGCGCCCGTTCGAGTGACCGCGCCAGGCGTGGGCGCGCCACGGGCTTCTGGATGTAATCGAGCGCGTTCGCCTCGAAGGCCCGAATGGCGTATGCATCGAACGCCGTGACGAATA
>DASRDS010000280.1:0-5535 GCA_035652495.1 Gemmatimonadaceae bacterium
CGGAACACGCCGGCGGCGCCCTTCCGCTCACGCAGCGCGTTGCATCGAAACCGCGCGACGCCATCGATCTCGTAGGCGAAGTCGACGTCGTTCTTGTCCGCGTACTCTTGACGGTTGCGGCCGCTCATGATGGAGCGAAGCATGATCTCCATCGACGCGTTATCAAGCAACGGGTACCCTTCGACGCGCAGCATCTCGCCATCCACGCGCATGATCGGCGGCTCGTCGCAACGCAGATGCAGGTCGGACGCTTTCTTCTCGACGAGCTGCGTCAGCAGCGTGTTCATGTCGGCCAGCGCCGCATCGACTTTCTCTTCTTCCGTCTCGGCATGCGGCAACCGAAATACCGTGCCGTTTTGCTTGACGGCCGTGACGACCGGCTCTGGCTCGGCGACCTTCTTTTTTCCTGAGGACCGGCGGGGCGCCGGTGGCTCAGCGGCCTCCGCGGGCGGCTCCTCCGCGACGGCTGGGGCCTCCTCCTGCCCGTCAAAGACCGCGATCGAGGCGTGCCAACGACCACCGGTGTGCGCGCTCTTGACGTGGAAGTCCCCGTCGGAGTTCGCGTACCGGAACACGGCCGGCGCGCCGCCGTCGAGGTCCTTGTGGGACGCCGCGGGGGCGATCTCCTTGAGGAGCATCAACAGCTGCGGGCCCGACAAGGGCTGCCGCGTGATCGGACGCGGGACGCCATCCTTCTGCAGCGTCGCCACATCACCCTCGATCAAGAGGATGGATTCCGCATGGTTCGTCACCATGACGGTCAGGAATTTGTCGAGTTGAGCCATCTCAGTCGGCCGGCCGAACGTGCTCGATGAGCGAACGATTGATGAGACACACCCCGCCCGCGGCGTAGAGCACCACGAAGCGCTGGGCATACCGGTTCAGGAAGTCGAGGACGCGAGGCCGCTGCTCCGGCATCTCCAGGTAGACCTCACCGGTCCGGATCGCGCCATCAGTCAGCGTCAGCTCCACGGGCACCCGTCGCGCGCCGGTCTGCACGAAGGCTTGGGAGAAGTCGCCACGGACGACTACTTCACGGACCTGATCCTTGGCGACCAGCAACGTGCCCCCTTCCTGGGCCAGCGGGAAAAATGCTTCCTCCCCGTTCAGCACGTCGGGAATCTCTTCCCGGCCGAGGCGGTTCGGGGAAACGGATTGCACGAACATGTTTCCGTTCAGCTCCTCGCCGCCTAACATGATCAACGAGACGGCGACGCGGAGTTTGTCTATGCGAAAGTCGGTCGTCATTGGGCCGGAAACGGGCATGCCGTGTCTGGGGTTAGACGCCCCAGGCGTGAGGCCCGTCACGTTTACGCTGCTTAGGCGTGCAAATGCGCCTCACGCTCGGCCATTTCCCGGCTTTCGATCTGAACCGTCACATGTTCGATGCCGAAGAGACGCATGGCGTCGATGATGTGCTCGAGCGCATGCTGCTGCCGCTCGGGGTCGCGCACCAGCGCATGGGCGCTCATGGCGACCACGCCGGAGGTGACGGTCCACACGTGGAGGTCGTGGACCGACTCGATCCCGGGGAGCGCGAGGAGCTGCGCGCGCACGGCGCCGACCGAGATGTGGGAAGGGGTCGCTTCGAGGAGGATGTCCACCGACTCGCGAACAATGCGCCATGAGCCCCGCACAATGAGCACCGTCATGACGATCGAGGCGATCGGGTCGGCCTGCTGCCACCCGGTGAAGCGAATGATCAGCGCGGCGGCGACGGCGCCGAGCCCGCCGAGGAGGTCGCCGAGGACGTGCAGGTAGGCGCCGCGCATGTTGAGGCTCTCGCCGGCGCCGCCGTGCAGGACGTAGGCGGAGATGAGATTGGTGACGACGCTGGCCGCAGCGACACCGAGCATCAGATTGCTCTGGACGACCGTCGGGCTGCCCAACCGCACGATCGCTTCGTAGATGATTCCGGCGGAGACGACGAGCAGCGTCGAACCGTTTAGAAACGCGGCGAGAATCTCCCAACGGAGGTACCCGTAGGTCTTCTCCGGCGTCCCGGGCTGCCGGCTGAACCAGGCGACGAAGAGTGACAATCCCAGCGCGGCGACATCGGTGAACATGTGCCCCGCATCCGCGAGCAGCGTGAGCGAATGCGCCAGGATGCCGCCGATGACTTCGACGACGAGGAAGAGGGCGGTCAGCCCAAGCGCGATAATGAGTCGCCTGGTCCCAGCATCGGCACCGTGCGCATGGTCATGGCTATGACCATCGTGATGGTGATGGTGGTGCGCCGTCACGATGCGGGGTACCTTGCCAAGGTGTTCGACCGATTGTTGGTGCTCGGAATACTCGTCCTCCTGAACGGGTTTTTCGTCGGCGCCGAGTTCTCACTCGTCCGGTCCCGCCGCACCCGACTGGAGGGAATGGCGAAGGACGGAGATCGGTTGGCCGGGCTCGCGCTCCGCGCTACCAGTAACATACCGTCGCTCCTCTCGGCCAGTCAGCTTGGCGTCACGCTCGCCAGCTTAGGGCTGGGCTGGGTCGCGGAATCCACGTTGACGGACCCCTTCGCGAGCGCGATCGGGCGCCTGCCGTACGCGCTCGAGGTCTCGGTCCGCATCACGATCGCCGCGACGATCTCGCTCGTGCTCGTCACGTACTTGCACGTGGTGTTCGGCGAGCTGGCGCCAAAAGCGGCGGCGCTCCGCCACCCGGAGCGGGTGGCCCGCCTGCTCGTCCCGCCCCTCATGCTGTGGGCCCTCGTCACGACGCCGTTTACATTCGCCCTCAATCGATCGGCCGAGATCGTGTTGCGGCTGTTCGGCGCCCGAACCGAGTCGGTCTCCGAGGACAGCGTGCACTCGCCCGAGGAGCTGCGGCTCTTGGTCGAGCAGAGCCAGGAGCTCGGCGCCCTCGAGCAGCACGATGCGCAGCTCATCGAAGGGGTGTTCGAGTTCTCCGAGAAGAATGCGCGCGAGGTCATGACCCCGCGCACCGAGATCATCGCGCTACCGGTCGATGCCACGTGGACCGAGACGGTGGCCGTCGTCAACGAGACGGGCTTCTCACGATATCCGGTGTACGACGACACGATCGACAACATCATCGGGATCGTGCTGGCGAAGGACCTGCTCAAGGTCGATCGCGACAACCCGGAATCGTTTTCCCTGCGGGCGATCGTGCGCAATGTCCATGTCGTACCGGGCTCGCGAGAAGTCGAGGAGGTGCTGTCGGATTTCAAGCGCCTCAAGGAGCACATGGCGATCGTGCTCGACGAGTACGGGGGCACGGCTGGCATCGTGACCATGGAAGATCTGCTCGAAGAAATCGTTGGAGAGATACTCGACGAGTACGATGAGCCCGAGCCGGAAGCCCGCCCCACGAGAACCGGAGAAATCATCATCTCGGGAGGCACGAACATTGGCGAGCTGAATGATCTCTACGAGCTGACCGTCCCGGATGACGACTATACGACCATAGGGGGCTACGTCTTCGGCGCCCTGGGACGGCTGCCACAAATCGGCGACCGGGTCTCGGCCGGTGGCGCGACGTTCACGGTGCGTCAGATGGACGGCCGGCGCATTGAGCTCTTGGCTACTGACCTTCCGCCGTCTGACCGCGAGCCAGAAGCGCCGGCGCATTAGCCAGCTCGTAGGCGTTCACCGCCATGACCGTCGCGGCCTGCGCGAGATCATCCGGAAGCGCGTGGTCGAACGTGTCCGCCTGCGAGTGGTGCGTGTGATTGTACCCGCGCGTGAGCTGGTCGTAATTGAAGCTCGGCACGCCGTACGGTAGGAACGAGAGATGATCCGTGCCGCCCTTACTCTGTGCTCGCACGGTAAAGGGACCGATAGAGGCGACCGGGGCGAACAGGGCTTGCCACGCATCGTGCAGTTCGTTGCGGCCTTGTAGCGCGATTCCGGTGATCCGCCCGGTCCCGTTGTCGAGTACCAGCACGGCCTGAAATTTCGCGAGCTCGTCCTCATGCTCGCTGGCATAGGCCGTCGACCCGAGCAGCCCCTGCTCTTCGCCCGTGAACAGCGCGAAGCGAATGGTGCGAGCGGGTCGCACATGGGCGGCGGCCAGGATGCGCGCCGCCTCCAGAACGGCCATCGCACCGGCGCCGTTATCCGTGGTGCCGGTGCCGAGGTCCCACGAGTCGAGGTGCGCGCCGAGTAACACGACCTCGTCGGGATGCTGCGTGCCGCGGATTTCGGCGACCGTGTTGTACGCGGTCAGCGTGTCGACGGTCAGCGTGTTCGTGATGTCCGCCCGGATCTTCACCGGCTGGCCGGCTCGCAGCAGCCGGTAGAACATCGTGTACGTCTCGTGCGGGATCACGATGTGCGCGATCGGATCGGGGCCGCGGGGCGTGCCGCTCATCGTCAGCAGCCCAAATTCCTTCGCGCCGTCCTGCAGCAGCCCCGTCGCGTGTTCGGCCGCGAGCAGCGCCGGCAGCTGCGGGATCGATTTGGTCTGGTCGTTCGCCGCCTTGGACCAGGCCTTGAGCGCCGAGTCGGCGTGCAGGCTGTCCGCGTGCGTCATCGCGGGGCCGTCGGAATTCACGATGGGCACCGGCGCCCGGATCATCGCCCATGCGCCCTTCAGGCGGCCCGCGAAACGTTGCGCGAAGTCCGCCGGTGATGTCGCGTCGACGATTACGACCGGCCCCGTGACCGGGCCATCGGTCCCCGGCGCCCAGGCCCACGATGCACCGAAGATCGGCTGCACATGGGGCGCGACCATCGTGAGGGAGATCGGGCCGCGTTCCCAGCCTTGGCCGAACGTCCACGGCTCGGTCCACTCGCTGTCGACTCCGTAGTCGCGGAATTTGTCGCGCGTCCAGTCGTTCGCCTGACGCAGGCCGGCCGAGCCGGTGAGGCGCGGACCGATGACGTCCGAGAGGTACTCCAGATCGGCGCCCACGTGTGAGTGGGTCATGCCTTCGGCTATGATGGCCCGCACCGTGGCGCTATCGACCGACAACGCAACAGGGGTTTGACCACTAACGGGAGTAGTAGTGGTTTGCGGTGTGGGACGCGGCTCGGGACGGATGCTGACGCATCCGACGAGGACGAGTGCTACGAGTGCGCGTCGCATTGTCTTTTGACTATGGCGGCGCACATGAGAATGGCCGCGATCATGCTGGAAGGGTCCGCAATACCCCGGCCGGCGATGTCCAGCGCAGTACCATGATCAGGTGATGTCCGTGGGAACGGCAAGCCGAGCGTCACGTTTACCGCCTCGCCGAACGATGCGACTTTGATGGCCGTCATGCCAACATCGTGGTATGGCGCTATGACCGCGTCGAACTCACCTCGTATCGCACGGACGAACACGGTGTCGGCCGGAAATGGGCCGGCGATCTCTGCCTCACGAGCGGCTGGGGCTAAGATGCGATCATCTTCATCGCCAAAGCGGCCCTGGTCGCCGGCGTGCGGATTCAGCGCGCACAGTGCCAATCTCGGGTTCGAGATGCCGAACCAATCTCGGAGACCATCTCGCGTGATTTGCGCGGTCTCGACTATGGCGTCCGGCGTGACCGCCTTGGGCACATCGCGTAACGGGATATGCGTTGTGGCGAGGACG
>DASRDS010000281.1:0-1495 GCA_035652495.1 Gemmatimonadaceae bacterium
CATGGCCGTCTGCGTCGCGCCGGGACGCATGCGGAGATAGTGCTGGCGGACGCCCGTCGGGTTGGGGCTGAGTGCCGACAAGCGTTGGCGCTGTTCCGCGAACACCTCGGCGTTGTCGTACGTCGCGAAGCTGCCGTGCAGACCGACCTCATTCCCCGCCTTCGCCAGCGCATCCAGCAGGCGGCGGACGGCACGCGACTCGGGGACATACGTGAGGTCACCCGCCTTCCAGGTCGACCACGTTGGCGTGCCGCACAACAGGAACCACGTCGATGGGACACCTGCATCCTTCTCCTGCGCCAGGACGTCGACCATCCCGCGCCAGGCCGGATCGCCGAATGACGCCGCTCCGAGCGCGGCGGCGGTGACCTGGGCCGCGCGACGGAGCTCACCTTTCCGGAGCAGCTCGACCAAGCGCAGACCGGTGAAGAGAGCCCAGTTCACCACCACGTCGACATCGTGCGTGAACGCTGCCGCCCAGCGTTTGCCATCGGGCCATGGAGCCACGAGGTGGACGCATCGGCGCCCAGCCGCTTGGCGGACGCGCTCGCGCAGGGCTACCGCCATCTCGGTGACCACGGGCCGGCGCTCCACGCCCTCCGCTACGAGCGGGTTGGCCGACGACGGGACACGGCCATACCGATCGTGAACGGCAGCGCGACTCTCCGCTCCGGCCCCGGCCACCTCGAGAACTCGAGCCAGCTCCGAGGACGAGACCATCACGTGGCCATCGGACACCGGTGTATCGCCCACACCGAGCGTCACGACATCCGCGGTCGGGTCATCGACCACGAGCACCCTCGACTGGTCAACCAGGATTTCAATAGCCGGATGAGCGGTCGGCGCTACCCGAATCATGCTAGTAGCTTACTCGCACAATGGCGCGCACGCTGATCCCATCGTCTCGCCTGCCGCTCGCGCATCTGGCCCTATTCGGCTGGATGCCGAGCTTCCTCAAGATTTTCACGTATCGCACATTCCTCGGCTACAAGATCGGCCGCGGCGTCAAGATCGCGTTCGGCGGTGTCGTGGTCGGCCGCGACGTGAACCTTGGCGACCATGTCGAGATCGGGCTGCTCGCGATCGTGCAGGGACGCTCGATTACCATCGGCCGCCATTCGAGCGTGGGCACGATGAGCTACGTCTCGTGCGAGCGCATCGAGATCGGCGAGGATGCGCGGATCCGCGAGCAGGTCTACGTCGGCGGCCCAACGCTGCCCGAATCCCGATTCGTCCTCGGCTCTCGCACCATCATTCTGCAGCTCGCGAATATCAACGCCACGAAGCCCGTCATTATCGGCGACGACACGGGCATCGGCGGCCACTGCTTGATCTTCACGCACGGTGCGTGGCTCAACGTGCTGGATGGCTATCAGGCCGCTTATGAGCCCGTCACATTGGGTAAGAGCGTTTGGCTGCCCTGGCGTGTGTTCGTCATGCCCGGTTCGACCATCGGCGACGGGTCGGTAATCGGTGCCAACTCGCTGGTCGCCGG
>DASRDS010000282.1:0-2632 GCA_035652495.1 Gemmatimonadaceae bacterium
AGATTCTATATTGATCTATCGATAGGGCATTAATGTATACGCGCGGTCAGAAGCGCACAGTCACCGATCCGCGCAGCGTCCTCGGCTGGGAGGGATGGGAGTGGACATCGCCGACCCCGGACAGTGGCTCGCCCTTGAGACGGGAGATGTAATAGTAGTCGATATCGTTCGCCGTCGTGTTCAGGACGTTGAACACGGCCAGGCTGAGACGCGTGCGGGCGAACTCGTATCCCACGTCAGCGTACAGCAGCGACGTCGCGTTCGAGTGAACCGTGCCATCCTGTGTGAGCGGCCGTGGGCCGAAATAGCGGAACCGGAGCCCCGCGTCCCAGGACCGCAGCACGCGCGGGAGGTCGTGGAGCGCCAACCCGGCATCGAACGTCGACACTAATGCCTCGGGCACAAACTCGCCCGCCGATTCCCGATCGCGGAACCGTGCGTGCGACCAGGCATAGTCGGCATCGATCGTCAGCCGGCGAATTGGCGTGTAGTAGTTGGCGAGCTCGATGCCATACCGTCGTGTCGGGCCACTGGGAACGTTGGTGCCCGCGTCGCCATCCCAGACCAGCTCGGACTCGAGATCGAGCAGCCAGAGCGAGACCGAGCTTTGCAGGCCGGGAATGATCGCGGTCCGCACGCCGACCTCGGCGCCCGTGCTACGGGCCATGGGCGTCACGCGGTCACGGGCGTCATTGCTGTGAAAGCCGTCACCGGCGTCAACGGAGAATTCGGTCTTTGCCCATGGGCCGAAGGTGATGTTGGCTTTGGGGCTCAACAAGCCGTTGACTCCCACCAGATCGCCGCGGAGTCCGACCACGGTGCGGAGCCACGGCAACCAGAACATCGCGTTCTCGACGTACGGCGCCTCGGCGACTTCGTTCGTGGTATTGACGGTGACGGCGTCGAGGCGCACACGCCGCTCGGTGTGATACAATCCGTTGTCGATATTGTCGTATCGGACATCGAGACCGATCGTGTTTCGGCTGGGCACGCCGAAGAGCGTGCCGAACTCCGTGTGCATGGCGCGCGCTCCGGTGACGGTACGGACGTCGCGTTGCTCGATCTGGTCGCCGTGCACCGGATCGTTCAGGAAATAGGTGAAGTCGGAATAGAGATCCAGATCGTAGTGGAGCGTGTAGAACACCACGCGGGATTTCGAGTGTCCGTTGGTCGCGTGCCAGTCGGCCGTCAGCGAGTATCGTCCGGTGTTGCCGGCATCCGTCGAGTCGATGTCGCCGAAACGGCTGACTAACCTCTCGGAGATAGCACGATCCGGCAGCTGGTCCGTCGAGTGCCAGTCGTTGTGATAGCCCATACCCGTGAGCGTGAATCCGTTTCGCGCATCACCGTTCGCATAGCGGAGCACGCCGTCGAACTTGCGTTCGTCATCGCCGATGGCCCATGGACCATCATTGTGCTCAAATTCGCCGGCATACAGGAGATTGCCGGCGCTGTTGGCTACGACCGCGCGCGCATAACTGCCTTGGCCGCCATCGAGGCGTGCGATACCGTTCGGTAAGCGATCGTAGTACTGGATATCGAAGGCGCCGGCCGAGCCGAAGTCGCCGACGTCGGCATAGTATGGTCCCTTCTTGAAATCGACGCGCTCGATCAGCTCGGGGATGACGAAGTTGAGATCGGCGTACCCCTGGCCATGCGCATGCGTCGGCATGTTGATCGGGACGCCATCGAGACTCAGCGCGAGGTCCGTCCCGTGATCGAGATTGAATCCGCGCAGGAAGTACTGATTGGCTTTGCCGCTCCCGCTGTGCTGTGTGACGATGACGCCCGGGACGTTCTCTACGATTTCGCCTGGGCGTAGGAGGGGCCTGAGCGACAGATCAGCCTCGCCAACGGTTCCCTGGTTTGACGACGCGGCAATGCCGACGAGGTTGTCGGTACGGCCGCGCGTCACGACCGTGTCGAGATGCGCGACTTGCAAGAAAAAGACACAGTGAATGAAGGGCACGAGCAGTTACGACGGCGCGGTCGCGATCGGATCTGACGAATCCGATCGCGCGGTACCCGGCGTACCTACCGCGTGGCGGTCATGGGACGACCTGGACCTCGAGGTAGCTCGGCTCCGCGCGGTCGACCCAGATGTGCTGGGTCGCCCTGATGAAGTCCGATGCGTCGGCCCTATAGATGTTCGGCACGTACCGCTGCGGATTTCGGTCGAACGCCGGAAACCACGTGCTCTGCACCTGCACCATGATCCGATGCCCGGCGCGAAACGTGTGCATGACGTCCTGCAGCGGAAACGCCACCGGTGTGATCTCGCCCGGATGCATCGGCTCGGGCGTCGTGAACGATTTGCGGAATCGCGCGCGCATGATCTCGCCGCGCACGAGCTGCTCGTATCCGCCCAAATGAATGTTCTTGGATGGCGCGTAAGGATTGTCAGGTTCGTTCGGCGGATAGACGTCGATCAGCTTCACGACGAAGTCCGCGTCCGTACCCGTCGTGCTCACGTGCAGCCGCGCGTGGATCTCGCCGCCGAACGACACATCCTCGGTGAGTGGCTCGGTCTCGAAGGTCAGCACATCCTGACGCGAACGGTCACAGCGCTGGTCGTCGCTCATGTAGTGATAGAGCGTCCGGTCCTCGATCGTCGGCACGAGACACCGGCTCG
>DASRDS010000283.1:0-17836 GCA_035652495.1 Gemmatimonadaceae bacterium
ACCATCTCGCCGCCATAGCGCGCGACGCGGCGCGCGACATCGAGGGCGTCGTTGACGCGCGCATCCATGCGCGGCGGCGCCTCGTCCTCGATCGAGACCGGAAACTCGAAGATGCCGCTCTCGGCCTCGCCGGCGCGGTCAGCCGTGAGCGCGAACGGCAGATGCGTCAGGGAGCTGTTGGCGGTCGTCGATGAGCTGTAGCGGTAGCCGACCGCGGCGAGCGCCTGCGGCAGCGCGCGCGGCTCGGCGAGATAGCCGGGACGGAACGCGGTCACCGTGTCACCTGGCGCGAGCGACTCCAGCAAATACTTGCTGATCCGAAGCTCGCCGAGGACGCTCGCTCCGGTCGTCACCGTCGCGTTCTGCACGAACGGATGGTAGCCCGGATAGCGCTCATCGCCGGTGCCAACCGGCATGGTCCCGAATTGCCGCGAGTGGGCCACGGAGTGGCTGGCGAGCTCCATGCCCGCGGCGTGGAGCTCCCGGATTCGTGGCGCTTCCTGGTCGTTGAAGAATACATCATCGTTGTAGTCCCGGATGTACTTCGTCTGGATGAAGTACGTCGCGGGGATGCCGGCGCTCTTCTCGAGCTCCAGATAGGCGCGCGAGTTGTCGACGGACTTGGCGTAGTCGACGTCGTGCGTGATCATCACCGCGAGCGGCTTGCCATCCGGCACCGTACCGAGCGTCACCGCGTTCGGCTCACTCTCGGTGTACAATTTCTTGATGACGCGCAACCAGACGTCAATCGTCGGCTCGAATCCATTGTCATAGCCGCGCGCCAACGTCTCATCGTGACCGCCGTATCCGGTTTCCAAGAGCGCACCGAGATCAACACCCAGCGCATACGCGTGGCCGTGCACCGTGATAGCCGCGGTCCCGTCATCGAACATGGCGAGCGCCTCGGTTGGCTTGCTGTAGCCGTACGACCACGGAGCCCGCAGCGTCGACTCGCGGGGATCGTCGAGGCCAAATCGTTGAATGGCCGCGGCCGAGAAGGTGATCGCCTTTCGGGTGCGCGACGGCACGGCTTCACCGAAGCCGAACGTCTCGCCCATACCGCCGATGAGCACGTTCGTCGCGATCAGTGTCCCTTGATATCCCACTAAGGCCCGTAAGGCATCGGCCGATAGCGTGCGGCCGGAGATCATCGGGTACACCAACACGACCCGATGCGTGAGCGCGGCGTGATAATCGCGCGTGATGACGAACGGGACGCCGATCGTACGCAGACCATGCGCGAGCGGCAGCCATGGAGCGGTCGTGTCAGTCAGCAGGACCGCAAGGCGACTCTGGCCGCCAGCCGAATACGACGTCCATTGGGCTGGGGGCGAGTGACGGATATGACTCGAGACCATCGGACCGGGACCAGGCAAAAGCGCGACACTGGCCAGCACCGGCAAGAGCAGTTTCATACATACAAGAGACGACTGACGACTACGCGGGTCGCGACCGGCCATCGGTCGCGGCGCAACGCTCGCGAACGGCGGCCGAAAGCTCCTCGATGTCGAATGGCTTGAGCAGCACGGGACAGCCGGTCGCCTGCAGCGTGGCGTGGGTCGAGGCGGCGATGTCGCCCGTAATGAAAATCGTGCGCTCTTTGAGGTGCGGCTGCACGCTGTGCGCGTACTCGAACAGGAGATCGCCCCGGACATCGGGGATCCGGTAGTCGAGGATCAGGCAGTCGACCTGCCGCTCGTTGAGCGTGCGCTCGGCCGCCTCACCGCAGGACGCGGTCTCGACGACATAGCCGTCGCGCGTCAGCAACGTCGCGAACGCCAGCCGAATCGACGGCTCATCGTCGACGAGCAGGATGCGGATGCCGCCGCCGCGGCGCGCTTTGCTATCCGCGTCCGGCAGCACGGCGAAGAATCGTGAGGACAGGCGGCGCGGCCGGCGCCCGGCCGACCACCAGCTTCGCGAGCGACTCGGACACACACTGGTCCGGCGTCACGATGCGACGCCAGGCGGCGAACCGACGACCACTGATGGCCCGCACGTGCGCGGCGAAGATGCGCGGGTCGGCGTAGCCGAGTCTGAGCGCCACGTCGGACATCGAGAGCGCCGGATTCTGCGCGTACTGGTAGCCGCGCAGCACCCGCGCCGCCGTCACGAGCGTGCGCGCCGGCGCGATCCCCAGTCGCTCCAACCACCGGTTCACATTC
This sequence comes from Gemmatimonadaceae bacterium, assembly GCA_035652495.1. Classification (GTDB taxonomy): domain Bacteria; phylum Gemmatimonadota; class Gemmatimonadetes; order Gemmatimonadales; family Gemmatimonadaceae; genus DASRDS01. The sequence continues at coordinate 2,166 of DASRDS010000283.1, forward strand.
CGCCTCGGCATCTCGGCCGCCGCCGCAATGTCCGTGGCACTCCGAAAACGCGTCGGCCGCCGAAACAGCATCTCGACAGCGCCGACCAGCGCCGGCGGCGCATCGCCCGCGACCAGCGCCACGCGCAGCGCACCCAAGATGCGCTCCTCGAGCCCCGTCGCCCGCATCGTCTCGAGGCGATCGCGGAACCGCGTCGGCTCGTCATCGAATCCGCGCAGGATACAGTGCCGCACGCCCAACTCCCCAAGCGACAGCATGGCGCGCGTCGATTCGGCCGTGATGCTCGTGTAGACGAGCACGGCCACCCCAGGGAACCCGGCGCGGATCGCCCGCACCGCTTCGGTATCAGCTGCACCATCGACGCATGGATCAACCACAGTGACTTCCACCGGACGCGCTCGCAGCACGCCAGCCAGCGCCGTCCAGCTCGATGCCGCCAGGACGGTGTGCTCGTCCCCGGCGACCACGCGGAGATGGGACAACATGGCCGGCGTGAGGCGGGCTACGACGAGCATAGGTCTTTCCGCCCGAACGAACTGCCCGATGACCCGATTCGCGATTGGCGCGACGGATGCAGCCGCCAACTATAGGTGCACCCATAACGTCTCATCCGGCCCACCGCCCCCGAGGTGTACATGCTCGTTCGTTCCCGCCGTGCCGTGGCGCTCGCCCTCGGCACCGCCCTGATCGCTCTCGCCACCGCCTGCACGAATCCGACGGCACCGTCCGCGACCTCGCACCAAGCGCTCGGCGGAATGTCTGGCGACGGCGTGACGGTCGGCGGCGGTACGCACACTGCGTCGACGAGCGGTGTCACCGTCGGCGGTGGTACCTGAGCGACGATGTCTCTCGGTTCGTATACCTGATCGACGGGCCGCACGGGGGCTCACCCGCTCGCGGCGGCCAGTAGACGCGCACCGTGAATCGCCTCGGCGACCCGATTCACTCGGGCCGGCCGGGGCGTCACGGTCGCCACTCGCGGAGGCGTCAACGCGCGGCCGGCGCTGAGCGCCACGAGCGCCGCCTCCGCGCGCTGGAGGACTTCGGCCAGTTCGTATCGTTGCGCGACGGTCACCGCCCGGTCGAACGCCGCCGCCGCGAGTGACGGCTGGCCGAACGCCAGGTGACCGTGGCCGACATAATAGTCGAACTCCGCGGTCAGAAATGGCGGCAGACCGATGCCGGCGAGCTCGCGCCGGTGCCGCATGAAATCCACCTCGCGCCGCTCGAGCGTCGCGATCTCGATCAAGTTGATCGTCGCGGCCCACCGAATGAGCGGCTCCTTCGCGGTCTCAGCGAGCAGCGCGTTCGCCTCGCGCGAAATCTCCGGATACCCGCCCTGCAATAGCAGCGTCGCCAGCGTCACCAGGATGCGCTCGCGCTCCATGGTGTCGCTCATCGCGGTCCAGGCCTCGTACGCGTACGTGATCGCATCCTCGTGACGGCCCAACTGCACCGCCACGCGCGCGAGCTCGTGCCACGCCTCGGCGCGGAGGTCGCCGCAGTCCATGCCGGTGGCCCCAGCGACGATCGCGGCCAGTCGCTCATGCGCGGTCGAGAAATCGCTGCGACCGGCGACGAGCTTCGCCTCGCCGAGCTTAGCGCGCAACACGTTGCGGTCGTCGCCACGCATCTCGGCGAGCACGCCGGCCGCGCGATAGGCTTGCGCCGCATGCTCCGCATCGCCCATGGTCCGGTAACAGGCACCCATGTACATCGCGGCGGCGGTCGCGACATCGCCATCGACCGTGCCGATCGCACTGTCGCCAACGTGCGCTTCCCACACGATCGCGTAGACGTCCGCGGCCAAGAGATAGGCCGACCGCACGTGCAACGCGCGCGCATACGCGAAGAGCGGCGCGACGAGACGCAGGGACTCGCCGTCCTCGGCTTCGACGATGCGCGCGACAATAGTGCTCAGCAGGCGGCGTTCAGCCGTCTTGGCCGGTAACTCGGCGACCACGTTCTGCACCGCGTCGACCTCGTACTTGAACGCCTTCTCTCGCGCGCGCATGGCCGCGAGCGAAGCATGACTGCCATGGCGATACTCGCTAAAGGCGTCAAGAAGGCGCAACGTAACGAGGCCGGCGCGCGCGGCGCGCCAGGCATCGCTGGCTTCGTCGGCGGTTGCCAAAGCTTCGAAGAACGCCCGATGGCGCAGCGTCCCGTTGGTATCAATCATCGGTAGCACCATCGGTGGAAAATCCTTTGGAGATGCGGCTACGATACGGTAATGCGGCGGATTGTGCCATGCCGTGATCCGTCCCACACCGGACTGCGCATTTTGTTACTGCATCGGATGCGCGTGTGATATGAACAGTTCATAGACTTTATAGTGACAGTAATAGACGATTATGGCGCCAGTATCGCGACTCGCAAATCGGGCGCGATGACTACGTCGCTCCGCCCGTAGCGTATACTCCGCGCCGTGTCTCCGGCACGTATAGCACGCACAGCCCGCATAGTCGGAATTACCATTGCCTTGACCGCCGCCGCTCGGATCGTGTTAGCGGCCACGGTGGGCCTGGGCGTTGACGAGTCATACGCCGCCTCGGTCGCGCACCCGATAGCGCTCAGCTACTTCGATCATCCGCCGCTGCATTTCTGGATCGCGGGCGCGGCCGAGTTGCATCGGGGCGCGGGGCCGCTGGCCGACCTGGCGGTGCGGTTGCCGTTCATCGCCCTCTTCGCGCTGACGACATGGCTCATGTATCTCGTGACCGCGCACGCGTTCGATGCGCGCGCGGGCATGTATGCGGCGCTCGCGCTCAATGTCTCGCCGGTCTTCAGCATCAGCACCGGGAGCTGGGTGCTGCCTGACGGCCCGCTCATGTGCGCATGGCTAGCCGCCGTCTACTGCATTCTGCGCGCGGACGACTCACCCCGGTGGTGGCTCGGCGCCGGCGTCGCGACCGGGCTCGCGTTGCTCTCCAAGTACCATGGCGTGCTGCTCATGGGCGGCATCTTTCTCTACTTGGCTCTCGCCGCGCGCCACTGGCTCGCGCGTCCCTGGCCCTACATTGCCGCGCTGATCGCGATCGCGATGTTCACGCCCGTCATCGTGTGGAACGCCGAGCATCAGTGGGCATCGTTTGCGTTTCAGCTCGGGCGAAACGCCGAATCGCATGCGCCGCGGTTGTTGGCGCTGGCGCAGAACATCGGCGGCCAGGTGGCGTTTGTCACGCCATGGGTATGGATACCATTGATGCTCGCGCTGGTGCGCGTGCGGCAACCGCTCTTCACGACCCTCGGCGCGATTCCCATCGCGCTCTTCACGCTGGTCTCGCTCGGCGGCAATCCCGGTCAGCCCCACTGGGCGGCGCCGGGGTATCTCATGCTTTTTCCGCTGCTCGGGCGACTGGCGTCCACCTGGTCAGCGGCTCGCGTTCGGGTGTGGCTGATCACCTCAGCCGCCGTGCTAGTCGTCGCCGCCACCGTGATTGCGATCTTCGCGCCGATCGATGATCTCGTCGACTGGCGTGGCATTCCCGGATCAAAACTGGTACTTGCGCCAAGCTGGATTCAGGCGGGCAAAGTATCGTGGGCGCTTGGTCCTGATGTCCCGGTACTCTGTCTTTGTACTTCACCACACGAGTTTGCGTTCACGCATGACCAACGAGACTTCATTGGCCAAGATGCGCTGATCGTGATGCGGCCGAGAACCGCCGTCGACATGCTACCGCGCTATGCGCCGTATTTCGCGTCGATCACACCGTATCGCGAAATTCACATCCGTGGCAAGCTCGTGGTCGATGTGTACCTCGCACGTGATTTTCAACGACCGTTCCCAAGGTGAAATAGATAAGTCACCTTCACAAAGAAATTGTCGTTCGTGCGGGTGAGTCCGGTGAAATTGAACGCCCAGGGTTCCGTGTAACCGCCGCCGTATCCAAGAAAGAACACGGTACCTGGCGTAGGCTGATACGAGAACAGAAAGTTGCTGGAGACCCCATTCGAGAGATAGTGAAGCGCGGGTGAAAACACGCCGGTCGTGGGATCGCGAATCACGATCGGATCATTCGTCCGCCCGTCGTCCCGCAAATTTGCCTGCCACGAGGAATTGTATTGCCCGATGAACCGAATGAAAATCGGCCGTGACAGCTGATACGCGATCTCTAGATACGGCACGCGCTGCACGAAGACCTGGGTATGGTCCGACCGTCGGACGTACTGATTCTGCGCATAAATGAGGGAGATGCGCGCCCGATCATTCGGCCGCCAATCGATCGTCGCATTGGCGAAGAAAATCCACGCCGACGACCACTCATAGAAGTTGTCGTCGAACCCCGAAAGAATCTGGACAGCGGCGTCGAAATGCTTCCAGTTCGGCGTCGCGAACCCCGTGATGATATCGAGGTTCGGCAGATTGCCCGTGGTCTTCCCGGCGTTGTACGGGACGGTATCCTTCCCGGCCACATAGTAATAGTTGGCGTACAACGTCGGATCGTACCCGTACGTCTCGACGAAGATGTTGCCATACATCTGCCACCCACCGCGCAGCGCGACGGTATTACTGAAGTGCCACCGCACATCCTCGCCGCGGTGCAGCTTGAAAAAGTGGTTGTACACCCACGTCGTCACGTTCGCGAAGTCGAACGTGTAACTCTGAAACAGCCCGTCGGGCTTTCCATAGAAGATGAGGGCATTGTCGAACGTCGTATTGAGGACGCCCGCGCGCGAGATGAACCCGTCCTGATCCACGAAGTGCGGATCGATGGCGCTGATCGCATAGGTCAGCCGCAGATGATGCCCGCGCCGCTCGAACAGCCCGTTCCACAGCCCGCCGAACCCGTGAACGGAGTCATCGTGCGTCGCGCTCACGACGCCCTGGAGGCGCAAGGAGTAGATGTCGCCCCACACGGTGCGCGTATCGATGCCACCGACGTGATTGTACTGTGAGCCGTCCTCCCGGTCGGCGCCGAGGAGACCGATGGTGGTCCCGAAGCCGATCTCGCGTCGGGCGCGCAGGATATTGATGTAGGGATGCTCCTGTCCGGAGAGGGACGCGTTCGAGGCGTCGACCGCCGAGAGGAGGCCCAGGCTCGCGCCGGCAAGCTCGCCGGTGAGCTTGACCGCGCCGTCGGGTTGGACGATCCGACGCGTGTAGATCAAACTCGATGGTGTGTCGAACTGCTCGAGACCGTCGAGGAAAAACGGACGCTTCTCCGGAAAGAAGAGCGCGACGCGCGGATCATAGGACAGCTGCGGCACATCGGATTCGACCTGTGAGAAATCCGGTCGAACGGTACCGTCCAATGTCAAATTGTCAGTCATCCCCCATCGGACATTCCCACCCGGATGGAGAGGCTGCACGCCGTAGCGCCAGCCGTTTGGACCGGGGCCGCCAAGGGTCGTCGACGTGAGCTCGGGATTGACGTCGAGCACCATGCCGCGGCTCAAGTCCTTCAAGCCTTCGAGCGTCCCGAATTGCGCGAGGAAGGATGCCGCGGCGAGTCGCGCGGGCACCCAGCTGTCCTGAAATCCGGAATGCTGCACCTGGCGCACGATGTTCAAGCGCCATTGCTGTTCGCCTGAGGTGAAACGAATGCTGGCGAACGGGATCTTGATCTCGACCTCATAGCCGAAATCGGTCACGTGACCGCGCGACTCCCAGGTATAGTCCGTGGAGAAATCGACGGTATCGCGTGCGCTCGCGGCGGCGCCAAGGCCCGACGCTTTACTCTGCATTCCCTCGCTGAGGATACCGTCAGCCTGGATGCCGAGCGGATTCACGCCGAATACATATGCCGTCCGATGGTCGTGCGACGTGTCCAGGAGGATCTGGACGAAATCGTCGGTGGCGATTTTGTCCCGATCCGCCAAGGTGGCGTGCGCGGGACCGTGCGCCTCGTACGCGCGGATGCCGAAATAGATCGCCGTCTTGGAGTAAAACATCAGCACGACGGTCGAATCGTTGGCGGGCAGGCCGTCGACGGGCAGGAACTGGGAGAAGCCCCGGAGCTGCGCCGCTTGCGCCCAGGCCGGGTCGTCCAGATGGCCATCGATGGTGATGTCGGCTTCAACTCGCGGCGCGCGCACCGTAAGTTGCCCGGCACGTCCGTCGTAGACGGGCGCCGGGTTACCTGCCAGAACTGATAGGAGGGTAAAGATCACAGAGATTCGTCAGAGCCACTGGGCGAAGAAAAAGGCCGGCATCAGTATACCATTTGGATACACAATGTTCAGCTCGGCCCTGAGCGAGCGGCGAATCGTGTCGCGATGTCCGATCGTTGTGCGTAATCGTTGACGATACATCCGCTCCGTGTTAATGGAGCGATGGCAACACAGACACAATTTTTTAACACTTGTTGCACGTCCCGAGCACAGCGGAACGTCGCGTGGTCGGGCTGTGCGCATCTCCCGAGGAGGAGAGGCATGAAACGATTGATCGTGCGATCAGTCGGCTGGATGTTGGCGCTAGGGACGGTCAGTACCGGTCTCATAGCACAAACACCCAACCGACTCACGGGCCACGTTGTCGATGCCGCGGACAAGATACCCATCCCCGCGGTACAGGTGGTGGTCACCGGAACGACGATCGGGGCAGTCACCAATGACAGCGGTGGCTTTTCTCTGAGACTCCCGGACGACGCGAAAAGTTTAACCGTCCGCCGCATCGGGTATCAGCAGAAGATCATCCCGGTGACACCAGGTCAGGGCGATGTCAGCATTTCGTTAGATCGTGACGTGCTGAAGCTCGAGCAACAGGTGATTACCGGCGTGGCGACGACGGTGTCGTCGAAGAACGCCGCCAACGCCGTCGCCGTCGTGAGCGCCTCCGCGGTGAACGAGGTGCCTGCTCCGACGATGGAAAACGCCATTCAGGGCAAAGTGGCAGGCGCGGTTATCCAGGCCAACAACGGCGGCGCGCCGGGCGGCGGTCTCCAGATTCAGATCCGCGGCGTCACCTCGATCAACGGCAACGCCTCGCCCTTGTACGTGGTCGACGGCGTCATCGTGAACAACGAGACAGTCAATAACGACGCCAACTCGATCAACGGGTCGGGCGGCGGTCAGACCTCGACCGGAACGGCGGCAACCGGGGCGCCAAGCATGGAAGACAACGGCGTCAACCGCATCGCCGACATCAACCCCGAGGACATTGAGACGATCGAAGTCCTGAAGGGTGCCTCCGCGTCGGCGATCTACGGCTCGAAGGCCTCGGCCGGGGTGGTGGTCATCACGACGAAGAAGGGCCAGCCGGGCAAGGCGAAGTGGAACCTCGACGGCCAGCTCGGTCACTTCTCGATCGAGAACACCCTGCCGCTGCGCACCTTCCCCACCCTCGAAAGCGCTCAATCGTGGTACTTGCAGGACCTCCACCCGAAGGACATCGGCACGTCGGCGGCCAGCGCGGACAACGCCTACATCAAGTCGATCTATGCGGGCCCGCAGGACTACCAGAGCCAGCTGTTCGGCAATCCCCAGGTCTCGTATCAGGCGAACCTCAGTGTCGCCGGGACCATGGGCGGCGCGACGTACTTCCTATCCGGTTTGTCGAAGTATGACAACGGCATCATGCTCAACACCGGATACAACAAGCAGTCGTTCCGGGCGAACGTGACCCAGGAGCTCTTCTCGAACGTCCACGTCACGGCCAACGTCAACTACATCCACGATGTGACGCGGCGCGGCATCACCGGCAACGACAACATCAGCATCAGCCCGTACAACGTGCTGTCGGTCACGCCGCAGTTCATCAAGCTCAATACGGTCGGATCCAACGGCGTGTGGCCGACCAATCCCTTCGGCGCCGCGAATCCGTTCGCCGACGCCGAAGAGATCGCGACGCCGGAGCAGACGAGCCGATTCATCGGCGGTGGCAACGTCAATTGGGAGCTCTTCAAGACCGAGCACCAGAGCCTCACGTTCACCGCGATCGGCGGCGCCGATCTGACCAGCCAGAACGATCTGCTGTATGCGCCGACCGACCTCCAGGTCGAGCAGGTGATCCCGAGCGGATTGGTGGGCACGTCCACGTCGACCTCGGCCCAGATCAACTACTTCAACTACTCGCTCAACCTGAGCCACCATTGGACCGGTCTCGCGTGGCTCGACGCGACGACGACGGCCGGGTTCACCCGCGACCGCCGCAGTCTGTCGAATCCGGTCACGGTTGGACAGCAGCTCCTCTCCGGCGTCAACTCACCGACGGTCGGCACGGTGCAGCGCAATTTCTTCAACCGCACGGCGCAGCTCGACCAGTCCTTCTACGGACAAGAGCAACTCCTGTTGCTCGACCAGAAGCTGGCGCTCACGGGCGGCGTCACAGCCGAGCGTTCGACGAACGACGGCAACATCGGGAAGTTCTATGCTTACCCGCGTGCGTCGGCCTCGTATCGCATGCCGAACCTCACGAGCTTCCTCGATGAGGTGAAGCTGCGCTTTGCGTTCGGTGAGTCGGGCAACCTGCCCTTGTACGGCTCCAAGTACACGCCATTCAACCCCACGCAGATCAGCGGATTGGGTGGTATCTCGGCCAACACGCAGCACGGCGACCCGAACATCACGCCGGAGCAGGAAACCGAGATGGAGACCGGTATCGACGCGACGTTGTTCCACTCGCGCGCGCAGATCACCGCGACGGTCTACCAGAAGCGGCTGACCGACCTCCTGCTGCTCGCCAGCGTCGCGCCGTCGAACGGGTTCGCCACGCAGTACTTCAACGGTGGTGAATTCACCAACCAGGGGATCGAGCTGTCGCTCACCGCGACGCCCATTCAGATGCGCCGGGGTCTGACCTGGGTCTCGAACATCTCGTTCTACCGCAACTATAGTGTCGTGAACTCGCTGCCGACGGCACCTGGTCCGATCGGCAACACGTTCGGCTTTGGTCAGGGCTACCTCGCGGTGGGTCGTTCGGTGTCGGAGCTCGTAAACCCGAGCATCCTGGGTAAGAATGGCCTCCCGCTGCAGGTGGGCGACTTCTCGCCGGGCTACCGGATGGATTTCAACGAAGAGTTTTCCCTCGGACCCCTCCGGGTGGCCGGCTTGCTCGAGTGGAGCAAAGGCGGCAGCACGATCAACCTGACGGACCTGTATTTCGACACGGGCCCGGGCCTCTGGGCCGATTCGGCGGCGTCGGTCAACCGCCTCACGCAATTCGGCAACGGCCTCACGCCGTATGTCGAGGATGCGAGCTTCGTCAAGATCCGTCAGCTCTCGTTGAGCTACACGCTGCCAAATGTCGCGTATGGTTGGACCAACGGTCGGGTGACGAGCGCCAAGCTGTCGCTCACCGCCAACAACGTCTTCTCATGGTTCAAGTTCACCGGTCTCGATCCCGAGATCAGCGTCAACGGCAATCAGACCATTACTCGCGGACAGGACATCACCCCATACCCGCCGGCTCGCAGCTACTTCATCGGCGTGAACCTGGGGTTCTAACATGAGACTCTCTTCTTACATTCGCACCGCATCGGTGCTCGGGTTGGCGGTGGGCGCCCTGGCGGCGTGCTCCGACACCAACGTGCCGTTCTACACCGCGCCGACTCAGGTGCCCAACACGCCGGGTGGCATCCAGAACGGTGTCACGGGCTTGTTCGCCGGTCTCCGGAGCGACATGGGCACGTACATGCAAAACATGAACGGCTACAGCCGGACCGGGGGCAACTTCACCGCCACGGAACCGCGCACGGTCACCTATCCCCTCGGCGTCGTCGCGATTCCGTCGTCGAGTGGCGGTATCTGGCCCAGCAGCTTCGCTAACATCCTGCAAGCGCATCAGATTCTGGCCACAATCCCGAATGTGGCGCCCGCGTACACCACCGCGCAGGCGAACGCGATCGTCGGTATCGTGCAGACGCTCATTGCGCTGAACTACATGCACATGCAGGAGGATCACGACACGCTGGGCGGCACGATCCAGCCGGCGGTGACGACGGCGAACTCGAAGTCGCCGGCGCTCTGCAACAAGGACATGTGGAAGTACATCGTGGCGGTGCTCGATTCGGGCGAAGCAGCCTTGAACGCCGCGGGACCGATCGGCCTTCCCGTAGTCCTGCCAAACGGTTTCTCGGCCGTCAGTTCACAGGCCGCGCCGAGCACCGTCAAGGGTTCGTTTGCCTCCTTCAACCGCGCGCTGGCTGGTAAGGCGAATCTCGAGCTCGCCTACGCCATCGCGCGCAGTACACCCGGCGGCACGCCGACGGCGACCCAGCCGGGCTCGCCGGACGTGGCGGCCCTGAACCGGGGCGACAGCGCGATCACCGCCTCGGCGCTCTACGACCCGGGGTCCATAGTGCCGCCGCCGAAGGGTGGCTGGACGCAGGATGGATTCAGCGTCTTCCATGATTACAGCGCGACGTCGGGTGACGTTGTGAACCCGATGAACGGGGTGGTCAATACCTGGTGGGTTTTGAAAGAATTCGTGAACGTGACCGATACCGCGAACGATCTGCGCTGGAAGAACAAGTTCATTCCCGTTGACTCGAGCAAAAGGCAAATTCAGCAGCCGAAGTATTCGCCGGCCGGTGCCTACTTCACGTCGAGCATGTACGGCGCGCCAAGCTCGAATCTGCCGCTCGTCCGTAACGAAGGACTGGTCTTGGATCGGGCGCAGATTCAAATCGGCCTCGGCAACTATGCGGTCGCGGCCGCACTCATAAACGGGGTGCGCACGCAGTCCGGCGGCCCTGCCCTCCCATCCGCATTCGCTCCGAATACGCTGCCGAGTGGCGTCGTCATACCTGCGGTGGATCCCAACAGTTACCCGTCGGTCCGCGACTTCCTACTGCGCGAGCAGCAGATCTCGATGGCCGACGAGGGCAGCGGCGACCGGGCCATTTCGATCCGCATGTACAATCTGGCGCTGCAGCTCGATACGACCTGGGTGCACGACACCACGGCCGCGCCGAACGGCGATCAGCACACCACGATCGATCCGATTCCGTTCGCCGAGCTCTCGGCGCGTGGTGGAGCATTTAATCCCAGCTGTCCGTAGCTGATGTAGCAAAACACAAGGCGTACCGGGCGGCGACGAAGCACCATTTCGTCGCCGCCCTTTTTTTATTAGTAACCGTTTGTTCAAAACATTTTCTCGTCGCCATGTCCCGTTATTGACAGTCGTCTACTGTTGTATTAGTAGGTCCCCTCGACTTTCATCCAGGGGAGGACTGGCATGAAACGATCTATAGTGAGATCGGTGGGGCTCATCGTGTCGTTAGCCGCGGCACAAGTGGCGTCGGCTCAAGAGCCTACGGCACGTCTCATAGGCCATGTGACAGACGCGGCGGATAAGGTTCCCATTCCCGCGGCGCAGGTCACGGTGACGGGGACGACGATCGGCGCGCTCTCGAACGACAGTGGCGTCTTTGCGTTGCGCTTACCGAGCGATGCCAAAAGCTTGACCGTGCGCCGCATCGGCTACCGGCAAACGACCGTCCCGGTGACCCCGGGGCAAACCGACATCACCATCGCGCTCGACAAAGACGTGCTCAAGCTCGAGCAACAGGTGATTACGGGTGTCGCGACCACGGTGTCGTCGAGGAACGCGGCGAATGACGTCGCGGTCGTGACGTCGGCTCAGGTGAATGAAGTGCCGGCGCCGACGGTCGAGAACGCCCTTCAGGGCAAAGTCGCGGGCGCCATCATTCAGTCCAACAACGGCGGCGCGCCTGGCGGCGGCTTGCAAGTCCAGATTCGCGGGATCACGTCGATCAACGGGAACGCGGAACCGCTCTACGTCGTCGACGGTGTCATCGTCAACAACGAGACGATCAACAACGGACTGAACGCGATCAACAATTCGGGCGGCGGGCAGAACTCGGTCGGCCAATTCGTCGCGAACGCGCCGAGCTTCGAGGATAGCGGCGTCAACCGCATCGCCGATATCAATCCGAGCGACATCGAGTCGATCGAAGTGCTGAAAGGCGCCTCGGCGTCCGCGATCTACGGATCGAAAGCCTCCGCCGGCGTCGTGATCATCACGACGAAGCACGGGAAGGCGGGCAAGGCGCAGTGGAATGCGAGCACCCGCCTCGGCCACTACGAGGATGCGAAGACGCTGCCGCTGCGCACGTTCCCCACGCTGCAGAGCGCGCAGGACTGGTACTGGAACGATGACCCTGTCGCGCAGGGCACCTATGCCACGAAAGCCGAAGCCGACAAGTTCATTCAGTCGGTGTACGCGGGACCCCAAGACTTCCAGAGCCAGCTCTTCGGTAACAAACAGGCGTCGTACGAAGCCGATGTCAGCGTCTCTGGTACGCAGGGTCAGACGCAATACTACCTGTCCGGCACGAGCAAGTACGACAACGGCATTGAGAACAACACCGGCTACAACAAGCAGTCGATCCGGTCGAACCTGTCGCAAGATTTCTCGTCGAACTTCAAGGTCTCGGCAAACCTGAGCTACGTGCACGATAACACGCGGCGTGGCGTCACGGGCAACGACAACATCGGCATCAGCCCGTATAACGTCTTCTCGACCACACCGCAGTTCGTGCGCCTGACGGAGGCGAGCAACGGCCTGTGGCCGAACAATCCGTTCGGCAACGCCAACCCGCTCGCGGACGCGGCGTTGATCGCGACGCCAGAGAACGTGAGCCGCTTTATCGGCGGCGGCACGCTCGATTGGACGATCTTCCAGCAAGAGCACCAGACGCTCAAGATCACCGCCATTGGTGGCGTGGACCTGACGAGCATGAGCGACTTGCTCTACGCCCCACCGACGTTGCAGGTCGAGCAGCTGGAGCCCAGCGGATTGCCAGGGACATCGGTCTCGAACTCGGCGACCATCAATTACTTCAACTACGCGTTCAACCTCGCGCATCACTGGACGGGTCTGTCGTGGCTCGACGCGACCACGTCGTTCGGGTACACGCGCGACCGGCGCTCGACGCTGAATCCGTACACGACTGGCGCCAATCTGCTCACCGGTGTGAACTCACCGACCGTCGGCACCGTGCAGACGAACTTTCTCTTCCGCACCGCGCAGCTCGATCAGTCGTGGTATGGTCAGGAACAGTTGCTACTGCTCGATTCGCGGCTCGCCCTCACGGCCGGCGTCACCGGCGAGCGGTCGACCTCGGACGGCGTCATTGACAAGTTCTACTACTATCCGCGCTTTTCAGCGTCATTCCGCGTTCCCGAATTCACCAAGGCGATCAACGAGCTCAAATTCCGCGTCGCCTACGGTCAGTCCGGCAACCTGCCGATCTATGGCGCGAAGTACACCCCCTATGTACCGACGCAAGACGACGGCTTGAACGGGGTCAGCGGCAACTCGCTGCACGGCGATGCGGGAATCCGGCCTGAAGCCGAGACCGAGATCGAGACGGGTTTCGACCTGACGGTGTTCGATTCACGCGCGCAGCTGTCGGCGACCGTTTATCAAAAGCGCCTCTCGGACCTGCTGCTGTTCGCGCCGGAGCCGCCGTCGATCGGGTACACGCAGGCCTGGTTCAATGGCGGTCAGTTCACGAATCAAGGCATCGAGCTCACGCTCCAGTTTACCCCGATCCAGTCGCGGGCGCTGGGTGGCATCTCGTGGGTCTCGAACAACACGTTTTACCGGAACTACAGCCGCGTTGATGCGTTGCCGACGCCGCCGGGCCCGATCGGGAATACGTACGGCTTCGGCGAAGGCTTCATGGCCGTCGGCCGTTCGGTGTCGGAGATCGTCAACGCCGCCGACATTCTGCCGAACGGTCTGCCCGCCCAAGTCGGCGATTTCCAAGCGGCGTATCGCGTGCAGTTCGGCAACGAGATCAACATTGGACCGGTCCGTCTCTACGGCCTCATCGACTGGAGCCGTGGCGGCAACACCATCAACCTCACCGATCTCTACTTCGACGGCGCGGGCTTGCAGCTCTGGGGCGATTCCGCTGCCGCTGCCAAGCGGTTCAACAAGTTCTTGAACAACCCCACGGGCTACGTCCTCGACGGCTCGTTCGTGAAAGTGCGCCAGCTGTCGGCCGCCTACACGCTGCCGACGAGCTGGTTTGCGTTCGCCCGCGGACGGATCACCAGCGCCAAGCTGTCCCTGACCGCGTACAATGTCTTCAACTTCTACAAATACGATGGCTTGGATCCCGAGCTCAGTACGAACGGCAATCAACAAGTCACACGAGGTCAGGAGATCACCAACTATCCGCCGGCCCGCAGTTATTTCATCGGCCTCGACCTGGGGTTCTGACCAATGAGACGATCACTGGCCTTGGGCCTGGCCGCGAGCCTGCTCGTCGCGACGGCGTGCAAAGACAGCAACATCCCGTTCTTTACCGCGCCGACGTCGATTCCGAACTCCCTGCCGGGCATTCAGAACGCCGTCACGGGTCTCGTCAGCGCGACCCGCGGCACGAACGACTTCTTTGGCTTCCTCGTCGACGCGACCGGATTCGCCCGCGACGGCGCGAACTACACGAACACCGAGCCGCGATTCATTCTCTACGAGCTGGGCCTGCAACCGATCGACCCCGCCTGGTCCGGCGCGTGGCCCGGGTTCTACACGAACATTCTGCAGGCGCACCAGATCATCACGGCGGTGCCCGCGGTGCTACCAGCCCTGTCCTCGCAGCAACGGAACGCGATCATCGGCGTCGTCCAGACCCTCGAAGCGCTGAACTACATGATGATCGCCGAGGATCACGACACGGCCGGCATCTCGATCATGCCGTTGGCGCCGACGACCGCGCCGCCGGGTCTGTGCGTGCGCGATGGATGGAAGTACATCGTCGCGCTGCTCGATTCGGCGAACAATGCACTCGTCGCCGCGGGTGGCACGGCACTGCCGGTCAAACTGCCGTCGGGGTTCAACGCGGTCAGCGCTGACGCGAATCACTTCAGTTCGTTGAACCGGGCCCTGGCGGCGAAGGCCGGGCTCGAGTTGGCGTACGCCATCGCCCGCGGTCCGGGCGGCAATCCACCGACGCCGTCGTCACCGGGCTCACCGGATCAGACGGCCCTGCAACGCGCCGACAGCGCGATGCTCGCTTCCACGCTGTACAACCCGGGCGCGCTAGCCCCGAACCCCGCCGGCGGATTCGCGCCGGACGCATACAGCGTCTTGCACAATTTCAGCGCGACGTCGGGTGACGTGGTGAACCCGATCAACCAGAATATCGGCACATACGTCGTGTTGAAAAACATCCCGGCGAACCAGGACACCATCAACGATCTTCGCTGGCGCACGAAGTTCGTGGCGAATCCGCTGACGCCACAGCAACCTGGCTACTCGGCGGCGGTCTCACCGTACATCTACAACTATTATCCGGCGCCGGGCTCGTTCATGCCGATCGTGCGCAACGAGGAGCTGGTGCTCGTCCGGGCGCAGATTCAGCTCGGCCTGGGTCAGTTCGCGACGGCCGCGACACTGATCAACGACGTGCGCACCGCGGTCGGTGGGTTGGCGCCAGCCGCGATCGGAGCTGATTATGTCTCGACTCGCGACGCGCTCCTGCATGAGCAACAGATCTCGACGGCGTTCGAACCAAGCGCCGACCGGATGATCGCGCTGCGCATGTATGGGGTGGCCGCGCAGCAGGATGCCATCACGTGGACGGGAAGCGGCAAGACCGACCTGTTCACGACCGAAGAACCGATTCCGTTCGCCGAAGCCGCGGCGCGCGGAGGCACGTTCAGCAAGACCTGCCCGTAAGGGCTGACCGCTAACGCGGCGGCGACGAGTCCTCTTTCGTCGCCGCCGTGTCGGCGGCGGTCTCGGGACCGTA
>DASRDS010000284.1:0-2225 GCA_035652495.1 Gemmatimonadaceae bacterium
GATGGCCGGCTGACCGACTCGCAGGGGCGGACCGTCGACTTCAGAAACACGGTCATCATCATGACGTCGAACATCGGCAGCCAATACATTCTGGATCGAGGCAAGGCCGAATGGGCGATTGTCGAGACCCAGGTGACGTCGGCGCTCCGTCAGCACTTCCGGCCGGAGTTCCTGAACCGCATTGACGATATCATCGTGTTCCGCCCGCTATCGACGGAAGACATCAGCAAGATCATTGACCTCCAAGTGGCACGTCTCGAAGCGCTGCTGTCCGAGCGCAAGCTGACGCTCGAGATCACGCCGGAAGCCAAGCGAGTGATTGCGGCCGAGGGCTATGATCCGACGTACGGTGCACGCCCTCTCAAGAGAGCGCTGCAACGCCTCGTGCAGAACCCGCTCGCACTGGGCGTGCTCGATGGCAAGTTCAAAGAGGGCGACCGCATCCTCGTGACGGCCGAGCCGAACGGCACCCTCACCTTCGCGGTCGCGGCGGAAACCGTCGGGGCCGCGTGAAAAGAGACGAGCGCGATGCCGTCTTCATGACGTCCGCGCTCGACGAAGCACGGGCGGCGGCGTCGGCGGGCGAAGTGCCCGTCGGCGCCGTCATCGTCTTCGGCGACACGATTGTCGCCCGCGCCGGAAACCGAATGCGCCGCGACAACGAAGCGACCGCGCACGCCGAGTCCCTGGCGATCCGCGCCGCGTACTTGACCCTCGGGCGCCCGTGGCTCGAGGGCTGCACGTTGTACGTTACCCTCGAACCCTGCGCGATGTGCGCGGGCGCGATCGTGCTCGCGCGGTTCGACCGCGTCGTCTTCGGCGCGTGGGACGACAAGGCGGGCATGGCCGGATCAGTCGGCGACCTGCTCCGCCACCCGCGCCTCAACCACCGCCCCGAAGTCGCGGGCGGCGTCTGCGGCGACGAGTGTGGCGCACTGCTGACCGCGTTCTTCGCGGCGCGCCGTCAGTAAAGCGCGTAGAGATCCCCATCGCCCGCGCCAACGTACAGCGTGTGGTCGGCGATGACGGGAGACGAAAGAATCGGTCCCACGACGAATTTCTGCTCGACGAGCGCGACCATGGCGTCGTAGAACGGCTCCATGTCGTTCTTTTTCAAGATGGTCTGGAGGTTGGTCCGCGACGCATCCGTCTGGAAAATCCAGCCGGGTTTCTTCGTGTTGAGATCGACGGCCGTCAGCGTCCCGTCCCAGCTCCCGATGTAGAGCCAGTGCCCCGCGATGGCTGGTGATCCGAACATCCCGAGCCGTGTGGGCAACTCGAGGATCGGTGTGCCGGCTTTCGCATCCAACGCCCAGATGCGCTTGGAATCACTGGTCCCGAAGTACACGACCCCGTCGCGCACCGCTGGCGAGCTGACCACCCATGACCCGTGATTATCAAACGACCATTTCTTCTCACCGGTCTTCGCGTCGAGCGCATAGAACTGCGAATCCCGACACCCGAAGTAGACCACACCGTCAGCCACCGCGGCCGAGCTCTGAATCCCGACCTGGTTATGAATGTCGGGATCCTCGCCCGTCTTGAATCGCCACTTGAGCGCCCCAGTCGCGGCGTCGAGCGCGTAGAAGTAACTATCCCAACTGCCGATGTAGACGATGCCGTCCGCGATGGCGGGCGACGCGTAAATCACGTCCCCGGCCTGATACTTCCACCGCAGCTTGCCTGACGTATCGACCGCGTACACATGTCCATCGCCGCTGCCGAAGTACACCGCGCCATCGTACACCGCCGGCGATGACAGAAAGACATCGAACGGATCCGGCTGTCGCTCGGCCACCGGCATTATTCCATGCAGATGCGTCCCCTCGAACCGCCGCTCGCCTTCGGTCGCGAATTTCCATCGTTGTTGCCCGGTGGTCGCATCAACGGCATACAGGTTCCCGTCATAACTGACGACGTACACCACGCCGTCAGCGATCGCGGGCGAAGACGTGATGCGAGCGCCCGACGAGAACTTCCACCGCAGGTTCCCGTGGCCCAAATCGACCGCATAGAGCTTCCCGTCCGTACTCCCGACGTATACGGTCTGCCCCTCGATCGCGGGTGACGCAATGACGCGCCCCCCGGTATGGAACCGCCATTTTACGCCAGCCAGGCGCGCGATACCGGTGTCGCGATACACCGCCGTATGCGCCAGGTCGCCGCGGAACATCGCGGTCTGGATCAGCGCGACGCAGCCAAGAAGAATGTGCATGCGCGTGAAC
>DASRDS010000285.1:0-28798 GCA_035652495.1 Gemmatimonadaceae bacterium
TTGAATCCGACGCTCGGCGGCAACGCCGAAAGCGCGACCATCCTCAATCAACTCGGAAACACGCAACTGCGACCGGAGCGCTCCGACGAGATCGAGGGCGGCTTTGATGCTCAGTTCTTCAACAACCTCATCGCGCTCAACGTCACGGCGTATCGCAAGATGCGCTACGACGCGATCATGAGCGTGCCGCTCCCGCCGTCGCTCTATGGCACCGGTCAGACGGAGAACGAGAACATCGGTACCGTTCGCAACACCGGCTTCTCCGTCAACGCCTCACTCCTCGCCCTTGATACGCGCTACTTCGGATGGCAACTGAGTGGCGGCGTCTCCGTCGACCACAACCTCGTGCTCAAGCTGGGCCCCGGCGTCTTGCCGTTCGGCACGGCCGACACGCGCGTGATCGCCGGCTACCCTCTCAACGGCCGCTGGGCGTACCCGATCCTCGGCTACAGCGACGCGAATCACGACGGGATCATCACGAGCAACGAAGTGCTGCTCGGCGATACGCTGGTCTACATGGGGCCGAACGCGCCATCGGTCCTCGCCAACTTCCAGAGCAACTTCACGCTCTTCAATCGCAGCGTGACCGTCAGCCTGAACTTCAACTACGATGCCGGGACGGCGCAGGAGAACCTGCTCTACTCGGGGACCCTGGGCTCCGTGTCGACGCCGATCTTCGCGCGAGGCCTGATGGATCCGTCGGCGCCGCTCGAGGATCAGGCGAAGATGGCGGTGACCGGCGTCACGAACTACGGCGCCATGCAGGTCATCAACGCCCTCCGATTCCAGTCGGCCAGTATCTCGTACAGCATTCCCCGGCGCATCGCAGCGACCCTGTTCCGGGCGAAAGCGGTCACGCTGCGTGGACAGGCGACCAATCTCGGACTCTGGACCAACTATCGAGGGAAGGACCCGAACGTGAACGCCTTCGCGACCGGCGAAGGGCTGTCCGACAACGGCGTGCTGCCGCTCCCGCGCATGTACCGCTTCGAAGTCAGCCTCACGTACTGAGGAGCCGCCCATGCTGATCTCAGGCACAGTGACCAAGACGGTGGCGGTGATCGGCATCGTGAGCGTCCTCGCCGCCTGCAAGCCGACGGACGCGCCACTTCCGCCGAACGTGGCCGATCCGAACAATCTGCACAACCCGGCCGGCGCACAGGCGGACTACTGGGGCGCCGTCGCGCAGTTCGGCTCGACGTTCGCCGGCGATGGGACATCGTTCGTCCCCATGACCGGCCTTTTCACCGACGAGTTGCGGAGCGCCGATATCGGCCTGGCCGGCCTCGTGACGCCGGAGCTCCTGCTCGACAGTCGGTTCCTGACGGAATACTCCGGGTCGGGGAACGTCGACAATACGACGAACGGTGACGTCGTCCTCACCTACTCGTTGCTCCAACGCGCGCGCAATCAGCAACGGGAAGCCCGCGGCGCCTTGCACGCCTGGGCCCCGGCCACGCCACACGCGCTCTTTGGCCAGCTGTTCGCGTTCGAAGGCTATACGCAGCTCATGCTGGCTGACTTCTATTGCTCTGGCGTGCCCCTGAGCACGATCACCTATGGTGGTGACTATACGTTGGCGCCGAGCTCGACGACCGCGCAGGTCTATGAGGCGGCGCTCGCGTCGTTCGATTCGGCGCTGGCGCTCGCGACTGACAGCGCCGACATCCTGAACCTGGCGCGGGTGGGCAAAGGCCGCGCGCTCCTCGCGCTCGGACAGTATGCGGACGCCGCCGCGACGGTGACCGCCGTACCGGACGGCTTTCAGTACGCCATGCAGTACGCGGGCGATGTCATTGCCGATCCGACGAACGGTTTCATCGATCAGAGCTTCGCGAGCGCCGACTTCGTACCGTCGAGTGCTCGCGGCGGGCGGTCGCTCACGATGGTCGACCGGGAGGGCATCAATGGCCTGGCGTTTCTGTCGAGCGGCGACCCGCGGACGCCGGGCGTGATCTACGCCTCGAACCACGGATTGGACGATTACCGGCCGACCATGTATGACCCGTCCGGCGCTGGACCGGTGGTGCTCGCGAGCGGCGTCGAAGCCAGGCTCATTCAGGCCGAAAACCAGATCCAATCCGGGTCGGCGAGCTGGCTCACGACGCTCAACGCGCTCCGCGCCAGCGCGGGTCTGTCGCCTCTCACCGATCCCGGGACCAAGGCCGCCAGGATCGACTTGCTGTTCAGCGAACGGGGATTCTGGCTGTTCCTGACGGGTCACCGTCAAGGCGATCTGCGGCGCCTCGTCCGCCAGTACGGCCGTGCCGTCACCGACGTGTATCCCACCGGCCCGTACCCGGGAGCCTACAACACGTACAGTCCGACGGTGACGGCGCCCATTCCCGGCACGGAGCGGATTTCGAACCCGAACTTTCACGGCTGTCTCAGTCGAGGGGCTTGAGCTCAATGCATCGCCGATGGATGCTCCGCCTGCCGCTCATGGTCATCGCGCTCGGCAGCTGTGTCTCCGATCCGACCGCGACACCGATTCCGTCGAACGCGACCACGCTCTATTGGTCGCTCCGCCTGAATCATCGCGCGGTCACCCTGTCGATGGTCGCGCCGTACGACACGATCCGCTTGATCGCGACGCCGCTCACGATTCACGCGACCCCAATCAAGAATCTCCCCACGGCCACGTTCACCTCGCTGGACTTGGAACACGTCCGCGTGGACTCGACCGGTTTCGTGCAGGCCGTGGGCACGGGCCAGCAGATCGGCATTGTCGCGACGTTGACCGTTGGCGACGACAGTCACTCGGATACGGTGTTGTTGAATATCACCGACACGGCATCGGCGCCGAAGCTCACGACCTTCTCGATTCACCCGATTCCACCGGACAGCGCCAAGACCTCGCTCGATCGGGCCTACACGGTGACCGCGCGCGCGTTGGATGCGTCTGGCGACTCGATCCCGGGTCTCGCCGTGGACTTCGAGACGTCGGATTCCACGGTCGCCACGATCGACCGCACGTCGGGGTTCATGTTCGGTCACCGGCCGGCCCACTGCAAAATCATCGCGACGACGACGTCGTACGGCGTGACCAAGAGCGACACCCTGCCGTTCACCGTCGGCAACGCGGTCCTTCAACAGATACAGATCTCACCACAGACCGACGCCAACGGGCACACCGTCGGCGCGTTCGTTCCCAATCAGTTCGCGCTGGGGCCGGTGGAACGGTGATCTTCTTCAATACGTCCGCTCCGCCGACAGATGTCACGTTCGATAATCCGGCGCAGGTCGATTCCGCGGCGTGGTTCTGCGTCGTTCAGTCGCTGACGCCATCGGATTGCGCGTCCGGGAACATCGCGGCCTTCACGCAGGATCACAGCGACACCCTGACGTCGAACTCCCTCTACCGCGCCCGGTCATTTCCGGTCCGTGGCACGTACAAGTTTCACAGCAAATTCGGCACGACGGGCGAGATCATCGTGACCGATTCTCTGGTCAAGTGACATGAGTGTGAATCGACGCACATTCCTGCGGTCGGGATCGGCCGCCGCGACGGCGCTCGCCATCCTGCCAAGCCGGCTCAGGGCCCAGTTCGGCGCCCGACCGGAGCCGATCGCATCGATCCAGGATCCGCGCCTCGAAGATCTGACCGCGCGCGCCCTCGATGCGGCGCGTGCGGCGGGCGCGGTGTACGCCGACGTGCGGCTCAGCGTCACCCGGCTCCGCCGGTTCCTGATCGACCGCGTCGACGACGGGGAGGCCATGGGCGTCGGCGTTCGCGTGTGGGTCGATGGGTACTGGGGATTCGCGAGCAGTCCGGTGTGGACGCCTGACGAGATGGCGCGCCTTGGACGCGAGGCGGCGCATCAGGCCAAGGTGAACGCGACCGGTGACCCGCGCGACATGCCACTGGCCCCCGCGACCGCGGTCCGAGGACACTGGACCATGCCGGTCGCCGAGGATCCGTTCATGATCTCGCCGTACGAGATCCAGGACCACCTCGCGAGTCTGCAGCTCTGGATCGGGCGGGTGCTCAACCTGGAAGTACCCGCGAACAATCTGGAAGCCCGCGCGCAAGATAAAGTCTTCGCATCGACGCTCGGCAGCTATTGCACGCAGCGACAGTATTTGACCACGGGGAACCTCGTGTGCGGTCTCAAGCGCTTGCCGAATGGTCAGGCGCCGGAGTTCGTGCTCGACTGCTTGTCGTCGGCGGGTCTGGGCTTCGAGCTCTACACGGCGGATCACTTGCCGCGCGTGCGTGACGCATCGCTGCGCGACGAAGTCCGCCGGCAGTTCGAGGAGACGAAGGAGGACTACAGCCTGCCCATCAAGCCGGTCAATGTCGGCCGCTACGATACGGCGTTCGATGCCATGACCATGACGCATCTTCTGGATCAAACTATCGGCCGCGCCACCGAGCTCGATCGAGCGCTGGGCTTCGAGGCGAACGCCGGCGGCACCAGTTCCCTCAGCGACCCACGAGGCATGCTGGGCCACTACCAGGTTGGCGCGTCGCTCCTCACCGTGACCGGCAACCGGTCGGACCCAGGTGGCGCGTCGACCGTCAAGTGGGACGACGAGGGTGTGGAACCCGATGCGATGACGTTAGTCAAGGATGGTGTACTGTCGGACTTCCAGACGCTGCGGGAGACGGCAGGATGGCTCAATGCGCGCTCGCATGGTTGCGCTTACGCGCCCACGGCGATCGAAGCGCCGCTCCAGCGGGAGCCCAATCTTCTCCTGGCTCCCCGTGACGGTGGCGACTACAGCGGCATGGTGGGTCAACTCAGCGACGGTATCACCATCAAGCGCGCCAAGCTCGACGTCGACTTTCAGGCGACGACCGGCATGGGCACCGGTATGGTCTTCAGCGTCAAGAATGGCAAGCGCGTGGCATGGCACCCTGGCGCGGCATTCCTGTTTCGAGCGACTGATCTCTGGAAGGCGCTCGCGCACGTGGGGTCTGAGCCTCATGTCCGGCGCTTCGGGCTGGCGAGTGGCAAGGGCGAGCCTGCCCAGTTGGGAATCCACAGCATCGCCGCGCCGCCGGCGGTGATCAAAGGCGTCACGTTGGTGGATGCGTTGAGGAAAGCATGAGCAGCGCCGTGTCGGACCACAACCTATCGCGGGAAGCGTGCGAGTCGATCGCCGCTCGGGTCTTCGCGTTCGCTCGTGGCGGCGGCGAGAGCTGGGTGCAGATCCACAGTTGGTGGAATGGCGAGCTGCGCTGGGCCCGCAATCACGTCAGCCTGGCGAGCGATCGTCGCGACCTGCGGATCATGATCTATCGCACCAGAGATCTGGGGTTCGGGTGGGTGTCGACGAACCAGATCGACGATGCCTCGCTGGAGGCCGCGGTGCGCGCGGCGGAACGTAATTGCGAGATCAACGGCTTCACGCGTCACCCGCTCCCAGCGAGCGATCGTCCACCGATGCCGCCGTTCCAACGCCCAACGACGGCGATCTGGAGTGATGTCACCAACACAACGACGGTCGACACGCTCGGCGCGCTCGTGCGCCAGTTGGTGGCACCAGCCAAGGCCAAAGGGTTGCTATCGGCTGGGTACATCGAGATGCGCGCGGGATCGATGATGCAGACGAATTCACTCCGGGGAGGAGGCGAGCCGGCGCCATGGGACGTTCCGTACATCGCCTGGACGCAGGCACAGGGATCCTTGACGGTGCGCGACCCGGAAGGCACCGGATCCGGCTGGGCCGGCCTCTCCAGCGATGACTGGAGCCGCCTCGATCCGATGGCGTTGGCGACCCGCGCGATCGACAAGTGCGTGGCGTCGCAGCACCCGGTCGCACTAGAGCCGGGACGATACACGGTAATCCTCGAGCCGCAGGCCGTGGCCGACCTCTGGGAGCTGGCGACCAAGTCGTTCGTTCGCGAACTCGCCGAGGCACCCCAGGACCCATGGTTTCTGGCCATAGACGACGCGCTCGGCCTGGGTCGCTCGAAACTCGGCCGCAAAGTCGTGGATGAACGCATCACCGTCAGCCATGATCCGGCTGACCCGGCGCTGGGCATCGTGCCCGGGCCGTGGGACACGCCCGTGACGTGGATCGATCATGGCGTGCTGACGAACCTGTATTACGATCGCGACTACGCGCTCAAGAAACTCAATACCAACGGCGGCGTGCGCTCGCTGGCGGGATATCGCATGAGCGGCGGTCAGACGTCGATCGAGTCGATGGTGCAGTCGACGGAGCGCGGGTTGCTCGTCACGCGACTCAGCACGGTCCAGGAGGTCGACCATCCCAGCTTGCTCATGACGGGCCTGACGCGTGATGGGCTGTGGCTGATCGAGCACGGCAAGATCTCGAAGGCCGTCAAGAATCTCCGGTTTACGGAGTCGCCGCTCTTTGCGCTCAACAACATCGATGCGCTGGGCGAGCCGGTGCCCGTGTTCCGTCCCGTCAAGAATCCCTATGAGGACGGGGCTCCGCTGACACCCGCCATCGTCCCGGCGATCAAGGCCCGCGATTTCAGCTTCACCTCGACGATCGATGCGATCTGATATGCGATGCACAGTGCTGCTGCTGGCGATGGCGTTCGCGCCGGTGGTCGTCCGGGCGCAGGTCCGGTTCGAGTGGCCCGACACCACGGTGGATCTCGCGAAGTACACGACGGCGGATGACTGTTTGGCATTGTCTGGTCGTGACTATGTGCATATCCACCGCCATCGGCAGATGACGACGTGGGATGACACGCTACCGGTACCCCCTTGGCTGGAACTCGAATCGGTCGCGCCGGCCGAGGCGCAGGATGTGGCCCGGTGCATGGCGCGGTTCACGGAGCCGCGGACGGATCTCAAGGACTGGGTTCCGCTGACTGTGCTCTATCTGATTGCGAACCGCGACCACGATGCGTCGGTCGTGATGGGGCGACGGCTCGCCGAGGTGCCGGCGGACCATGTCCACGAACGGACGCAGGTGACGGATTCGATCATCCGATTGTACGTGACCGCGAGGCCCTCTCGCCTGGATAGCGCCGAGGCCATCTTGCTGCGCCGCGCGAAAGGCGATGACGTGTTCCACCGACTCACTACGTATTTCTGGTTGTTCAAGGAGTCCGAGTGGCACGCCGACACGGTACGTATGCAACGCGTCGGTCGCTGGATGCTGAGTCTGGGCGACTCGCTCACGCCGGCGCAACGCCAGTCGGACGCGTTTCGGGACATCGGTAAGATCGACTTCCGGGGGACCGGGGTGTCGGACGGCGAAGCACTCGGCGGCGATGCCGTTCTCCTGCAAGCCGTGCGCGCCGTGCGCGGGTGGACGCCATATCTCGACAGCCTGCGCCGGAGTTCGGCGGCGTTCATCGCGCTCGTGCGCGAGGACTGGCGACACGCGACGCAGACACAAGATGTGAGCGACTATCCGCCAGGCCATCATGCCGCGCCGCTGTCGGCCGACTACTGGTTCCCGCCGCAGTCAGGCGCCGTCGCGCGTCCCACGCCCGGCCGCGTATCCCTGATCGTGTTTCAGGATCCAACCAAGTGCAACGGCGTCGCCACGTCGGACGCCGACGTGGTCCAAGACTGGCTGTGCCTCAACCTCCTCGCCCGGGCTAGGCGTCTCGCGATCCAATTTCCGCAGTTGGATGTCACGGTGGTGACGCCGACCCATGGCTATTTCATGTACGCCACGCCACCGGCCCCAGCCGAAGAAGCGGCGAAGATCCGCGAGTTCATGGCGCCGCACACCGTGCCTGGTGAGGCGGTTGGCGTGAGCGTGACGAGCACCTGGCGGCTCCCGGCTCCGGACGGTCGGATCATCGAGAAGCCGTGGGCCAACTACGAGCACTATGTGTTCGGACGCAATTTCCGCCAGCCGACGATCGCGCTGATCGACACGGACGGCACGATTCTCACGACCGGTGAGTTCGACATCACGCGTCTGGCGGACCTCATCGACATTCTCGTGCACCGCGCGGGCACATGATAAAGCTCGTGACTCCCCTTGCGTTGGCAGCGATCCTCGCCACGGCGCTGGATCCCGCGCCGGCTCACGATCCGGCGCTGATCATCGGGACGCTCCCGAACGGCTTGCATTATTACCTGCGGGCCAACCCCATGCCGGCTCATCGGGCGGAGCTGCGGCTGGTCGTGAACGCGGGCAGTGTGCTGGAAGATCCGGATCAGCGGGGGTTCGCACATTTTCTCGAGCACATGGCGTTCAACGGAACTACACGATTCCCGGGGCACTCGCTACTCGACTTCGTCGAGATGAGCGGCATGCAGTTCGGCGCCGATCTCAATGCGTATACGACGCAGGACGAGACCGTCTATATGCTCACGCTGCCGACGGACGATGGGACGAGTCTCAATCGAGGGCTCGATGTCCTGCAGGACTGGGCCGGCGGCGGCATCACGATCGATTCGGCGGCGGTGGCGGCGGAACGCGGCGTCATCATGGGCGAGTGGCGCATGCGCTTGCTCGATACGGCGAGCCAGATCGAGCAGGCCCATGACGATACGGTTTTCTTCCACGATGGACATTACATCGATCGAAAGCCGATCGGCGATACGGGCTTGATTCAGACCGCGCGACCAGGACCCATTCGGCGATTTTACAAGGACTGGTATCGGCCGGATCTTATGACGGTGGTGCTCGTCGGCGATTTCGATCCGGTCACGATGGAGCGCCAGATCACATCCCGCTTCGGGACGATTGCGAACCCGGATCATCCTCGGCCACGCGATGTGCCAACCGTCCCGGTCAGCAACGCCTGGACGATCGACGTCTTCAGCGGGACGGTGCTGCCCGGCGCGTATCTCTTGTGGCCGCAGCCGGCCGAGCCGAAGGACGCGGGTGTCGCCATGAGTCAGCGCCTGATCGAGGATTTGCTGGCCGAGACACTCAACCAACGCTTGCTGCAGATCCGGTCACATTCATCGCGGCCGTACATCACGGCGGAGCTGGTGGAAGGAAGGGTGGCCCGCCCCGTGGCGTTTCATGGGGTCGAAATTATCGACTGGCCCGACAGCTTGGAGCGCGGCATCGGTTGCGTGATGACGGAGCTCGAGCGGATGGCGCAGCATGGCGTACCGGCGGCGACGCTAGCGCACCAGAAGGCGGTCGTGCTCGAGCAGTTGGAGCACGCGGTCCGAGGCGAAGCGGGACAGTCATCCAGAGCGTACGCTGATGCCTATGTCCAACGGGCGTTGACCGGCGAGGGATCGCTGTTGAGTGCCAGGCAGGAGCTCGATCTCGCCCGAAAGATCCTGCCGACGATCTCGCCGGATGTGATGGCGAAGGCCGCGCAGTCGTGGCGTAATCCCGTGGGCGCCCGCGTGCTGGTCAACGTGCCTGCCTTCGCGCACGTTCGGGTGCCCACGCGCGAGAGCATCCAGGGTCTCATCGACTCGATCCAGCGATCGTCGGTGCCGGCAGATACCGCTGGTGTCGCGAGTACCAGCCCATTGCTGGCCAAGCTGCCGTCTCCCGGCAAGATCGTCGCGGAGCGTTATGACACGTTGGCGAGGATCACCGAGTGGACGCTCTCGAACGGAGCGAAGGTCATCGTCAAACCGTCTCGCAATGACCCGGATGAAGTCCAGCTTCGTGCCTGGGGAGTTGGCGGGTTCGCGATGACGCCGGACTCGCTCTTCTTTACGCCCGGGCGGCTGGTCGCGAAGGTCATGACCGATGTCGGCGGACTCGGGGCCACGAGTCACGATGCCTTATCGAAGCGGATGGCCGCGAACGGTGTCGATCCCATACGGGTCGACATCGGGTATGCGGATCAGTCGATTCAGCTGGGTGGTCCTCCGCGGGATCTGGAGACGGTGTTTCAGCTGATGTATCTCCAGTTCGCGGCGCCCATGTTGGACACCGCGACGCTGGTTGGCTGGCAGAGTCTCGCCAAGTACGAGGGCCCGTCTTTCTCGATCGACAACATGCTGAGTCTCATGTTGGCGATGGGTGAGAAGCGCATGTTGCCGTTGACGAACGGGGTGGCCGAGCTGGCGACGGTCGACCAGCTCATGGCGGTGTATCGGAACCGATTCGGGAACGCGGCCAACTTTACGTTCACGCTCGTGGGCGCCGCCAGCGTCGCTCAGGTGCGGCCGTTGGTCGAGCGATACCTGGCCAGTCTCCCGTCCGCGGGTCGTCGTGATAGCGTCAAAGGACTCGACATCCCATCGTATCACAAGACGAGGCAGACGTCAAAGACGATGCCCACGCCGCGGGCGCTCAGCCTGCTCGTCTTTGATGATACGCTGTCCGCGGACTCGTCGACGTTTCTCCTGCAGCGCGAGCGTCTGGCCGCGCTCACGAACGTATTGCAGGACCGGGTGCGCGTTCGTCTCCGGCAGGAGCTCGGTGGCACCTACAGCCCTATCGTCTCGAGCCTGACGTATCCACTCCCTCGCGAGCGTTATCGCGTCGAGATCCTGTTCGACGCCGAACCGAAGCGCCTGCGCAGCCTGAATCGCGAGCTCGAGACGCTCCTCGACTCGGTTCGCTCGCACGAAGTATCTGCCGCCGAGGCGGCTCGTGCATCGGCGATGTTGCATCGGCGACTCGAGACGCACCTTCAGGACAACGAGTATTGGCTGACGACGATCGGTGCCTATGCTCGCTTAGGGATACCGTTGGATAAGATCATCAACCCGTATCCCGAGGCACAGGTCAGTCCGGCCGAGCTCTTGGCCGCGGCCAAGCGATTCATACCGGACGATCGATTTCTGCATCTCATGGCGTTGCCGGCGGACACGATCAGGTACGCGCCGCTGGATACGATCGAGTGATCGATTCCAGACGCATGCGCATGCCGTATCTCGGGCGCAAGGTGATCATCGGCTCGGGCACGACCTCGTGGGTCGGATCGTGCGACATCTGCCATCGCTGAGCGAGCGTCGCCAAAATCAGTATCCCTTCCATCCACGCGAACGACTCACCGACACAGGCGCGCGTGCCCGCGCCGAACGGGAAATACGCGAACTTCGGCCGAATCGCGCTCGTGAGCCATCGGCTGGGATCGAACCGTTCGGGATCGCTCCACCATCGTGGGTCACGGTGCGCGAGGTATTGACTGACCAAGACGAGCGTGCCGGCGCGTACGGTATATCCGCCGATCTCGACATCCTCAATCGCGCGGCGCTCGAGGATCCACGCGGGTGGATAGAGACGCATGGACTCAGCCAGGACGGCCCGCGTGTAGACCAACAGTTCGACATCGGCCACGGTCGGCGTCCGGCCGCCTAAGACCGCATCGAGCTCGTGGTGCAGCCTGCCCGCGACGACGGGATGCTGAGAGAGCAGGTACCACGTCCACGAAAGCGCGACCGCGGTGGTTTCGTGGCCGGCGGCGATGAGCGTAATGATCTCATCCCGGATCTGCTCGTCCGTCAGTGCGCTACCATCGGCATCGCGCGCGGCCAGGAGCATCGATGGCAGGTCGCGCCGATCCCCGCCCTCACCGCGGCGCAGCTCGGCCACCATGTCATAGACGATCTTATCGAGTCGTTCCCGTGCCCGACGAAGGCGCCGCACGAAGGGCAGTGGCAGTTGCTCCAGGATCGCCCCAAATGGCAGCACGGTGTACTGGAACATCTGCAATGAGAGCGAGACCGCTTCGCCGATTTCCGTCACCGTTTCGGCGTCGAGCTCAGTGGCGAACAGGGTCTTGCACACGATGGCTAGGGTGAGGCGCATCATGGCGTCGTGCACATCTCGGACGTCGCCGTCACGCCACTCGGCATCGGCCCGCGCGGCGAAGTCGGCCATCACGGCGGCATAGCGGGCGACCTGCTCGCGATGGAACGCGGGCTGGACGAGGCGGCGTTGGCGCAAGTGATAGGCGCCGTCGCTGGTCAACAAGCCTTCGCCCAGCATGAGCTTCGATCGCTCCAGAGCCCGTCCTTTTCTGAAGGAGCGCTGCTCGGAGACGAGGATCCGCTGGATGTCATCGGGGTGGCTCGCCAGCACTAATCGTTGCGGCCCGATCGCGATTTCTGAGACGTCGCCGCAGCTCGCCATGGACCGGAGGAGCGCCAGCGGATTGCGGGCTAAGGTGACGAGATAGTGGCCTGGGTAACAGCGCCGGGGGCGGGGAGGTGAGGCGAGGAGGGGCATGATCTCTGAGCTCGAGTGGCTCCCAGTAAGACACTCGAGCGGCTCGAAGCCCTCACAACACACACGATCACCTTCGCTTTCGTGGGATCCTCAATGAGGAATGCGGTAGCGGATGTGTGTGGCTTCCGGCGTGTCGACTACGCGAACGATTTCCAACTCGACGCGCGAGGGCAATATCTCGAACAGCCGACGGCCACCGCCGAACAACACCGGAATCTGATGAATCTGGACCTCGTCCAATACTCCGGCCTCGAGCGCCCGTTGCGCCGTATACGCCCCATGCACCAGCACGTTCCCACCTCCCGCGGCGGCTTTCGCCTGCGCCATCGCGCTCGCGATCCCATCGTTCACATAGGTCACCAACGGATACCGTAGGACGGATGGGTCCGGCGGCCGGTGACTGGGAACGAAGATCGGGACGCCGCGATGATTCCAATCGCCTTTCCAGTGGCCCGCCTGCTCCGCGGTACGCCGACCCGTCAGCACCGCCCCGCTCGCGCTCAGTTCATCGAACAATTCGCCGGCCGGCCCAGATGGCCGGCGGATGTGCCCATCCGACAGAAACCACTCGTGCAGCCGGAGGAATCCATCGCCGCCCGGATTGCCCGGCTGATCGTTTGGACCTGCGATGTACCCGTCGAGGGACATCGACATGTAAAGCACGGATGCCGTCATTTCGACTCCTGTGATCTCGCCCAATCCAAAGAGACGGTCGGCAGACGGGTGGGCGACGCCGGGCCGATATGGTGGGCCCCCATACTCACTCGGAGCACCGACCAATGACTCTCACGACTATGTGGACCCACGGAAACTCACTCGTGGTCGAGGATCCTGGCCAGTACGAGTACATCAGGCATCGCGGTTGGGGCACCTTGCTCAAATTCAACTCAGCCACGAGCTCGGCCGACGACCTCCGGGTGTGCCATATTCCGATTCCCACGCCGCGCACCGTCGACGGCGCCTCGCCCGTCATTTCGAAGATCACGCTGCTGTTTCAGACCGATGCTGACCAGCCTGGTGCCGAGCCCAGCGGGGGCGTTCACGGCGTCGTGCAAATCGAGAAGCTCGATGTGTGGGACGGAAGCGACCTGGTGACCACTATTCCAGGTGACTACTGGCGCGGATCGCATCTCTCGCCGGATAAGCTCAATCAGCTGGATGTGCCGCCGACCGAAGTTGAGAGCGGCATCGGCGTGTCCCTGTTCTGCAGCGTCGATGGCGAATTTGACTCCTCTGAGTGGTTCCTCATCGTCGCGGGCGTTGGCGCGGATTTCGTGTACCCGAATCCCACACTGACCCGTCGCGAGCTCGAGGCCAAGCGCGTCGGGCGTTGATTCAGCGGACCTCGATTGGCGCGGTCCAGCGAAACGGGCCCCAGGCCATCGCGAGTGTGCCGTGGGAGGCGTTGGCCGGGGCGATGGTGATCGTGAATTGTTCGACGGGCGTCGAGAGCGTCTCACTCTTCATCGGTGTCACGCCGAGATCATGTGTGCTGTCGTAGTCCGTGCCCCATTGTCCGGTCTGTTTGTTGACGATCAAGTCGGCGCCATGCGTGCGTGGCACGGTCCACAACGTGTACATCCCGGCGGGGACGCGGAGGCCGGCCAGGACGATCGGGGTCGAGGTGGTGAATTGCGTGGCGGCGTTGGCGCCGGTGCGCCAGACATAGTCAAAGGGAATGATATTGCCGAGTAGGACGCGGCCGCGGGCGAGGGGGCGGCCGTAATCGACGGTGAGGGTCGTTTGGCCGATGGTCGCGCGCACGGTGTCGCGCACACTGAGCTGTCTCACTCCCGTCTTTGCTTCAGTCGCTTCGAATCGCTCGGCGACGGCGTGAACGTCGAGAGGGGTGGTGACCCGGTTCACTTCCATTTTGTATGTCGACCGAGCGCCCGAGTAGGTGAGCATATGATCGGCCGAGTCGAAGGTGGCCTCGCCGACTCCGGCCAGCCAATCGTGTACGATGTCGGCCTTGCCGCCGGGTAGGACGCGTACGACGCCGTGCCCCAAGGGGAACTGGTCGAACTCCCGGTCAATGTAGAATTGCCGCATCGGTTCCGTATCTCCGGCGGGCTTCGAGGCGGCGGCGCGTTTCAGCGCATTCGCGAAGTAGAGCTCATACAGGCTGTACATCTGTGGGAGATGTCCCTCCACCGTGCCGCCTTGTGTGGCGAATGTACGCCGGATCGTACCCGTGCTATCCGTTTTTACGATATGGACCGAGTCTGCCGTGACATCCACCGCCACCTGGCGTTGGCGTTCGGTCGACGGTTCGCTCGGTGTGCGGATCTGCATCGTGAGATGTCGAATGCTGCCATCGGACGCGAGCTCGATTTCGGTATGCCGTTCGCGGACGCGCGGGAACCGATCGACTTCGTCGCTCGTTTCGATGTTGCAATGGCGTGTCACGCTCTCGACTGAGATGGTGTCGTCGCCGAGGCGGGCGACGAAGCCGTAGTGCTCAGCGGGGGCCGTGGGTTGGCAGCCGAGAGCGATCAAGGGCAGCATGAGCCATCGTGGCATGCTGTAGGATACCACCTGGCGACGGCCAGGGATTGGAGGAATGGGACGTCGTTATCTTGCCAAGCGCTTGACCATGATTTGACGCGCATCGCACCGCCCCCAAAGGAGTGGTGGTTGCGTCCGCGCGCGACACGTGCGACTATCGGGGCCATGGTGAAGCGCGCTATGCTGGTCTGGCTTTCCGGTGCGCTGTGCGCGACGCGTGGGACGTTGTCCGCGCAGCCCGTGCTCTTCGCGCCTGGTGTGGTCTCGACGCCGGATTACGAGCGCAGCGCTGCGTTCACGCCGGACGGCGATACGGTGTATTTCGTGAAGCGGTCGGCCGAACCATACTACTCCGTGATCTGCGTCAGTGCGCGCGTGCACGGTCGCTGGACAACGCCGCGGGTGGCCGTGTTCTCGGGGCGCTACAACGATAGTGATCCCGCGGTGTCGCGTGATGGACGCGCATTGGTGTTCATGTCGACGCGCGGTGGTGCACCGCACTTGTGGATCGTGCATCGCGCCGCCGGTGGCGGGTGGACGGCGCCTGAGGCGCTTCCGAGTCCCGTGAACTCGGATGGGGCGGAGATGACACCGGCGTTTGGGCCGGACGGGAGCCTGTATTTCGCGTCGACCAGGCCGGGTGGCGCGGGCAGCTTCGATCTCTATGTCGCGCATCGCGACGGTCATGGATGGACGACGCCGGCCTCACTCGGTGCGCCGAACTCGTCCGGGTTCGAGATCGGGCCGGCGGTCTCCCCGGACGGAACGTTGCTCGTCTTCATGTCGGCCGGGCGCGAGGATGAGATGGTGGGTCCGGGGACGAGTTATTCCCGTGGCGATCTCTACGCGAGCCGGAAGGTCGGAGATGCCTGGGGTCCGCCAGTGCATCTGCCCGTGCCGATGAACAGCGCGGCGGCCGAGTGCTGTCCGAGTTTCTCGCCGGACGGTGAGACGATGTACTTCACCAGTGAGCGGGGCTTCGCGATGGATACGCCCGAGCGGCCGTTCACCTGGCCGGCCATGGAGACGGGGCTGCGATCCGTGTTGAACGGGTTGGGAAATATCTACGCGATTCCAACGCGTCAGGTTCGCGAGGCGGCTACGCGATGATCGCCATGGTGCTGGTGGCGGCGTTGGCCGGTTCGCCCGACAGTCTGGTGCGGCCCGAGATGGTCGGGCCCGGCGTGATCTCGACGGAGTTCAATGAATTCGGCGGGGCGTTGACGCTCGATGGCGATACGATCTACTTCTCGCGCAGCGTCCCACGCTCATATGCGTACGCGATCCTCCGGTCGCACCGGACCGCGAAGGGGTGGAGTCAACCCGACGTCGCGCCGTTCTCCGGCCGCTGGCGCGATCACGATCCGATCCTCACCCCGGACGGCCAGCGGATGTACTTTCTGTCCGACCGGCCGATCGACGGTGTGCGGCCGACGACCTATCACATCTGGGTGATGCATCGATCCGCCAACGGGTGGAGCGAGCCACAGGTGCTGGGTGCGCCGTTCAACCACTTCGAGTTTCTGTGGTTCATCTCCGAGACGCGTGATGGCGTCGTGTACTTCAACGTGCAGCCGACTGATGGACCGGCGCGGATCTACGTGACGCGACGGACGGAAACGGGCTACAGCAGCCCGGAGCTCCTGCCACCCGAGGTCAACATTCCCAATTGGGATGCGCGCGAGCCATACATCGCGCCCGACGACAGTTTCATGGTCTTCGATGCGGGACCAGCCAATGACGTCGAGGCGTACGATCTCTACGTGAGCGATCATCGCGACGGCCGGTGGACGCCGGCACGCAAGCTGACCGTGCTGAGCACGCCGACTCGGGATTACAGTCCTCGGATCACGGCCGACGGACGGTGGCTCTACTACACGAGCGAGCATGGGTTCGGCGATACGCCGCGCGATCGGGCGCTGACGTACCCGGAGATCGAGCAGGCGTTACATAGCGTGCTCAATGGCCTCGGCAACATCTATCGGGTGCCGATTGCCGCCGTGCACGACACTTCAGGTTAGCACGTCGAGGATTCGGCCTTTCTGTTGCCCTATTTCAGCTGATCATCACGGGGCACCGTCGGTTCGTCACGCACTTCGGGCGGAGACGGATACCTGACCGCAATTTGGCGGTATGTCTCGGCACCAAGGGACGCGGTGTCTCGCGCGCGGTCAGTTCTACGGCCGCGTGGCCACGCATCGCGAGGTCGCCGGGCTGCGCATGACCGACCTGCACCATGCGCACGCCGCGTTCCTCCCGCAGCACACGCACGAATGCCCCCACTTCTGGCTGCTGCTCACCGGCGCGTATCGCGAGCACCTGGGATCGATCGAACGTCCTCACCGGCCATTTTCGTTCGGCTATTGCCCGGCCGGAGTCGAGCATCAGGATGAAATAGGGCACGTCGGGGCACGGCTCTTCGCCATCGAGTTCGATGCCCACACCGCGCAGATGATCGCGGACGTGAACCGTCCCATGAGCACGAGGGCGACCGAAATCCATGAGACGCTGGCGTTTAGTTCGCTGCTGCAACTGCACAGCGAATTCTTGCGTGCCCGCGCTGGAGGCTATGCGCTCGACTGTCTCACCGCCGAAACGCTGATGGCGGAGCTCATCGGCTACGCGTTCGAGCCCCGCGCTCGACCCGCGAACCGGCAACCCCGGTGGCTGGCGCCGGTCATCGAATATCTCGACGCCCACTACGTGGGCCTCGTGCGCATCAGCGCGTTGGCGGCGAGCGCGGGAGTGCATCCGGTGCACCTCGCGCGCGTGTTTCGGGAAGTCCACCGCTGTAGCATTGCGCAGTACCTGACCATACTGCGCGTGAGGCGCGCGTGCGCCCTGCTGGGCGTCGGCGATCTCACGCTCAGCCAGATCGCCTTGCACACCGGATTCTCCGATCAGAGTCACTTCACGCGCGCGTTCACGGCGACCGTCGGCGCCTCACCTGGCGTATTCCGGCGCGCGGTCTTTTCCTGAGCCTGACAGCGTCCTGTAATAGCGATGTCGGCATCGTGTCCTGAACGCGCGTCCGTGTATAGAGAGTGTGTTCGTTTCGTTCAAGACAGCCCTTCGAGTAACAGCCTAGCTTCGGCCTGGCACATCCACTCTCGGAGGGCTCATGAAGCAACTCGCAGTGTGCGCAGGTCTCGCGGCATTGGTGTTCGCGAGGAGCACGGTCGCGGGGCAGGAAACGACACGCCGGATCACGGGGCATGTCGTCGAGACACCGGGGAGCGCGCCGATCGCGGCGGCGAGTGTGCGGCTCCTCAATACGACGGTCGGCGGCGCGACGAACGACAGCGGGGCGTTTGCGTTTCGCGCGCCGGTCGGTGCGCAGATGGTGCAAGTCCGCCGGATCGGGTTCAAGTCGGTCACGGTCCCTCTGGCGGCCGACCAGTCGGATCTCACGATCGCGCTCGAGCGCGACGTGTTGAAGCTCGATGCGGAAGTCATCACCGGCGTCGCGACGAGCATCTCGTCCAAGAACTCGGCGAACGACGTCGCGGTCTTGAACTCGGACCAGATCAACCAGGTCCCGGCGGCCACCGTGGAGAACGCGTTGCAGGGCAAGATCGCCGGCGCGGTGATTCAGCAGAACAACGGCGGCTCCCCCGGCGGCGGGATGCAGATCCAGATTCGCGGGGTTACGTCGATCAACTCGAACGCCTCGCCGCTCTACGTCATCGACGGCATCATCGTCAACAACGAGACCATCAATTCCGACGCGAACGCCGTGAGCGCCGGCGCCGGCGGGGTCCTGCCGTCGAATCAGGACAACAACGCGAACCGGATCGCCGACTTGAACCCGAATGACATCGAGACCATCGAGGTCTTGAAGGGTGCGTCGGCCGCGGCGATTTATGGATCCAAGGCCGCCTCGGGCGTCGTGGTCATTACGACGAAGCGTGGCGTGCCGGGCGCCGCGCAGTGGGAGTTGAATGGGCAAGTCGGGACCTACGAGCTGGCGCACTCGCTCAAGCTACGCGCGTTCCCGACGTACGCGAGCGCGAATGCGTGGTGGAGGAACGACGCCCATCAGACGACGGATCTGCCACTGTCGCAGTATGGCGGCCCACAGAACTTCCAGAACCAGCTCTTCGGCGGTGGCCAGCTCTCGGGACAGGGCGACTTGAGCGTACGTGGGGCAACGAATAGCACGAACTACTACGCGGATGTGCACGATCAGTACGACAACGGGATCATGTTGGGGACGTATTACCGGAAGCAAGGCGCGCGGACGAATCTCACGCAAACGTTCTCCTCCGCGTTCCAGGCGTCGACCAACCTGTACTACCAGCATTCGGTGACCGCGCGCGGGATCACCGGCAACGACAACGTCGGCGTCAGTCCGTACAACATTTTCTCGTCGACGCCACAGTTCTTCAATATGGATCATGTCGGGCCGACGGGGTGGGTCGCGAATCCTTTCGGTCTGGCCAACGCGTTTGCCGATGCGGCCGAGCAGCAGACCCCGACAACGGTGAATCGGTTCATTGGAGGCGGGACCGCCACCTTGCAGGTATTGCACTCCGATGCGCAGGACTTACACGTGTCATTGATTGGCGGGGTGGATCTCACCGGGCAGACGGACGTGAACTACTCGCCTCCGTCCCTGCAGTTGGAGCAGAACAAAGCGCTGGTCGGGACCTCGACCGTGGGTCAGGCGAACAACACGTACTATAACTACTCATTGAGCCTGATCCATCATTTCACCGGGTCCAAGCTCGTCGATGCGACGACGTCGATCGGTATTTCACAGGATCGTCGCACGCTCGACAATCCGATCACGATCGGGCAGGCGCTGCCACCGAACATTGTGACACCCACGTCCGCCCAGGTCATCACGTCGGTCGAGAACAAGACCGATACGAAGACCATGTCGTTGTATGCTCAGGAGCAGATCCTGACGCTGGCGCAGCGCCTGAGCCTCACGGCGGGCCTGACGGCGGACCGCAATTCGAACAACGGCAGCTTCAGTGCCTACCACATCTATCCCAAGTTCGCCGGCTCGCTCCGCATCCCGCAGTTCGCCAGCTTCATCGACGATTTCAAATTGCGCGCGGCGTACGGTCGGTCGGGGACGGCACCGAACTACGGTCTCAACTATCCGCTCAGCGCCAGCTTCACGCCGCTCGTGAACGGCGGGACGCACGCGCTCGCGCAGAATTACAACGTGGCGCAGGTGCTGTTCGAGGTGCAGAACGACACGCACCTCAAGCCTGAGACGAGCACCGAGATCGAGTCCGGTGCCGACCTCACGATGTTCAAATCGAAGCTCCAGCTGTCGGGGACCGTATACCAGAAACGCGTCAGCGACCTCGTGCTACTGACCGCTCCTCCGGCGTCGTCCGGTCTGTCGCAGGTCGTGCTGAACGGCGGGCAGTTCACGAACTCGGGGATCGAGTTATCGCTCCAAGCATCACCGATCGCCGATGCGCGCGGGTTCACCTGGATCATGAACAACACGTTCTACCGCAATTATAGTCGGGTCGATGCGCTGCCCATCCCGGCGTTCCCGACGCAGTACGACTTCGGTGGGGCGTTTGGCACCAACACGATTCAGGTTGGCCGGTCGGTGTCGCAGATCGTGAACAGCGCCAAGACCCTGCCCGACGGAACCTTCCAACAAGTCGGGGACGCGTCGCCGGCTGACGTGATGAGCTTCAATCAGGAGATCTCGTACAAGGGCTTGCATCTCTCCGGCGTGCTCGATTGGTACGTCGGCGGCAACACGGCCAACATCACGAACGCCTACTACGATAACAACGGGCCGTACCTGCTGGCCGATTCCGTCGGGATCGCGAAGCGCCTGGCGGGCCTGCAGAACGGGAGCGCGGTGTACGTCGAGTCCGCGCGGTTCGTCAAGCTGCGCGAAGTCCGTCTCTCATACGACCTGCCGGTCTCGTGGGTGAAGGCGATCGGCAACGGCCATCTTCGCTCGGCTCGGATCGAAGCGTCGGGTCGCAACCTGTTCATGAGCTTCCCCTACACGGGGCTTGATCCGGAGGTCAGCGTTTTCGGCAACCTGCAGACGGCGCGCGGGCAGGATATCACCGCGTATCCGCCCTCGAAGAGCTTCTTCTTCGGCGTCGACCTGGGGCTCTAATCATGAAAACACTGACGATCATCGGAGCCGTGGTTGCCTTCGCCGCGGCCTGCAGCAACGACCCCGTCGGGAACCTGAACCAGCTGACGCCGGGCTTTGCGCCCGATGCCTTCAATGCGAGACTGGGCGGCGTGGTCTACATGCAGAAGTTCGATTTCGGCACTCGCATCAACGCGATGGACAGCTTCGCGCGGGTGGCGGCGAATTTCACGATTACCGATCCGCGCTCGATCACGGAGTGGTTGGGTGATGGCGTCGCGATCGAGAACAGCACCTTCTATGCGACGTCGAACTGGACGAATCAGTTCACCGCGATCCGTAATGCCCAGAGTCTGCTCGCGGATCTGCCGAAGGCCAATCCCGCGTATTCCGCCGGAGACCTGGCCAAGTTCAAGGGCATCGTGTACACGCTCGAGGCTCTGTCCTATATGTACGCGGCCGAGACGAAGGACACCCTAGGCGTGCCGGTGCAGGGGCCGCTCGTGGCCAGCACGGCGCCTCAGCCCATTCTTTGCTCGCGCAACACATGGCAGTTCATCGTGGCCCTGCTCGACTCTGGCCTGACGCAGTTGAACGTCGACAATACGCCCGGGCTGCCCGGTGGGCTGGATGCCGGGTTCGCGGCGGTGGCCTCGCAAGCGAGTCCGAGCACCGCCGCGGGCTCGTTCGCCGGCTTTAATCGCGCATTGGCGGCGCGCGCCAATCTCGAGTTGGCCTATGCCATCGCGCGTTCACCAGGTGGGACGCCGCCGACCACGACGACGGCGGGATCGCCGGATCTCACCGCGCTCACTCGCGCGGACAGTGCCTTGCACGCGACGTTCCTGTACAACACGGGTGCGCTCGCGCCGCCCGACTCGCTCGGCGACTTCAATGACGCGTTGGCGGTCTATCACCTGTTCTCGGGTCAGTCCGGCGATATCCCCAACCCGCTCAACGGGACGATCACGACCTATTTCCTGTTGAACGAGGCGGTCGACGCGATGGATCCGACGGATCTCCGCTTCACCCACAAGTTCAAGCCGAACGTCGGAACGG
Source organism: Gemmatimonadaceae bacterium (assembly GCA_035652495.1). Lineage (GTDB taxonomy): Bacteria > Gemmatimonadota > Gemmatimonadetes > Gemmatimonadales > Gemmatimonadaceae > DASRDS01. The sequence continues at coordinate 21,704 of DASRDS010000285.1, forward strand.
CCGTGACGTCGTACAACATCGTCGCCTCGCCGCTCACGTTGGCGATGTACGCGACGCCAGCGAGCCCGATTCCGATCATTCGGAACGAGGACTTGCATCTCTACGGCGCGCAAATCCGTCTCGGTCTCAACGATCTGGCTGGGGCCGTGAGCGAAATAAACAACGTCCGCACGATGGTCGGCCATATCGCGCCGGTCGCGAATCCCGGGACGTACACGGGGGTCCGTGATCTCATCTTGAACGAGTATATCGCATCGTCGACGGGGGAGCCATCGGGCAATCGGGTCGCCGCGATTCGGGACTATGGGTTGCCCGCGGTGACGGATACCACGTGGGACAACGTGGCGAACCAGGGGCCGGATACGCACGCGACCGTGCAGCCGTTCCCGATCGCTGACGTGACGGCTCGCAACGGGAATACCAAGTATACGTGTCCGTAGGACGCCGTTAGGCTATCGATCGCGAACTGGCTCTGGTCCGGATGACAGAGCCAGTTCGGCGTTGGCGGGAGTCGAACGAAGCGGCAACTTCCTTTATGAGGGTGCGCAGCCAGACGCAGCCGGCATCGGTATGGGTTCGGGCAGGATGTAGGAGGTATTCGTCGAATGTGCCTGCGTCCATCGGCACTGGTGTCGCCACGATCCCGAGTACGGCGGAGTGTGCCCGGATCAATCCCTCGGGCAGTACCGCGATGAGGTCCGAGTCGGCGACTATGTGAAGTGCCTGGAGATACGTGGGGACCGTCAGCGCGACATTGCGGGAGCAGCCCTCTTCGCGCAGCCATGTGTCGACCGGATCTTCCGAGAATTCGCGCGCGACGACCGCGACGTGGCGGGCCGTGAGGAAGTTCTTGCGGGTGAGGCGCTTCGCTAATGGATGACCTTTTCGCATCGCACACGCATCGCAATCTCCGAATAGGCGCTGCTGATAGAAGCCTTTGAACTGGCTTGGCGCGCACGAGACGAGGACATCGATCGCTCGTGACAGCTCCACGAGGTCGAATCGTGCGACTGAGGGCGGCAGAAGGCGAATGGCAACCATTGGCGCGTCGTTCGCCAATCGCTTGAGGAGTGGCGACAGCACCATGGTGCCGGCATTGTCGGAAACGACCAAACGAAACGTCCGCGTGCTGCGCGACGGATCGAAGCGCTCTCCATCCAGCAGATCGCGCACCCGACCCAAGGCATCGTTCACCGCTCCGCGGAGTGACTCGCCGCGCGAGGTCAGTTGCATGCGGGCTCCGACTCGGACCAAGAGCGGATCGCGAAAGAGATGCCGCAGTCGCTTGAGGGCGTGACTCGTGGCGGGCTGCGACCGGTGGAGACGCTCGGCGGCTCGACTCACACTCCCCTCCGCCAGGAGGGCATCCAGCGCGGTCAAAAGATTGAGGTCGATCCCCGCCAAATTCATGCGATCGATAGTCATAATCAACAATATCGATTGGAAGAATGTCGGACCAGGGGCTAAGATCTGCGACATGTCACGCAACGTTCAGTTATTGATTCCGCCGAGTATGCCCAAGTCCGTTGGGTACTCGCAGGTGGCGACGGTCACCGGTGGGAAGATCGTGTTCATCGCCGGCCAAGTCGCGCTGGATACATCGGGCAACGTCGTCGGAACCGGCGACTTTCGCCGTCAGGTACAACAGGTTTTCGAAAACCTGAAGGCCGCTGTGGAAGCCGCAGGTGGGTCGTTCCGCGATGTGATCAAGCTCAACACCTTTGTGCTCGATTGCTCGCAGCTGGCTCACTTTCGAGAAATCCGTGACCAGTACGTTGACCGCGAGAGTCCTCCGGCGAGTACGCTCGTGCAGGTCTCGCGGCTCTTTCGGCCCGAGTTCCTGGTCGAAGTCGAAGCGGTCGCCGTCGTGGCGGAGTGACCGTGGGAGGTCCGGGGCCGGTGTCAGGTCGGTATGGGCACGGGTGTGGATCTCGAGGCGCTGCCGCGGAGCGATATGGCCTTCGTCGAGCCGATGCTGCCGAAAGCGGTATCGCAGCTGCCGGAAGGTTCCAGTTGGCAGTATGAGATCAAGTGGGACGGGTATCGTGCGCTCGCGATCAAAAAGGGCGATCGGGTGGCGTTGATCTCGCGACGCAATCACTCGTTCGCAGGTCGATTTCCTTCGATCGCGGATGGCCTGAGCGCCGTGGAAGACGGCACGATCCTCGACGGCGAAGTGGTCGCGTTCGACGATCAGGACATGCCATCATTCGGTTTGCTGCAGCACCGGGCAGGCGACGCCCGAAGGCTTGCCTACTTCGTGTTCGATGTGTTGGTGTTCCGAGGTCGTGACGTCCGACGACTTGCGCTCGCCAGGCGGCGGGAGCTTCTCGATGGCGTTATGCAGAATGTCCGGCATCCCGTGAGGCGTGCGCCCATTCTCGACTTCGCACCGCGGGCCCTTGTGGCCGCGGTGAGGGCGCACGGCTTGGAGGGTGTCGTCGCCAAGCGTATTGAGAGCCATTACGAGTCGAAGGCTCGCAGTGGCGCATGGGTCAAGTTCAAGGTGAACCGGCGCCAGGAACTGGTCATCGGCGGCTATCGGATCGACAACGGGAGCTTCGCCGACGTTGCCGTTGGGTACTACGATAATCGAGACCGGCTCGTGTTCGTCGGCAGGATCCAGAATGGCTTCACGCCGGACGTACGGCACCAGGTCCTTCTGCGACTGCGGCAGCTCGAGGTCGCGGCCTGTCCGTTCGACAATCTGCCTCAGTCAGCGAAGGGAGGATGGGGCGAAGGGCTGACCGCCGAGGCGATGTGTCGCTATCAGTGGGTCAGGCCGGAGGTGGTCGCCGAGATCGAGTTCCGAGAGTGGACATCCGACGACCATCTCCGGCATTCGCGTTTTGTGGCGCTCCGTGACGACAAAGAGGCGAGAGACATTCGCCGAGAGTAGCTCAGACACGCAATGGGAGTAGTAGATCGGTGACGAGGTCTGATTCTGGCGTGTTGTCTGGATCGTTGTAGAAGCGATGGATCAATGGCACGTCGGCTGGCTCGCGGCCGGATTGCGGCAGCCAGCCGCCGTAGAGGAAATCGAGCGCTGGCTCGAGATTCTCGTACGGTCCGTGCATGCGGATTTGCGCGCACTCGCAACGGTCAATGCGTACGAGGTGCATGCCGTCGGGCGCGGCGAGATCGGGGCCGAAGTCGAATCCAGCATCATAGTGATCGTCATCGAGGGGAAGTCCGTAGATGCCACGGACGCGGGTGGTATGGCCGTTCGAGGCGGCCCATGACCAGACGGCGCCGAAGGTGGGTCCGAGGTCGCGAATGGGGCAGGCGCCGACGCGGCGTTTGGCGATGATGGTGAGAGGGGCCAGCGTGATGATCTCGACCCGCAGGGCGGAGTCGGTCGGTCCGGGAAGGGGGCGTCGCACATCTGGTCCAGCGTGTCGCGCTTCGCTCGGCGTCCGTCCCGTGGCCTGCCGAAAAGCGCGGGCGAACGTTTGGGATGAGCTGTAGCCCGTCTCCAGCGCTACGTGGGTGACTGACGCTGACGTGGCGGCGAGGCGGTGGGCCGCTACCTCGAGACGTATTCGCCGGACGCTTTCCATTATAGGTTCGCCCGTCGCGGCTCGCCACACGCGGTGAAAGTGGAAGGGCGAGAGGCACGCGGCGGAGGCGAGCTCGGCGAGCGATGGGGGTTCATCCACGCGATCGGCGATGAGGCGCAGGACCGGTACGAGGCGGGCCTCGAAGTCATCCAGGGTGGTTGGATGCATACCCTAAGGTATCTATTCGCGCCGGGGCCGCGTGGCCTGAATTGCTCTTTAGTCGCGTCGGTCGTCGCGAGCGTCGACGGCGATCATGGTGGCCTGCATCACCGCGATCGTCGAACCCGTCTCGACGACGCTCACGTCACCGGTACACACCGTGATCGTCCGTCCGGATCGCACGACGCGACCGTGGGCTCGGAACGCCTGGCCCTGCGCGGGTGCGAGGAGGTTCACCTTGTACTCGACGGTGAGCACCGCGGTGCCCGGCCGCATGAGCGTCAGCGCCGCATACCCACAGGCGCTGTCGACGATCGCGGCGACGACGCCGGCGTGGAGGAATCCGTGTTGCTGAACGAGATCGTCCCGGTACTCAAGGTCGATGGCCACCTCGCCGGGCTGTACGCGCGACAAGGTGGCCCCGATCGTTGTCATGAACCGCTGCTTGTCGAAGCTCGAACGCACGCGCGTTTCGTAGTCGCCATCCGGTGCCTGCATCCGGTGGAAATTACGATCCGGCGCCTGCTACAGGCGAGTGCGACCTCTGCCGAACAGGAGGTAGAGGATCAGGATCAATATGATCAGATCCAGGATGCCGCCGCCGTAATATCCAACGCCGGGTCCCATGTAGTATCCACCGCCACCGACCAATAGGAACAGCAGGATCAAAATGATAATCAGCATACCACGCGCGTAGAGCAAGAACCGTGTCAATCAAGGGCCGGCATGAGTGAGCCAGATGGTGGTCATGGGACCGACCGCCTCGATCTGGGCTTCGACCTCGCCGCGCATGGTCTCGTAGTGGTGGGTGCCGGCAGGGATGACGAGGAAACTGCCGGGTCCGTAGGCTTTCATTTTCGAGTAGTCGGCGGTATCGCCGAAGCCGACCATGAGCGTGCCCTTGAGGATCGTGGCGTGCTCGGTGCCGAGGTGGTAGTGGACCCCGCTATCGGCCTTCATGGTGGCGGGATAGCGCACGCGGAAGGCGGTCATCTCGGTTGGTGACGGCGGCGTGCTGCCGACGAGACGCATCATGTAGCCGCCGTTGCCCATCGGATGCCAGTCGCCGAGGCCCGCCGTGTCCGTGGGCAGCGGCATGCGCGTCGAGTGCATGAAGGCGATGCGCCAGGTGCCGCCGGCGTGACGCAGCACGGCGCTCTCGAGCCAGTAGATCGGAGCGCCCTCGCTGTGATTCACATAGGTGACATAGGCGAGCGGCTCGGCGACGGTGACGCGCATGCTATCGGGCGACCAGTGGCGGCCGTGCACCGCGGGCATCAAGCGGAGCAGAGTGTCCGCGTTCCAGCGGGCGTGCTCGAACAGATAGAAGTCGCTGGTGACCGTGCGGCGGAGCTCCGCAGAGTCTCCGGTGCCCAGGGCATGGAACAGCGTCGTAATGCGGCTGGCGACGACCGAGTCCTGATGCTGGGCGTTGGCGGTACTGGCAACCAACACGGCGGCGAGCAGCAATCGCATTTCAGACCTCGAGAGGATAGCGCGTGACCGCGCCGGTGATTGTCTCGCTCGCGACCGATGCATACATCTGGCGATCGGTAATGGTGAGGGAGAACGCCATGCGCCGCTCCAAGTGGGCGGCGAGACTATCGATGAGCTCATGGTCAAACCCATAGACCTCGAGCGCGGCGGCCCGATGGATCGACTCGCCGGCCCACTGTCGCACGAGGAGCGGCGCGTTCTTGTGCGTGTAGACGACGACGCGTGGCGCGGCTTTGCTGGCTTTGTGCAGTCGAGCGGCATCGGGAGCGCCGATCTCGATCCACACGCGAAGCGCGCCGGTCAGATCGCGTACCGTCAGTGCCGGCATGTCGGGTTCGGCGAGGCCGGCCGAGAAGGTTATGCCCTCGGCGTATTCCAGGCAGTAGGCGAGGACGCGGGTGACCAGGTACTCCTCGGTCTCCGACGGATGGCGCGCGACGCGGATCGACAGCGGGGTGTACACGTTGCGATCGACGTCGGACAGGTCGATTTCAAAGGTGTAGACGGTCGAGGAGAGGGCCACCGTGCCAGCATATCCCGTCCTGGCCCATCGTGCCAGGCCAGGGTTAGGATTCGACGATGCTGAACGTGCTGGTCGTCGCGTTCGCGCTGGGTCTCGTGGCGGGCCTGCGGACTTTTACCGCACCGGCGGTGCTCCTGTTGGCGCGGCACGTTCGCGTCGCGGGCGCGATCGTCGCGGTGTTAGCGGTGGGCGAGCTCGTTGGCGACCTGCTGCCATATACGCCATCGCGTACGAAACCGATGCCGCTGGCGGCGCGGATCGTGAGCGGCGCGTTCGTCGGGTGCTACGTCGCCACCGGCACGCCGGTCGTGCGCGTGGCCGGTGGCGTCGTAGGTCTCATCGGTGCCGTGATCGGCACGTTCGCCGGGCACAGCTTGCGGCTCAAAGCGATCTCGCGGATCGGGGCCATTCCGGCCGCGGTGGTCGAGGACGTCGTGGCAATCGGGATCGCGGTGGCAGCCGTTTTGGCTTAGGCCTTCGTGAACTCGATCTCCAGGGTGATCGTCACTTCGTCGCCGACCAAGAGGCCGCCCGTCTCGAGCGCGGCGTTCCACACGAGGCCGAAATCCTTGCGGTTGATGTGCGTCGTGGCCGACGCGCCGATCTTCACGTTGCCCCATGGATCCTTGTGCTGGGCGGTCGGGCCGTCGACGCTGAAGACGACGCGACGCGTGATGCCGTGGATCGTGAGATCGCCCGTCACGTCGAGGCTGCCGTTCGCCGCGCGAGCGACCCGCGTCGACATGAACGAGAGCGTGGGGAACCGCTCGGTGTCGAAGAAATCAGCGCTCTTGAGGTGCGCGTCGCGCTGGGTATCCCGGGTCGTGACCGACGCGGCGTCGATCTCCCCTTCTATATAAGAGCGCGTGACGTCCTCGGCGTCGAGGTTGAGCACGCCGCGCAGCGAGGTGAACTGTCCTTTGATGTTCGAGACCATCATATGCCGAACCTTGAACTCGGCCACGGAGTGCACCGGGTCAATGGTCCAGGTCGAGACTGTGGTCGGGGAGTCGGGATTGACGGCGGTCGACATGATAGTGGTCCAGTGATTGGTGAGACGATAGTCGTTATAACAACTAATCAAGCAAACGCCAAAAAGTTCACGCCACCTGGCTCCGAGCCTGGCGGAGCAGTTCGCCGAGCTCCGCCAAACGTTCCCGGCCAAGGTGGCCCAGGACGCGGCGGCGTGCATCCTGAATGGGTGTGTCGAGCTTGGTGAGCATGCGCAAGCCCTGCGGCGTGATCCGAGCCAGCACGGTCCTGCGGTCCTCGGCGTCCCGGCTCCGGGAGACGAACCCTCGAGCGTCCAGCCGATCGAGCAGTCGCGTGATGTCTGGATCGCGTGTAATCATCCGA
>DASRDS010000286.1:0-16157 GCA_035652495.1 Gemmatimonadaceae bacterium
GGTCGCATCTACAAGCTGAGCCTCGACGGAAAAGTCCTCGGCTGGCTCGGGGGATCAGGCAGAACACTGAAGAAGTTCGGCTGGATACACGCGCTCGCGTGTCCTTCGGAGCACGAGCTGTATGTGGCCGAGTTGCTCAACTGGCGAGTGCAAAAGCTCATGCTCACGCCGTAGGCCGCTCACGGCAACGCCAACAACTTGTTGCAGATCTCGCCGAACTTCTGACCCAGTTCGGCGTTGTGAATTTTGGCGAATTGTGGAACGAGGACGCTGATCACGCACTCGCGACGGCCTTTGACCGCGGTGGTCGCCCCTCCCCCGTTCCAATACGCGGCGTCGCCGACCCCGCTCAAGGGGTGCGCATCGGCGATCCTCGGTATCTCCCTTCGGAATTCCTCGACATCCCTGGTCCTCACGGAGAGGGTAACATAGAGACTGCCGCGGTGGCATGAGTTCGCGGCGTCCTGCTTCGGTTGCTCCGCCGGGCCGTCCATGATGGTGGAGACGACCTCAGGGGTGAGATACTTCTCGCACGCGCTCGCGCCGTTGGCGGTCCAGTCCTGCCGACTCGATATCAGGGCGCAGAGCGTAGCAAATCCATATAACAACGATCGTGTCACCATGACTCTCTCCAGTCTCGAGGAACCTGGAGAGTGCCGCGGGAGCGTCGGCCTACTGTCTGCTCGACGTCTTATGGTCGAATTGACTGACCGTGACGCCCCCGGGCTATGTGAACGCTACTGAACCTGCGCCGTCTCGGCCGAGTGATTCATCACCGTCACCGTTACCGAAGAGGGATACTGCTTCGAGTGATGCACGACGTTGTGCGCCACGAGCGGCTGCGTCTCGTCATAGTTGTTCCCGCCCGTATTCAAATTCCGATCGAAGCGCGGGAAGTTGGAGCTCGAGACCTCGATGCGGAGCTTGTGGCCGGTATCGAAGTAGTTCGACGTGTTCATGGGGCCAAGCGTGACCTTGTACACCTTTCCTGGCTCCATCCACACTTTCTTATTGTAGCCCTCGCGATACCGCATACGCTGAATCGTCTCGTCGAGATTGTACGCGCGGCCATCGGGATACACGTCGATCAGCTTCACCGTGAAATCCGTGTCTTTCCGATCCGATGACACATAAAGATTGACGGTGATAGGACCGGACAACTCGCTCGGCTTGGTAAACGCGTCCGTCGTGTACACGAGAATGTCCGGCCGCGTCTCCATTTTCCGCTGATCCATCGACCCCGGTATGACGCCAGGCTCGCAGCACACGTTACCGCCATACGTCGGCACCGGATTCATTGGATCGTAGGTGAACCCATCCGGTTTGTCAGTGCTTTGGGATTTCGACCCGAGGCCGCCACCAGCCGCGAGGTAGAACGTCTGCGGCTCGGCGCCCTTCGGCGGCCACGTATCCGACGTCTGCCACTTGTTGATCCCCATCGTGTAGTAGCGAACGTGCGGCAACGTGTCGAGCAGGTGGTTGTCCTTGCCATTCAAGAAGTGGTCGAACCACGAGTAGACGAGCGAGTCATAGCCGTACCGCGCATCACCCATCGACCGCTCACCCACCACGGTCGAATCCGTCGCGCGCTTGTAGGCGCAATGACCGACCGGCGCGATGACCGCGTATTGATTCTTGGCGATTTCCGGCGAGGCGGTTTTGCGGACGTGATTGAAAATCTCGAGGTTCGGGCTGATCGAGACGTCATACCACGACATGAACCACAAGCTCGGCACCTTGAACGGCATATCGTCGTGGTACAAGCCGCCGCGATACCAGGCGGAATCGTTCGGCTCACGCGCGATCATGTCGCCGCCGGTCGCGATGCCCTTCACGGAATCCGCGAAGATGCCGGGTGGGCCGTCGACGGCCTTGAAGATGTCCTTCTCGGGCAGATGCTTGAACGCTTCCATCCAGTCGACCCTGGGCGCGTGCGGCGCGAGGTCGTAGTAGCGCGAGGCATCCTCGAGCTGCTGTGGCGTCATGCCAGCGGGGAACTTGGGCCGGAAAGCCGGCGTCTGCTCGCCGTAGAGCCAGTCGATGAACAGCATCTGCACCGCGCCGCCGCGGTACCAGTTGCCCTGTTCATAGAAGGGGCCGACGCGGCCGACACCGGCGCCGAACCCTTGCGGTACCATCGCCGCATGCCCCGGCGCACCGAGCGCGGCGACGCCCATCTGCCATTCGGCCGTGGACGAGCAGCCGAGGGTGCCGAGCTTGCCGTTTGACCAGGGCTGCGTGGTGATCCACTTGATCGCATCGTAGCCGTCGGTGCGCGGTGGGCCCAGGATGTCCCAGGTGCCTTCGCTGAAGAACTTGCCGCGCTCGTTCTGGACGACGTACGCGTACCCGCGACTCACCGCGTCGAGAATCGCGGTCGCGTCGGCCGGGACGCCGTTTCGGACATCGTACCAGTTGAAGTTGTACGGCGTACGGACGAAGATCGTCGCGTATTTTCCGTCACCCTTGGGGCGATAGACATCCGTCTGGAGGTGGATGCCGTCCCGCATCGGGACCATGAGCTTGTGCTCGATCGTCGCGATCGACTCGAGCTCCTTGTAGGTCTTCACGCGTTGAGCGAGTTGCTCAGGCGTGGGTGGCGCGGGTTGGGCAACGGCCTGGACCGCAACCGAGGCGACCAGTGTGGCGGACAAGAACAGGTGACGCACGGATACTCCGGTGAGAAGTCGCTGTCGACAACCTGTATGCGTAATGACCATTACGCGACATGCTTCGGCCGTGTTGACCGCTACCGCCGAATCTGCCGGAGAATCGTCTCGTCCGTGATCGTCGTGTCGTTCGCGAGCAAGAACGCCTTGCTCAGGATCACGCTCAGCGTCCCGTCGCCCTCGAACGGCACCCACAGCCGTTCCTTGCCGTCGCCGCCGGCCCGGTCGGGCACGATGCAGAGGTACTGATCGTTCGGCTCCATCAGGATGTTGCCGCTCCCCAGATGGATCTTGTACGTCCGCACGTCGCCCCGGACGACCAGAAATTTGCCCTCGATCCGCGCGCGCGACGCGATGGTCAGCTTTGGCAACAGACGTTCAATCACATCCCGACGCGACTCCGCCGTCTGACTGAGATCGCCAAACGCGAATCCCTGCCAGTACGTGTTCCATTCCGGCCGGTGACCGCCATCGAGCCACATCGGATCCGTCCCGACACTGGAGACGCCAACGAAGAGATCGACATCCCGCATCGCCTCCGAGAACACGAGCGCCGGGACTTCGGTGAGCTCGAGTGCTCCACCCGCCTCATCCAAGAATCGCACCTGGTCGGTACTGGCATACGGCGCGATCGCGGCCTCGTGGTCCTCGCACGGCTCCACGAAAAACTCGGCCCTGAGACCCCGCGCGCCCAACACGAGCGTGGGCGTGTTGTAGCCATCGAACCCCGTCCCCTGCAAGCGGTATCGCCACCCGCGCGCCTTGCACAACGCGGCGAACTGATGCTGCCTCACGATATGAGCCGCAAACCGGTTCGAATACGTTCGCGTGCCGAGCTCGGCGTCCGTGAGGATGTAGATCTCGCGATGCGCTTGCTTGAACGGTTGCACGACCTGGTGGCGCTCCAGCCATCGGCGCCACCCGGTGATCGCGTCGACATCGAATCCGATCGGATGCCACAACCGGACGCGCGCCGCCGGTCCGATCCAGCCGAGTGGATCGTCCGCCGCATCGACGAGCGCCGCGCCGTCCCACGCACCGACGGCGGCGTGCGTGCCATCCTCGAAATGCCACATGAGCCGCCGCGCGAACTGGCCGACGATCGGATGATCCAAGTAGCGCTCTCGCCACGCGGCGTACGGGAGCACGCGTTCCGCCAACAGTAGCTGCTCCATCCGCTCGCGCTGGACCGCTAACGTCGAGGCGATGTCCTTACACGTGCGCTTGAGTCCCGCCAACGACTCGGCGTGCTCCTGACGAACGGCGGCCGGGACACTCTTCTGCGCGCGCCCGTTTGCCGCGCGCCAGGTGAGATCGACGCGATCGGAACCGGCGACTTGCACCGTGGCCACGTGCTCGCCCAGCGTCTCGCTTCGAGCGCCCGACGCATCCAAGCCGAACGCGGGCACGACGATCTCCTCGAGATCGGCCACCGTCATGCCCTGACGCTGCGCCGCGGCCTCCATCGTCCGCGCGATCAGTCCCTGCGCGACCTGGCCTTTGACCTTCGTGCGCAAGCGCGTGAGTTGCGCGAGACCTTCGCGGTCCGACAGCTCACCCAACAACGCGATGCACGCGTTCAGCACCTTGGGTGAGCGCATGCCGATGTTCGGAATCTTCCGCGAAACCGCGAGCGCGACATCGCCTATGATGCGCGCCGACACGGCGTCATTGCCGCGCGAGACACACCAGAGCATCCCGCGCAGGAAATCCCCGTTGCGCGGACCGATCGGCGGCAGACCGCCCTCGCTCGCCGCGTGCAACCACTCGACGACTCGCGCGCGCACCTCATCTTCACCGACCGCCGCGATCAATCGCTCGGTCTCGCGCTTCCACTTGGCCGATAGCTTTGGCGCGCTCGCGCCCGCGAGATGGCGGCCGAGGGCCTTCCACGGATCGTGCGCGAGCGTCGACTCGGTACCGGCGGTCCACGGCTCGCCCGCGTCGAGGCCGACACCACGATCGCCGGACAGGAGATCGTTGAGCGCGAGCGCGAGCCGCATCATGTCTTTGTCGGCACTGCGCGTCACCCGCGTGGCTTGGAGGCGTACGAGCACGGACCGCAGCTCATCGGGGATTACGGCGTCAGGTGGTGGCAGCAGCGCCAGTAACACGTGATGGTCGATCCCATACGCGCCCAACTGCTCGAGCAGCGCCCCGCGCTCGGTCGGTGTCCACGGCAACGCACGCTCCGTGATCGCGTGAATCACCACCGACGGCACGACATTGACGCGGAACTGCTCCATGTAGCTCGCCGTCAGGGGCCTCAGGCTAACGGCCCGCGCATAGTGCTCTCTCCACCGCGCCTGCAAGTGCCAGGACATGCGCCCCGGCCGCTCCGTCGCGGCGTGCACGAGACGGACGCACGCGGCGGAATCGGCGGACAGGATGGGCTGGAACGACGCCAATGTCTCGATGTCGGGCCAGTCGCCTGGGTTCGACGCCTCGCGCATGATCGCGCTCAGCATCTCGTGCTCGGCTCGACGGGGATGATTCGAAGGCAGCTCGAACCCGTCGGGCTCTCGACCCGTCCCGCCTCCCAACCAGTCGAGAAGACCCACTAGCCGCCGACGAGCGGGACCAGCTTGAGAAAGGTCACCGGCGTCTCCAGCTCGAGGCGAATGCGGTCGTCGAGCGACGCGACTTGCCGGTCGCCGACCAGAATGCAGAAACCGTTGCGCTGGAACGCGTCGAACGCCAACGCGGCCTGCGCGCGCCAGTCGATCTCGCGCTGCGTGCGCAGGCGATAGCCGTTGAGCGTGGCCTCGGCATCCTTGGGCTGCACGAGTCCACGGAAATAGCCGGGCCGGGCGGTGTTGTACGCCTGCACTTCCTCGTACACGCGTCGCTCGATCAGCTCGCGCACGGTGATCTCTTCGGTCAGGAAATCCAGCCTGAGATCGGCGGCTGATGACGCGGTGGAACCCGAGGGGGTTTCGTCACGAATGATCAGTGTGGGCATATCACATATTAGTATACGGCCATCGTGCGAGTACCATTCGGAATCGTCAGCATGGCGTGTATCGCGATCGTCACGCCACGCCTCTCTGCTCAAGACACCGCAGCCACCCATTTCGTCAATTCGCTCCTCGGGCGTATGACGCTCGAGGAGAAGGCCGGTCAACTCAACCTGCTTCGCGGGGCCGGTGTGCCGACCGGTCCCGCCTCGGCTCCGGGCTCCGACTCGAGCATCATCACCGGACGGGTCGGGCTGTTCTATGGTGTGCGCGGGCTTTCGGAAACCCGTCGCATCCAGCGCATTGCGGTCGAACGCACGCGGCTGCGCATCCCCATCTTGTTCGCGGACGATGCGATACATGGATATCACACGATTTTTCCGACGCCCCTCGCGGAGGCGGCGAGTTGGGATCCGAGTGCGGCCGAGGCGTCGGCGCGCGTCACGGCCATAGAGGTCGCGAACGACGGCATCCAGTGGACGTATGCGCCGATGGTCGACATCGCGCGGGATCCGCGCTGGGGGCGCATCGTCGAAGGCTCCGGTGAGGATCCCTACCTCGGGTCGGTCTTTGCCGCGGCGCGCGTGCGCGGGTTTCAGGGGGCGAGTCCGCGCGTCATCGCGACGGCGAAGCATTTTGTCGCGTATGGCGCGGCCGAGGGTGGGCGCGATTACAACACGGCTGAAGTTTCCGATTCGACGCTGGCTCAGATCTATTTGCCGCCCTTCAAGGCGGCGATCGATGCTGGAGCCATGTCGGTAATGGCAGGATTCGATGCGCTTAACGGCGTTCCGATGCATGAGAATCGGCGGCTCATCACTGGGCTGCTGCGCGACACCTGGCACTTTGGCGGCATCGTGGTCTCGGATTACACCGGGATCATGGAATTGCTGCATCACGGTGTGGCTGGCACTCGGGCCGAAGCCGCTGAGCGCGCCATCAATGCTGGTGTTGACGCCGACATGGTCAGCGAGATCTACGTGAACGAGTTGCCTGGGCTCGTTCGATCCGGCCGCGTCAAGCTCGCCACTGTCGACGCTTCGGTTCGACGGATATTGCGCGCGAAGTATGAGCTTGGGCTCTTCAATGACCCTTACAGATACGGCGACTCTACCGCGCCGGACACATTGTTTCGCGGGGAGGCACGTCGCATCGCGCGCGAAAGTATTGTGTTGCTCGAGAACCGACAGCATACACTGCCTTTTTCCAAGAACATCAAGACGCTCGCCGTCATCGGTGCGTTGGCGGCGGATTCTGCGTCCGCATTGGGGCCTTGGGCTGCCATAGGAAGACCAGAGCAGGCAATCAGCGTGCTGACGGGGATACGACGTGCCGTATCCAGTGGCACGAGTATCATCTATGGGACCGACGCAAGCGCTGCCCAAAACGCGGATGCCATCGTGCTCGTCGTCGGCGAGAATCGCGACATGAGCGGCGAGGCCTCCAGTCGCGCATTGCTGGATCTGCCAGGAGATCAAGAACAACTTGCCGAGGCGGTGATCGCGACGGGCAAGCCGGTGGCGGTGGTGCTCATGAACGGCCGCCCACTCTCCGTCGGCTGGCTCGCCGACCACGCACCGGCGATGATCGACGCCTGGTTCCTCGGCAGCGAAATGGGCAACGCAGTGGCTGACGTGTTGTTCGGTGATTACAACCCAGGCGGAAAACTCCCCGTCACGTTCCCACGAACGGTGGGCCAGGTGCCGCTGTACTATGACCACCTGCCCACGGGCCGCCCCCCGGACCCAAACGAGCACTACACGTCGAAGTACATCGACGAGCCGTGGACGCCGCTCTACCCGTTCGGGTATGGGCTGAGCTATACGACGTTCGCCTACGACTCGCTCACGACGAAAGTCGTGGGCGACACGCTGCACGTTTCAGCAGTCGTGAGGAATACAGGTGATCGCGCGGGCGATGCCGTCGCCCAATGCTACACGCACACCCTGGTCGCACACGTGAGCCGCCCCGTGCGCGTGCTGCAGGGATTCCGCCGCGTGGCCCTCGCGTCAGGTGAGCGCCGGACTCTGACGTTTGCGATTCCCGTAGGCCGATTGGGCGTAGACGAGCCGACGACGGTCGACGTATACGTTGGACCCAGTTCGGCCGAGGGGCTTCTGGGTCACGCGACGGTTCGGCCGTAGCGTCACGAGATCGTAGGGCGCGATGGCGCGCGGGAGATGCCGCGGTCGCGGATCGCGCGTCACCCACAGGGTCGGATCGGCGAGCGCCTGGTCGACGCGCTCGCGTCCGCCCTGGAAGTCGGCCTCGGGGTCGGCGCCGGATATGACGCGCCACACCGCGTCCGCCCACGCATGAATGCGCGGGATCACCGCGAGCACCCGGCCACCGGAACGCGTGACCCGCACGGCCTCGTGCAAGCACAGCTCGGGATCGGACATGAACTCGAGCGCGCTCACGATGACGACCGCGTCGAAGCTCCCATCCGCAAACGGCAGCGACATGCCGCTCGCCTGGGCGACGTTCACGGTGAGCCGGTCGGCGCTGCAGTACTTCACGACGTCGGCGCCGGACCGGTGCACATCGACGCCGATCACCGTCCGCGCATGCCGCGCCAGCTCGTAGAAGAAGATGCCGCTGCCGTACCCGATCTCGAGCACGGACTCGCATCGGGGCAGCTCGTCGCGCACCCACCGGAGCCGCTGGCGCAGCATGTACCCAGCGGCGCCCGAGTAATACTGCTCCACGAAATCGACCGGACCCGTCGCCGACAGTCGTCCCGGCAGGGGAAGATGCAATTCACCCTTCATGCGGCTGCTCGCTCGTCTCGTTGAAAGATCGCCAGCACGTGATCGCCGGCCACGTAGGGGAGGGCGGTTCGTGAGGCTTGCGTGACCCGGAACGTCCGACGCGCCACCGAGGCCAGGCGGGGCGCCGCGGACTTCATGGCCGATGTCGCGTGCCGGACCGAAATCCACTTCGGCGCCGCGACGTACCGCAGGGGCTTCCACCGGTCGCTCGAAAAGAGCACGGACAGCGACCGATGCGAGTGATACCACAGACACGATGGCGGCGCGTACACGTGCCAGTGTGAGCCCATGCCGCGCGCGGCAAGCGAGCGGCGGTTCCAAGTCTCGATCGCGATCACGCCGCCTGGCCGTAGGAGCGCATAAGCTCGTTGCTCGACCTGGCGCGGGCGGGGCAGATGCTGGAGCACCGAGAGCATCGTGATGACATCGAAGGAACCCGCCGCGAATGGCGCGTCGAGAAACTCCGAGCGCAGGACGTCGAGGCCCAACGCATAGCGGGCATAGGACACGACATCGCCGTTCACATCGCAGCCCTGTGGCTTCCAGCCGTACTCTGGTCGCGCGGCTTCCGACATAAAGAACCCCGCCGCGCACCCGACATCGAGGAGATGGGGTCCGCGAGAGGCCTCGACCCCGGCGCGCGACAACCAGCGCAGCGCCTGGCGCGCCTGACGGCGACGGACCGGCGCGTCCGTGACATAATCAGGATATCGCAGCGGCAGCAATGCCTCACTCGACTCGACCTGCTCGGCACCGCGATACATGGCCAAATCACACCACTCGCAGCAGACGAAGTCATAGCCACGCATCGAAAACATCGGGGCGAGCGTGCCCCCACAACTCGGACAGCACACCCAGCCCTACTATGGCAATCGGCGGGCCGCGGGATAGCTTGTTGGCCATGCATCTACGCCTTCTCGTGCTCGCTCTCCTCGCCTCGCGCGTTGGGGCGCAAACCGTGGAACCGACTCGTCGTCCGACGACCATGGCGGGACGATCCGCCGTTTATGCGCCCCACGGCGTGATCGCCACCAGCCAGCCACTTGCGAGCTCAGCTGGGCTCGCGGTCATGGAGCACGGTGGAAACGCGATCGATGCGGCAGTGACCGCCGCGGCGGTCCTTGGGCTCGTCGAGCCCATGATGACGGGGCCCGGCGGCGATGTCTTCGCCATCATCTGGTCGGCGAAAGAGCACAAGCTCATCGGGCTCAACGCGAGTGGGCGCGCGGGATCGCTCATGACGCGCGAGGCGCTCATCGCGCGCGGGCGTACGCACGTGCCCGCGTCGACCGTCGAGGCGGTCATCGTGCCGGGCGCCGTTGCTGGATGGCAGGCGCTGCTCACGAAGTACGGGACCATCACGTTGGCTCAGGCCCTCGCGCCGGCGATCAAATTGGCCGACGGTGGCTTCCCCGTCTCGCCGGTCATCGCGCGCGACTGGCATGCATCGGCTGGGTTGCTGCAAAAGGACGAAGGGGCTCGCAAGACGTTCTTGATCGGCGACCACACGCCGGCGGCCGGCGAGTGGTTCACCAATCCGGATTACGCCGCGTCTTTGCGCCAGATCGCGGCTCAGGGACCGGGCGCCTTATACGGTGGTGCACTTGGCCAACGCATCGTCCAACGCGTGCACGATCTAGGCGGGTTCATCACGCTGGCTGACATGAAAAAAGAGAGCGTGACCTGGGAAGACCCGATCTCAGTCATGTTCCATGGATACAGAGTCTGGGAGCTGCCGCCGAACAATCAGGGGATAGCCGTACTCGAGATGCTGCGCATGCTGGACGGCGATGACCTGCAATCGCTCGGATACAACTCCGCGGCTTACGTGCATCGGTTGGTCGAGGCGAAGAAGCTCGCCTATGCGGATTTGGCGCAGTACGTGGGTGATCCTGACGCGATGAAGGTTCCAGCGTCGCGCTTGCTGGCCGATGATTTCATTGCGCAACGCAAAGCGCAGCTGGATGCCGCGAAGACCGCGATGGACCACGTCGATCCAGGCCCTGCCGCGATGAGATCAGAGACGATCTATCTCACGGTTGCCGACAAAGAAGGCAACATGATCTCGTTTATTAATAGTCTATATGACGAGTTTGGATCGGGCGTGGTCGTGCCGGGGACCGGATTTGCGTTAGAGGATCGTGGAGCGGGGTTCACGCTCCAACCGGACATGGCCAACACGGTCGCGCCGGGAAAGCGTCCATTCCATACGCTGATCCCCGCGTTCATCACGAAGGAAGACCAACCATACATGAGCTTCGGCCTCATGGGCGGCTCGATGCAGGCCCAGGGCCATGTCCAAGTCCTGCTGGACTGGCTCGTGTTCCACATGGGTCTCCAGGAAGGCATCGACCAACCACGCTGGCGCCATTTCACCGGCAAGAAGCTGGGGCTCGAAGTCGCATTCTCCGACTCGGTACGAAACGCACTAATGGGATTGGGTCACGAGGTGCTGCCCGACAGCTCACTCGTGGGCGCGTTCGGCGGCTCGCAAGCCATTCGCAAACTCCCACGCGGATGGGAAGCCGCGTCTGATCCGCGTAAAGACGGCGAGGCTATCGGATACTAGACGTGAAAAAAGTCCGGATCATCGGCGTGCCCCTCGACCTGGGGCAAAGTCGGCGCGGCGTCGACATGGGCCCCTCGGCGCTCCGCATCGCGCGGCTCGCCGAGCGCATGCAATCCCTTGGCTTCGACGTCGAAGACCGCGGCAACGTGATGGTCAGCCAACGGGAGCAACTTGGCGGGGCCGGGCAGGACACCTATACCGCGATCGCGGATGTGTGCCGCGCCCTCGCGGTATCGACCGCCGAAGCCGTACGCGATGGCGTGAGCCCGCTCATCCTGGGCGGCGATCACTCGCTCGCTATGGGATCGGTTGCCGGCGTTGCGACCGCACTCGCCGAGCGAAAAGAGCGACTGGGCGTGATCTGGCTCGACGCCCACGGCGACATCAATACGCCCGAGTCGAGCGAGAGCGGCAACATCCACGGCATGCCACTCGCCCATCTGCTCGGCCAGGGCGACCCGCGGCTCTCGCGCATCGCCACACCCTATCCCGCGATCCGCGAAGAAAATCTGGTCATGGTCGGCTTACGCGATCTGGATCCGGCCGAGCGGATCATGATCGGCAAACTCGGCATCGCGGCGTTCACGATGCGCGACATCGATCAGCGTGGACTGGCGAATGTGATGGCCGATGCGATTCAGATCGCGAGCAAGGGAACGGGTGGGATTCACGTGTCCTGCGATCCGGACTGGATCGATCCCATCGAGGCGCCCGGCGTGGGCACGCCGGTCCGCGGCGGAGCGACGTTCCGGGAAGCGCATCTGGCGCTCGAGATGATCGCCGACTCCGGCAAGATGGTCTCGATGGACTTCGTCGAGATCAATCCCGTGCTCGACGATCGGAATATGACGGCCTCACTCGCCGTCGACCTGATCGTCAGTGCGTACGGCAAACGCATTTTGTAGGAACGACAGCACGCGCTGCCACGCTTCCCCCGCGTGGGGCGCTGCCTGCGGCGTGCCCGCGAACCGGAAAAAGGCGTGGCTCTCCTCGCGGTACATCGTGAGCGAGAAGGCCTTCTCGTTTTCGATCAGCGTGTCCTGGATCTTCTGGATATCGTGCCCCGGAATGCTCGGGTCCATCCCGCCGAACACGAGAAAAAGCGGCGTCTGGATTTGCGGCGTGTAGTCGAGCATCGGCGGCCGGCCATCGTACGGCGACTTCACGATCTGGGCGCCATAGAACGAGATCGCCAAACGCAGGTCGTCGAACGTCGCCGTCATGAACGCGACCGATCCGCCCCAGCAGAATCCCCACGTGGCGACTTCGCCTGACGCCTCGGGCTGACCCCGCACCCATTCGATCGCGGCGCGAATGTCCGAGCGTACGTCGTCATGCGACAGCTGATTGACGGCCGCGCGTCCGCGCGCCATGCCATCGGCGTCATACGGCGACAGGAAGTCCGGGTCCGTGCGATGAAATAGTGCCGGCACGACCGCCAGGTATCCCTCGCCCGCGAGCATATCCGCGATATGCTGGAGCTCGGGCGTGATCCCGAAGATCTCGTGCAGTACTATGACGGCCGGGAACGGGCCGTTGCCGGTCGGTCGGGCGACGTACGCCTTCATCGGGCCGTCGCGAGTCTGGATCTCGATCACGACCCTATTATAACGCGATATCTCACATCGCTTATCCCTGGCCTAGCTCGCCGGCAAGGTCAATCACTCGGGCGATCCGATCGGTGGCGTGACGCCAGTTCTCCCGCACGGCTCGCTCGGCCGCCGCGGGCTTGCCCTCGTCGATCGCATCGATCACGGCCCGGTGCTCCTCGACCGACGATGACACGTCGCTCGCCAAGAGGCCGATATACATGCGGATGTACCGCTCGGCCTGCGGCTTGATCGCGTCATGCATCGCGACCAGCCGGGCCCCGCCGGCGGCGGCCACGTAGGTGTGATGGAACGCCTCGTCGTGGCGATAGAGCGCGTCGAGATCCAAATGCGCCGTCCCGAACGAGGCGTTGAGCTTTGACAGCTCCTTGGTCAGCGCCGCCCGCGTTTTCTTGGGCAGCCGGGCTGACTGGGCGGCGGCCAGACCCTCGAGCGCGCCGACGATCGCCAGCAGCTCCTCGGCATCGGCCCGGGTCAGAGGTGTCACCGAAAGCCGAGCCTGGTGCTGGCCCTGTTCGGCCCGGACATACCCCTCCTGCTGCAGCCGCCGGAGTGCCTCGCGGACCGGCGTCCGGCTAACCCCAAGTCGCCGAGCGACATCCGTCTCGATGAGACGGCCGCCCGGCGCTAAACGGCCGCGGACGATGAGGTCGCGGAGCCGCTCATACGGGTCTCCTTCGGTCATACACGGCCCTCTGGCGTTCTTGTCGCCAATTTTGTATACAAATACGTATGCAAAGCATCTTCTATCGGAAGCCACTCAGCGCGCTCCGCGCCGAGGTCGACCAGAATCCCCTGCGGCGCACGCTGGGGCCTATCCAGCTTACGGCGCTCGGAATCGGCTCGATTATCGGCACTGGCATCTTCGTCTTCACGGGCACGGCCGCGCAAGACGCCGGGCCGGCCTTGGTCCTGTCGATGCTCTTTGCGGCCCTCGGCTGCGCGGCGGCCGGGTTGTGCTACGCCGAGCTGGCGTCCATGGTGCCGGTGGCCGGGAGCGCGTACACCTATGCGTACGCGACGGCTGGGCAGCTGGTCGCCTGGATCATCGGGTGGGACCTGATCCTGGAGTACTCGCTGGCGGTGTCGTCGATCGCCGTCGGGTGGTCCGGGTACTTCGTCAGCTTTTTTCGGGGCTTTGGCATCACGTTCCCGCCCTATCTCACGTCCGTCCCTCACGGCGTGAACCTGCCGGCGTTTTTCATCGTGCTGATCGTGGCCGGGCTCTTGTCGTACGGGATACGAGAGTCCGCGCGGACGAACACCGTGCTCGTGGCGGTCAAGTCGGTGGTGCTGGTGGTGTTCGTCGTGGCGGGCTTGAGCTACGTCCACCGCTCCAATCTGACGCCATTTATTCCGCCGAACACGGGCGAATTCGGCCACTTCGGGTGGAGCGGCATTTTGCGCGGCGCCGGCGTCATCTTCTTCGCGTTCATCGGGTTCGACGCGGTATCAACGGCGGCCCAGGAGGCGAAAAATCCCCAGAAGGACATGCCGATCGGCATTCTCTCATCGCTCACGATCTGCACCGTGCTGTATATCGCGGTCGCGCTCGTCCTTTGTGGTCTCGTCCCCTTTACCAAGCTGAATGTTCCGGACCCGTTAGCCGTCGGCATAGACGCGACGGGTCTCAAGTGGTTGGCGCCAGTCATCAAGATCAGCGCGATATTCGGTCTCTTTAGTACGATGCTCGTTCAGCTGCTCGGGCAGACCAGAATCTTTTTCTTTATGAGCCGCGATGGGCTCCTGCCAGAATTTTTTGGTCGGGTCAATGCGAGGACCAAGACGCCGGCCGCGAGTACCATGTTCGTTGGACTGCTGTGCGCGATCGCCGCGGCATTGTTTCCGATCGCGACGCTGGGCGAGATGGTGAACATCGGGACGCTGCTCGCGTTCACCCTGGTCTCGATCGGCGTGCTGATTTTGCGGAAATCCGACCCCGATGCGCCGCGGCCGTTCCGGGTGCCGGGGGTGCCCTACATTCCGGTCGCCGGGGCGATCATCTGCGTGGCGCAGATGATCGGGCTTCCCTGGCAGACGTGGGTCCGTCTCGTCGTGTGGCTGGTGATCGGTTTGATCATCTACTTCTTGCGGCGCCGCGGCCGTCTGCCACGACGCCCTGCGGGTTGGGAGGCCGGCATGTGGATCGCCGACGACGTCGACGCGCGGGCCTAACGAGCCTCGGCTTCCTTCGCCAGCAAACGGTTCTTGCGCTCCACGCCCCACTTATATCCGCCCATCTGACCATCGCTGCGCACCACGCGGTGGCATGGGACAACAATGGCCGCGGGATTCGAGGCACACGCGCCCGCGACGGCGCGCACGGCCTTTGGGCTCCCGATCTGCTCGGCGATCTGCGTATACGTGCGCGTGGTCCCAGCCGGGATCTCGCGCAGCGCGGCCCACACGCGCATCTGGAACGCCGTGCCGCGCAGATCCAGCGGGAGCGCCGACAGGCCGTTGCCTTTCTCGATCGACTCGACGATCGCGCGTGCGGTCGCCGCGACTCCCGACTCGTCGCGCACACGCGTCGCCTCGGGATACTCGAAGGCTAGCGTCGACTCGAGTGACTCAACTTTGTCATCGAGCATCACCGTCGCGACGCCGCGATCCGTCATGCCAACAAGCAGAAACCCGAGATCCGAGGGAACCACGGCGTAGCGAATCGTCACGCCGCGACCACCGCGGCGATAGGAACCAGGCCGCATGCCGATCTCGGTCGCCTCGCGACCATAGGCCTGCCGCCCCACGACGGCGCCGCTCCGCAGTTGGTCCTTGTACTGCTCGCGCTGCCGCGCCTCCTGGTAGGCCTTTGGCGAGACCCCGACCAGTCGCGTGAACGCGCGCTGGACGTGCCAGGGGCTCAGGCCCACGGCCCTACCCAGTCGGGCCAGCGGCACGCGCTGGCCAACGCGGGCATCGAGGTAGGCGCGCGCGGCATTGACGCTGCGCTCGATCGGCGCCCCGTCCATCGCATGCGGCCGGCACCGCTTGCAGGGCCGGAACCCCGCCTGCTCGGCCTCGGCCGGCGTATCGAAGAATTGCGTATTGTGCCGGTGCGGCCGCCGGGCCGGACAACTCGGCTTGCAGTAGACGCCGGTCGTCCGAACGCCCATCACGAACGCGCCATCATAGCTCCGATCCCGGCTCGCGAAGGCGTTCCACCGGTCGTCGTCGGTTTTGAGCATCGGAATAGTCATGGAACCAAACTCGCCACTCTGGGGCCCTACGACGATATAAATCTTGCTTTCAAAGTCTAAGTGCCCCGGAGCAACGCCCCGACCGCGGCCCGCGAGGAGGCCCCTAACTTGGCCAGAACCCGCTCGGTATGCCGCCGAGCCGTATGCGGGCTGATCTGGAGCGAGGCCGCCACGTCGTCGTTTCGGCGGCCGGCGGCCAGAAGCCGGGTCACCTGAATCTCGCGTGGTGTCAACCCGAAACGAAGCTTGAGCGTCGAGTCATCGGGCGCGAGCGCCGGGCCCACGTGCTCGATCGCCACCAGCACGGCCGACGACCCGGCGAGCTCCTCCCCGGCGTAGCATCCGCGGATGCGATAGCGATGCTGGGCGGTGCGCAGCTCC
>DASRDS010000287.1:0-9428 GCA_035652495.1 Gemmatimonadaceae bacterium
ACCGCCGGAAACTCGTCGGGCATTAACGATGGCGCGGCGGCGTTACTGATCGCGTCAGAAGATGCAGGCTTTGAGCCCTTAGCGAGAATCGTGACGTCAGCGGTCGCTGGCGTCGAGCCTCGCACGATGGGCATGGGCCCCGTTCCAGCGACGCGAAAGGCGCTCGCGAAAGCGGGCCTCACACTCGATGATATGAGCGTCATCGAGATCAACGAAGCGTTCGCCGCCCAGTCCCTCGCGTGCCTGCGCGAACTCGGCCTCGCCGATGATGACCCGCGCGTCAACCCCAACGGCGGCGCGATCGCCATCGGGCACCCTCTCGGCATGACCGGTGCCCGCTTGATCCTCACGGCCGCCCGTGAGCTGGAAGCGACGGGCGCCCGCTACGCGCTCGCGACGATGTGCGTCGGCGTTGGCCAGGGAATGGCGACGATCATCGAGCGCGTGTAGGGCCCGTGTACTTCGAGTTCGATGGCTATCGCCCGGTGGTGCACGAGTCGGCCTTCGTGCACGCCAGCGCGACGATTATCGGCAACGTCATCATCGGACGCGACGTGTACGTGGGCCCAAGTGCGGCGATACGTGGCGACTGGGGCGGGATTGTGATCGAAGATGGCTGCAATGTCCAAGAAACTTGCGTCATTCACTCGTTCCCAGGCGTCACCGTGATGCTCGAAACTGGTGCTCATATCGGTCACGGCGCGGTGATTCACGGTGCGCACATTGGGCGCAATGTCCTGATTGGCATGAATGCCGTCGTCATGGATCGCGCCAAAATTGGCGCGGGCTGTATTGTCGGCGCGCTGACCTTTATTCCGGCCGATATGCAGGTTGACGATCGCAAAGTTGTCGTCGGTAATCCCGCCAAAGTTATCAAAGATGTCAGCGATGCAATGCTGGCATGGAAGACCGAAGGAACGCGTTTGTATCAGCAGCTCCCCGCGCGATTACATGAGACGCTCGTCGCGTGCGAGCCGCTGCGGACCGTGCCTGAGGACAGAAAACCGCAGGCCACCGTGTATGAGACATGGCACGAGCGGAGAACAGAGTAAATGCGACTGAAAAACTTTATCCAAGGCGAATGGGTCGAGTGCGCCGGCCCGGCGACCGACCTATTCAATGCGGTCACGGGTGAGAAGTTCGCCGAAGCCAGCACGGCCGGCATCGACATGCGAGGCGTACTCGCCTATGCCCGGAGCGTCGGCGGGCCAAAGCTGCGCGACCTGACGTTCCACGACCGAGCCCGGATGCTCAAAGCCCTCGGCCAGTATCTCATGGAACGCAAGGATGGGTTCTACGAGGTCTCCAAGGCGACCGGCGCAACCAAGGGCGACTCCTGGATCGACATCGACGGCGGATTCGGTACGTTGTTCGCGTACGGCAGCCGCGGCCGCCGCGAATTCCCGGATGAGAGATTCTACGTCGATGGCGCGACGGAAAATCTCTCCAAGGGCGGTTCGTTCGTCGGCCGGCACATCTGCGTGCCCATCGAAGGCGCGGCGATCGAGATCAACGCGTTCAATTTCCCCGTCTGGGGCATGCTGGAGAAATTCTCGACGGCATTCCTCGCGGGTGTGCCCTCGATCGTCAAGCCGGCCACGGTCACCTCATTCCTAACTGAAGCGGTCGTCAAATCCATCGTCGAGTCAGGGATCCTGCCCGCCGGCGCGATCCAGCTGCTCTGTGGCAGCGCCGGCGATCTGCTCGACCACGTGACGTGTCAGGACGCCGTCGCGTTCACCGGCTCTGCTTCGACCGGGCGCACGCTCAAGACCAGTAAGGCTATGGTTGAGAATTCGGTCCGGTTCAACCAAGAGGCCGACTCGCTGAATTTCTCGATGCTCGGCATGGACGCGACGCCCGGCACTGACGAATTCGATCTTTTTATCAAAGAAGTCGTCCGAGAGATGACGGTAAAGGCCGGGCAGAAGTGTACCGCTATACGAAGATCGATTGTCCCGGAGTCGATGGTCGATGATGTCATTAAAGCACTGACGCAACGACTCTCAGGCATCACGATCGGCGACCCGTCGTGCGAGGGTGTCCGAATGGGCCCGTTGGCCGGACGGACACAGGTAAGAGAGGTTGGCGAAAGCGTAGCCAAACTGCGCCAAGCCGCCGAAGTCGTTCACGGCGGATTCGAGTCAATGAAAGTGGTCGGCGCCAGCGCGGAGAAGGGCGCGTTCTTCCCAACGCTCCTGCTCTACGATGATCGCCCGTTCGACAAGACCGCGCCCCATGATGTTGAGGCATTCGGTCCGGTGAACACCGTGATGCCGTACAAATCGCTCGACGAGGCGGTCGAGCTGGCGAAGCTGGGCCGCGGCTCACTCGTCGGTTCGCTCTTCACCGCCGACCCCGGCATCGCCCGCACGGTGGCACTCGGCACCGCCGCCTACCACGGTCGCCTCATGATCGTGGACCGC
Organism: Gemmatimonadaceae bacterium; assembly: GCA_035652495.1. Lineage (GTDB taxonomy): Bacteria > Gemmatimonadota > Gemmatimonadetes > Gemmatimonadales > Gemmatimonadaceae > DASRDS01. Next base: position 2,427 of record DASRDS010000287.1, read on the forward strand.
ACGAGCGCGAAGGAGTCGACGGGCCACGGATCGCCCATGCCGCACCTGATTCATGGCGGCCCGGGTCGGGCAGGGGGCGGCGAAGAGATGGGCGGTGTTCGCGGGGTCCTGCACTACATGCAGCGCACGGCCCTTCAGGGCAGCCCGACGGTCCTGACGGCGATCACTCGCGAGTGGACCCAAAAGGCGCAGGAGAAAACGGACCGCGTGCACCCGTTTCGCAAGTATTTCGAGGAGATCGAAATCGGCGAAACCCTCCACACGCACCGGCGCACGATCACCGAAGCCGACATCGTCAATTTTGCCGGCTTGAGCGGCGATTTCTTCTATGTCCACATGGACGATATCGGCGCGAAGGACTCGATCTTCGAGAAGCGCGTCGCCCACGGCTACTTCGTCCTCTCGGCCGCCGCGGGACTGTTCGTCGATCCAGCCCCGGGTCCCGTCCTGGCGAATTACGGCCTCGAGAACCTGCGATTCGTCAAGCCGGTGTACGTGGGTGATACGATCCAGGTCAGGTTGACCTGTAAGCAAAAGACCGCCAAAGAGGACAAAGAGGGCCAGATCCCGCAGGGCGTTGTCCACTGGGATGTCGAGGTGACGAACCAAAACGCCGAGCCCGTGGCCGTCTACACGATCCTCACGCTGGTGCGTAAATTACAGCATGCAGGAAACTGAGTTCGAAGCCCGCATCGCGGCCGGCGAGACGATCGAGCCCAAGGATTGGATGCCGGAGCGGTATCGAAAGCAGCTCATCCGGATGATGTCGCAGCACGCGCATTCGGAGATCGTCGGCATGTTGCCGGAGGGGAACTGGATCACCCGCGCGCCGACTCTCCGCCGGAAGATGGGTTTGCTGGCCAAGGTCCAGGACGAAGCCGGCCATGGCCTGTACATCTACTGCGGCACGGAGACGCTGGGCGTTGACCGCGCGGAGCTCATAGATCAGCTCCTCACGGGAAAAGCGAAGTACTCCAGCATCTTCAACTATCCGACGCTGACGTGGGCGGATATTGGCGCCATTGGCTGGTTCGTAGATGGCGCGGCCATCGTCAATCAAACAATGCTGGCGAAGGCCTCCTACGGACCATATGCGAGAGCGATGATTCGCATATGCAAAGAGGAGAATTTTCACAAAAGACAGGGTTACGAGATCATGGCGACCTTGGCCGCCGGCACTCCAGGCCAACGGCAGATGGCGCAGGATGCCGTCAACCGCTGGTGGTGGCCGTCGCTCATGATGTTCGGCCCGTCGGACAAAGACTCGCCAAACTCGGCCGAGCTCACGAAGTGGGGCGTCAAGCGCAAGGGCAACGATGACCTACGCCAGCGCTTCGTGAATCTCACCGTCGCGCAGGCTAAGGCGATCGATCTCGTGCTCCCGGATCCTGACCTCAAGTACAACGAGTCGACAGGCAACTGGGACTTCGGGCCGATCGACTGGGACGAATTCCATCGCGTCGTGCACGGCGATGGCCCCTGCAATCGCGAGCGGCTCGAATCGCGGAACGCCGCGCATCGCGAGGGTGAATGGGTCCGGCAGGCGGCCGAGGCGTACGCCGCCAAACACGTCGCCGCCGCCTGAATGAGCGGCAATGGGCAGTGGCCGCTCTGGGAGGTGTTCGTTCAGCCACCGGGCGGTGCGCCGTTCGAGCACTCCGGGAGCGTCCACGCCGTTGATGCCGAGAGCGCGCTCCAGAACGCCCGCGACGTCTACGCGCGGCGCGGCGAGGCGGTGAACATCTGGGTCGTTCCGACCGCGGCGATCACGGCATCGACGCCCGAGGATCAGGGGCCGTTCTTCGAGCCCGGGAACGACAAGCCTTACCGTCATCCGCAATTTTACTCGTCGCCGCGCGGCGTGCGGGTGTAGTGGACGCCATCCACGATCTGTGTCTGCGGCTGGCCGATGATCGGCTCATTCTCGGCCATCGGCTCTCCGAATGGTGCGGTCATGCGCCCATACTGGAAGAAGACATCGCGCTGGCTAACATCGCCCTGGACCTCATCGGTCAGGCCAATCTCTTCTACGGTCTCGTCGGCGACCCTGACCAACTCGCGTATTTGCGCGAGGCCATTGAGTATCGCAACGCGTTGATCGTCGAATTGCCCAAAGGGGATTTCGCGTTCACCATCATGCGGCAATTCCTGTTCAGTGTGGCCGCACTCTCCCAATTGGAATCGTTGTCCCAAAGCCCGAGTAAAGAACTGGCAGGGATTGCGGCGAAAGCTGCCAAAGAGACGAGATATCACGTTCGCCACGCCACCGATTGGGTGTTAAAGCTTGGCGATGGAACGGAAGAAAGTCATCGCCGCGCGCAAGACGCATTACATGCGTTGTGGCGCTATACCGGAGAGTTGTTTGACAGAAATCACGTAGACGCCACGCAGTGGCGGAAGACGGTGACGGACGTCATTCAAAAAGCCACGCTGAAAGTTCCGGAAGACGGGTACATGCAGCGTGGAGGCCGCGAGGGCCGACACACGGAACACCTCGGGCATCTATTGTCCGAGATGCAGATCCTTCAGCGCTCATACCCGGGCGCGAAATGGTAGCGATATGATTGTCTGGGACGTCCTCGAGACGGTCATGGACCCCGAAGTCCCGGCGCTCAGCGTCGTGGACCTTGGCATCGTCCGCGACGTCGATGTCGACGAGGATGGCACGGTCACCGTCTCGATCACGCCGACCTACTCGGGGTGCCCGGCGATGCACGTGATCGAGGACGACATCGTCAGCGCGCTGCATGAGGCGGGCTGGCCCAAGGTCAACGTGCGCGCCGTGTATTCACCCGCGTGGACGACGGACTGGATCGGCCCCGAAGCGCGCCAGAAATTGGAAGCGTACGGGATCGCGGCGCCGACCCTGGTGCCGCTGCAACGTCGCGTCGCGTGCCCATTTTGCGCGTCGCGCGACACGACCATGCGCAGCGAGTTCGGCCCCACCGCGTGCAAGTCCCTGATGTTCTGCAACGCCTGCCAGCAACCCTTCGAGTTGTTCAAAGCGATATGACCGTAGCGGCTGAGACGCTCATCGGGACGCAATGGCGACGGATCGCCTACACCACCCTCGTCTCTCGCGCCCTCGACGACGTCGAGGAGGCGACGAACAAGAACAAGGCATCGGTCCCGCGCGAGCACCTCGTCCTCTACCAGTTCTCGGCCCGCGGCCACGAGATGTCGCAGGTGATCCTCGGCTCGATGCTCGATCACCCGCACGACGGCGCCGGCGCGTACTATCGCTCGCGCCCGTTCCTTCTGTCGCTCGGGCTGTCGATCGAAGACGCGCTCGCGAGCCCGCTCGGCCGCGTCGGCGGGTTCTCGGGCGGCCGAGATATCGGCGTCGTCTGCAATCTCCCACGCCGGGAGGGCGCGGTCGTGCTGCCGATGTCCGGCGATGTCGGCAGCCAGTACACGCCCACCGCGGGCTGGGCGCAGGCCATCCGCTATCACCGCGACGTCCTCGGCAACGCGAGCTACGAGGGCTCGATTGCCGTCGCCCTCGGCGGCGAGGGATCGGTCGCGACGAACGGATTCTGGTCGTCGCTCACGATAGCGACCACGCTGCGACTGCCGATGTTGTTCTACATCGAAGACAACGGGCTCGGCATCTCGGTTCGGGGCGAGATGCAGACGCCCGGCGGCAACATCGCCGACAACTTGGCGTCGTTCGGCAATCTCTTCTTGCGCGACGGCGATGGTACCGACCCTCTGGCCGCCGCGCGCTTGCTCGAGGAGGTCGTCCGTCACGTCCGCGGCGGACATGGGCCGGCATTGATCCGTCTCACCGTTCCTCGCCTGTCGAGCCACTCTGGCCCTGATAACCAGCTCGGCTACCGGACCGAGGCCGAGATCGCGGCGGACTGGACGCGCGATCCGCTGCCGCGGTTGCGGGCATTGTTCTCGCCCGACGAGTGGGCGGGCATCGAACGTGAGGTCCAGCGCGATGTCGACGTTGCGCTGACCGGTGCCCGCAAACGTGCGGCACCGGACGCCGCAACCGTTAAGCACTTCGTGTATGCTGAACCCGGTTCCTCGGACACCCTCGGCGGCCTCACTGATAAAGAGATCGCCGCACTGCGAAGCACCGGAGAGAAGCACGAAGAAGGGTCCCCCATACGCTTTGCCGAAGCGGTAAAAAAAACACTGGCCCATGAATTGGAAGTGAATCCCAAAGTGCTCGTGTTTGGTGAAGACGTAGGCGTAAAGGGAGGAGTCCATCTCGTCACGGAAGGACTCCAGAAAAGGTTCGGTGTCGCGAGAGTCTTCGACACCAGCCTATCAGAAGAAGGCATCGTGGGCCGCGCCGTAGGCATGGCCATATCTGGCCTAATGCCCGTAGCCGAAATCCAATTCCGCAAATATGCTGATCCGGCGACGGAGCAACTGAATAACACCGGGACGATGCGCTGGCGCACGAACAATCAGTTCGCCGCGCCCATAGTCGTCCGGATGCCTGGTGGATTCGGCAAAGATGTCGGCGATCCGTGGCACTCGCTGTCGAGCGAAGTCACGTGGGCGCACGCCATTGGATGGCAGGTCCTGGTTCCATCCAACGCCGCGGATGCCGTCGGACTTCTGCGTTCCGCGATGCGGTCCAAGAACCCGAGCATCTTCTTCGAGCATCGCTCGCTCCTGATGACCAGCGATGGCAGCGCGCGATATCCAGGTGATGATTACGTCGTGCCGCTGGGCAAAGCGACCAGACTGCGCCAAGGCAACGATCTGACCCTGGTGACCTGGGGCGCGATGGTGCACCGATGTACGCCGGCCGCCGAGCGCTTTGGTGAGAAGGTCGAACTGCTCGACCTGAGAACGATCGCACCGTGGGACAGACCCGCGGTGCTGGAGAGCGTCGAAAAAACGGGCCGGTGTCTCATCGTCCACGAAGACACGATGACCGCCGGATTCGGCGCGGAGATCGCGGCGGTGATCGCGAAAGAGGCGTTCTGGTGGCTCGACGCCCCCGTCGAGCGCTTAGCGGTCGAAGACATCCCCATGCCCTATCACGAAAACCTTCTCGGCGCCGTCCTCCCGGACGCCGACCGCATCGCCGGCGCGATCGAGCGCCTCCTGGCGCAATAGATGGAATCCGGCCACGTATCCGTCGAATCGACGGATGCCATCACGACGATCCGATTCGGCCACCCCAAGGGCAACTCGCTCCCGGGCGTGCTGCTCGCGAAGATCGCGAGCACGATCGACGCCGTTGCCGAGGAGCCAACGTCTCGTGCGATCGTGCTGCGGTCGAACGAGCCCGGCCCATTCTGCGCCGGCGCGTCGTTCGATGAGCTCAAATCGATCGGCGATGCCGAGACGGGCAAAGAATTTTTCATGGGCTTCGCCCGCGTGATTCTCGCGATGCGGCGATGCCCGAAGCTCATCATCGCCCGCGTTCATGGGAAAGCCGTCGGGGGCGGCGTGGGGATCGTGGCCGCGGCCGACTACGCGATCGGGACCGTGCAATCGAGCGTGCGACTGAGCGAGCTGGCGGTGGGCATCGGGCCCTTCGTCGTCGGTCCCGTCATCGAGCGCAAGATCGGCCTCGGCGCTTTCGCGGCGCTGTCCATCGACGCCACGAGCTGGCGGGATGCCGGTTGGGCGGAGCGCCACGGCCTCTTCGCGCAGGTCGTCTCCGACGGCGCCGCGCTGGACGAGGCGGTCGGCGCGTTGGCCGGTCAATTGGCGCGCAGCAATCCCGACGCCATGGCGAAGCTCAAGCAGATCTTCTGGGAGGGCACCGACGATTGGGACGTGCGGCTCGAGGAGCGCGCGGCCATGAGTGGGACGCTCGTGCTCTCGACATTCACCCGCAACGCGATTGCGGCCTTCGCCGCGAGGTGACATGACGCCTTCCGCGCCCTCAGTGCCTTCGCGTGTGTCGCATATGGCCGCCGGTATGACGCCGTCGACCATTCTCAAGATGGCGGCCGAGGTGCGCGCCCTGCTGGCCGAGGGGCGGCAGGTGTGCAACCTCACCGTGGGCGACTTCGATCCGACGTACTTCCCGATTCCGACGGGATTGCGGGATGGGATCGAAACGGCGCTCAAGTTCGGTCAGACGGTGTATCCGCCGCCGATGGGCGTGCCGTCCCTGCGCGAGGCGATCCAGATCTACAGCCGCGTCGGGCTCGGCCTCGAGTATCCGGTCGAGGGGGTGCTCGTGACCTCGGGGGCTCGGCCGGCGATATATGGCGCGTTTCGGACGCTCGTGGATCCCGGTGAGGGGGTGATCTATTCGCTCCCCTGTTGGCAGTACGGAAATTACTGCCAGCTCGTCGGCGCGCGTCCGATGCCGTTATCGTGCGATGCCTCGACGCGGTTCCTGCCGACGCGGGCGATGCTCGAGCCCATGGTGCGCGACGCGCGGATGCTCGTGCTCAACTCGCCGAATAATCCCACGGGGACGATGTTCGAGCCCGACGTGTTGGCCGGCATCGCCGATCTCGTGCTCGAGGAGAATGCGCGCCGCGGCCAGCGAGAGCGGCCGTTGTACCTGCTCTACGATCAGGTGTACTGGACGCTGACCTATGGGGAGACCAAGCACGTGACCCCGGTGGCATTGCGGCCGGCGCTCGCGCCATACACGGTGTCCGTCGATGCGATCTCGAAAGCCTTCGCAGCCACGGGACTTCGTGTGGGTTGGGCGCTAGGGCCGAACGACATCATCAAAGCGATGGGCGACTACCTGGCGGACGTTGGCACCTGGGCGCCGCGCCCGGAGCAAGTGGCGACGGCCATGTTCCTGTCGGCGTCGGACGCCGTCGCGGCCTATAGTCGCTCGATCAGAAGCGAGTTGAAAGAGCGGCTCGACGCCCTCCACGATGGTCTGCGCGCGATCGGCATCGAGTGCTCGCGGCCGGCCGGCGCGATTTACTTGAGTGCCCGGTTCGCGATCCCCGGCCGCACGAACGAGGAAATCCGCGCCACGCTGTTGCGTGAAGCGGATTTCGCCGCCGTGCCGTTCCAGGGGTTCGGGGTCGCGGGCGACACCGGGTGGTT
>DASRDS010000288.1:0-2218 GCA_035652495.1 Gemmatimonadaceae bacterium
CGCGCCTGCTGCCGAGTTCTCCGGTCACACCAACGGCGAATCGTTCATCGGCCAGTGTCCGGACTGCGGATCCTCCCTCGAGTTCGCCGAGGGATGCGCCAAATGCCACGTGTGCGGCTTTTCGGAGTGTGGTTGATGCCAGTTCGTATCACTACGGCGTTATTCTCTAACAGGCGCATAGGGGGGCACGGTGCGGAACATCTCGGGAATTCCAGACCTGGCTGCGAAATTGGCAGCACGTCTCGCGCGTGTGCGCCGTTCTCAGGCGCGTACCGATACTAACGGTATGACCCGTCCGCCTCGAGATGCTGACGAACGAGGATTTCTTGCGCAGCGCAACGGACTGAGCCCGTTTCGGGAGGCTCCAGAAAAGCCAGCGCAACCGAGAGGGAAGTCGGCACCTTCTCGCTAGATTGGGCAAACGTCGATGCCGTCATGCATTACAGCCCGATCTCTTCGAAATCTGACGGCAAGCCGGTCGGGACCGGGGAAAATCGGCGCCGCGGCATCTCACTTTAGTAGACCCAGACGCTAACACACGAGTCGAGCTCTGTCCCGGCGGCCAAGGTCGCGAGCTAGCAGCGCATAGACGGGACCGTGAAGAAGAGATCCCACTCTGGATCCACCGCGAACCGAGGCGGCTCGTTTGCTCGTCATCCCAGCGAGTGGGATCGTCGTCATGTCCGCGTGACAGCCAAACCCGCAAATCGCATAACCCTTACGGGGTCGCCGCCTCCGCCGCAATCGCCTCGGTGGCGATCAGACTGGATCGCCACATCGAGATCGCGGTATAGAGGATCACAGCGACCACCAGCCACCGCACGTAGTCGAGCGGCAGTGACTTGACGAGGTACGCCGCGATCACGACGCCGGGGATGCCGCCGATCGCCAAGCCGAGGGCGGCGCGCTTGTCGTAGGCCTTTGCCTTGGCGAAGCGGAGGCTCGCGATCGGCATCAACACGGCGCATGAGCCCATCATGATGGGGAACGCCGCGAGGGGTGTCATACCCAGCAGGTAGACCATACCCATGCACGGCGCGTACAGGCCGACGCCGAGTGTCATCATGGCGCCGAGGATGGCGTTGCCGATGATGCCGGCGACCAGTAGGCCGCCCGTGAGTCCCAGCGCGTCGCCGCCGCCGGGGAAGAAATTCAGCTGACGCGCGACGATGATCGCCGCGGTGATAATGAGCGCGATCGCCATGCCGCGCTGCACGCGGCGTCGGGGCCAGCCGCCGACGATGCCGGCGCCGAGCCAGGCGCCGAGCGTGGCGCTCAAGATCAAAGCGACGAGCGTGAAGACGTCGACTTTGACGATCCGGATGAAGATCAGGGCCTCGACGACGGTCGGCGCGGCGTGGCCGACGTTGAGGGTCCCTGGGATTTTCTCGTCGGGGACGGTGTTGCGCGCTTTGTACGCCGCCGTGGTCGTCGCGAACGAGCCGATGCCAAGGGCGTCGAGGAAGTTGGCGCCGAATCCTACGGCGAGCTCATAGAGTGTCGGAAGCACGATACACGATGGTGTCTCGCGCGTCCGCGCACAACGGCCTATTGCGACAACTGGATATTGACAACGCGCTGGGTCTGCGCTTGCACGGAGTACACCTGCAGGCTCACGACCCCGTTCTTGGCTCCCTGAACGGCGTCATGGAGCTGCTCGATCGTCCGGATCGGCTTCGGAGCCCCCGCGCTGAGCGCGGCCGTGATGATGTCGCCCGGTTGGAGCTGGGCGGCGGCGGCCGGACCGGTCGGATCGATGCGTTCGATGATCAATCCCCGGATGTTGTCCGGCAGCCCCAGTTGCTGAACGATGTCCGGCGTGGTCGGCGCGACGCCCACTCCGAGCCGGGCGCCGCCGGTCCCGGTGGCGTCGCGGGCGGTCGGGTTGGTTTCGTTTGGCGGCGAGCCAAGCTGCACCTGCATTGTCTTTTTGGTTCCGAACCGCTGCACGTCGACGGTGACCGTCTGCCCGGGTTCGAAATCGAGCAGCATGCGCTGCAGGGTCGAGACGCGGTCGATCTGACGGCCGTTGATCGCGACGATCACGTCGCCCGCCTGAATGCCCGCTTTCCCAGCTGGACCGCTCTTGTCGGGTAGCGCGGAGATGAGAACGCCGCGGATCGCCGACAGTCCAGCCGCATGCGCGTCGGCTGGTCCCACGTCCTGCACGGCGACGCCGAGGATCGCGTGATGCGCGTGACCATCCTTGCGGATCTCG
>DASRDS010000289.1:0-11956 GCA_035652495.1 Gemmatimonadaceae bacterium
CTCCCGCGTCATGGCGGCGTTGCCATGGAAGGCCGCCCAATGCAGCGCGGACCCGCCATGCGCGCCAATGAAATCGACGGGCCAGCCGGCGCCGAGCATGAGTCGGACCGCGTCGAGATTATTGTTCTCGGCGGCGTCGGCGAGCTTGCGCTTGTCGTCGTCGGAAAGCGTCGCGACGAGATCGGGCCTCAGTCGCTGGACCTCCCGAAATGCCGCTTCATCGCCCACCTCGGCGGCGATCGCCAGTCGGAGATCCGTCGGACTGTGCGCCATGAGCAGCTCGTAGACGTCGGGATGACCGAAGCTTTTCGCGACGGAATGGGCGGTGCGATGAGCCCCAAGCACCCAGATATAAATCGTGCCGCCGGCTTTGGGATTGCTATTCGGGAAATAGCGTCCGTCCACGCGTGTTCGGATCGACTCGGGGTTGGTGTCGAGATGGTGCCGCACCAGTGCCTTGTCACCCAGGGCGGAGGCCATCAAGATGTCCGTCTTGCACCCACGCGCGACCAGCTCGCGCGCGATATCCTGGCGATCGCGCGGATAGTGGCGCGTCTGCGTGACGCGCAGCATGTATTGGGCGGCCGTTGATTCGTGATCGACATCGATAGCGTCGATGTCGGCGCCGTGCTCGAGCAGCAATCGGGCGATCTCGATCGTTGATGCCTGGTGCAGCGGCGTCTGTCCATCGCCGCCCCGGGCATGCACGACGGCGGGATCGGCGTTGATCATTGCGCGTAGGGCGTCGATCATGCCGAGCCGCGCCGCGGCGGGCGCTTCGAGCCTGGCGCCGCGCTCCAGGAGGAACGGCGCGAACTCGATGCTCGTCTCGTCGAGCACGCCGAACCCGCCCGCCCACCAGTGACTTTTCTGATTGATGTCGGCGCCGAACTCCAGCAGCGCATCGACCATCGGCCCGTTCGTGCGTTGTACGGCGGACAGCAGGTACGTGATCCCATAGGAGCCACCCTTCTGCGGTCCATTGATCGCCGCCCGGAGCGCGGGCGCGCCCCGCAGGATCCGGCGCATGGCCTCAGGGTCATGCGCCTCGATCGCGTGGGTGAGCGCGAGGCCCGGGTTCGCGGCTTCCACGTGTTCCTTGAGTTTCGCCCAGGTCGAGAACCCGTACTGCTGGGCGATGTCGTGCTGCGCGTCGGCGAGTTGCCTCAGCGTACCAGCGTCCTGCCGCCGCCATTCGCGGAGCAGGGTTTTGGCTTGCTTACGGAGATGCTCGAGGTTCGGCTGCGCCGGTAGTTCGCGGGACATTGCTCCTCCTTCCGTGACGCCCGGTGTCCGCTAGTTCGGGCAGAAGAGAGGATGCGATTGTCCGACGTTATGGCTCAGGTGGGATGATCCCTTCCCGCGGACGGGGCGCAACCTGGATTGCAGTGTACAATCTAATGCCTGAACCGCTCGATCACATCGCGCACGGCATCGGTCGCCGTCCAGTTGTCTATGCCTTCGGGTATGGGAGCCCCGGCCTCGAGCAGCGCCTGCACGGCGGCTGGATATTCGGCGCCCGGGCGACGCCAGCCGTTCTCTGATCCGTAGCCAGCCCATCCCAACGGCGTGCCGCCGTACGTCCCGTCCACGAGATCAATCGTCGGATGATATCGCAGGATCTCCCGTACCATGTCGACGTTGCCGTGGAACGCGGCCCAGTGCAGCGCACTCGCGCGATGCTGACCCATGTAGTCGACGGGCCAGCCCGAGGCGAGCATGAGTCGCACCGCGTCCAGGTTACTGTTCTCGGCCGCGTCGGCCAGCTTTTGCTTGTCGGCGTCGGAGAGTGTGGAGACGAGATCCGGCTGGTCGGCGAGTAGCTCTCGGAACGCGGGTTCGTCCCCCACTTCGGCCGCGATCGCGAATCGCAGCTCGCGCGGGCTCCGCTCCATGAGGAGCGCGTAGACATCGGGATGCCCGAACGTCTTCGCGACGCTGTGCGCGGTCCGATGGTGTCCGAGCGTCCAGATGTATATCGTTCCGCCGGCCTCCGGATTCTTCTTCGGGAACCAGTGGTCGTCGACGCGCGTGCGGATCGACTCGGGGTTCGCGTCCAGATGGCGCTTGACGAGCGCCAGGTCGCCGAGTGCCGCGGCCATCAAGATGTCCGTGCGGCAGCCACGGGCGACGAGCTCCCGCGCGATGTGCTTCCGGTCATTTGGGTATTGCCGCGTCGGCCCGTCTTGCAGCATGTACTGCGCCGCGGTCGACTCGTGGTCGATATCCAGCGCGTCGATATCCGCGCCATGTTCCAGCAGGAGCCGCGCGATCTCTATAGTAGAGGCATCGTGCAACGCCGTCTGCCCATCGGGTCCGTGATAGTGCACGACAGATGGATCCTTGGCGATCATCGCGCGCAATTCGTCGATGAGACCGAGCCGCGCGGCGGCTGGGGCTTCGGGCTTTGCGCCGCGCGCGATCAAGTACGGCGCGAACTCGGGACTCGCTTGATCGAGCACATGGAAGCCGCCAGCCCACCAGTGACTCTTCTGATTGATATCAGCACCGACTTCCAGCAAGACGTCAACCATGGCCTCGTTGCTGCGAATTACCGCCTCGAGGAGCGCGGTCTGTCCGAACGCGCCGCCGGCGAGTGGCCCGTTGATGTTCGCTCGCAGCGTCGGTGATGCGCGCACGATGCGGCGCACCGCATCGGCGTCGCCGCCCCATCGGATCGCGTCCAACAACGCGCGTGCGGGATCCGCCGCTATCGTCACGCTCTCGACGCGAGATTTGAGCTCCGTCCACGTCGTAAACCCGTACTCACGCGCGATTTCGTGCTGCGCGTCGGCGAGTTGACGACGCGTGCCAGGATCCTGCTTGCGCCAGTCGCGAAGCAGATTCTTGGCTTGCTTACGCAGATGTTCGAGGTTCGGCTCGGCCGGTAATTCTCTGGGCACTGCTCCTCCTTCCGTGACGCCCGGGGTCCGCTATATCGGGCAGAAGAGAGGATGCACTGGGCAATCAATATGGCTCAGGTGGGATAGTCCCTTTCCGCGGACGGGATGCGACCTGTATCGCGACTTGTACTATAACATAGTTCGTGTCTATGTTGGGCGATGACCTATCGCGTGCTCATTACTGACAACATCGACCCGGACGGCGTGGCCGTATTGGCCGCCGAACCCGAGCTGACGGTCGATTCCGTTCCGACACTGCCGCGCGATGAGTTGCTCGCGCGCATTGGCTCGTACGACGCTCTGGTCGCACGGAGCGCGACGAAGGTCACGCGCGACGTGCTGCGCGCGGGATCGCGGCTCGCGATCGTGGGGCGGGCCGGAGCGGGTGTCGACAATATCGCGGTCGATGCGGCGACCGAGATGGGCATCGCGGTCATCAATGCGCCGGCGGGCAATACCGTCGCTGTCGCCGAGCTGTTCTTTGGCGGCGTTTTGGGCCTGTTGCGCCACATTCCACAGGCGGATCGTTCCATTCGCGAGGGCCGTTGGGAGAAGACCCGCTATTTGGGCCGTGAGCTGCGCGGTCGCACGCTCGGCATCATCGGCCTGGGCCGCATCGGCGGCGAGATCGCGACGCGGGCGCACGCGTTTGGTATGTCGGTCGTGGCGTACGATCCGTACGTTGGTGACGCGAGGTTCCATGCGCTTCGTGTGCGACGGTTCACCGTACTCGACGAGATGCTCGCCGAGTCGTCGATCCTGTCGGTGCACACGCCGCTGGCCGAGAACGAGGGACTCCTCGGCACGCGAGAGCTCGCGCTGTTGCCGGCGGGTTCCATCGTGGTCAATCTCGCGCGTGGGGGCATCATCGATGAGAGCGCCCTCGCGGCGGCGCTGGTCGAAGATCGGTTGGCTGGTGCGGTGCTCGATGTCTTTAGCACCGAGCCACTGCCCGCCGAGCACCCGCTGCGCGCCGCGCCGAATGTCATCCTGATGCCGCACCTTGGCGCGTCGACCATCGAGGCGCAGCGCTCGGTCGCGGTCGATGTGTGCTGTGCGGTGCGGGACGCGTTGTTGCATGGCGAGCTTTCGCGGTCCATTAATGCCGCCTTAGTCGAAGGGGTCGATGCGGCGGATGTCCGTCCGGCACTGCTCCTCACTCGTCAGCTGGCCGCGATCGCTCGCGGGTTGTTGGCGACGCGGGAAGCGCGCGCCATTGATCGGGTCGAGGTGACGCCGGGCGAAGCGTTGTCGGGTGCGCGCGACGCGCTGCTCGCGGCCGCGGCGCACGGTGTGCTCGCGCCCGTCCTCTCGAACGAGCGGCTCAGTCTGATCAACGCGCGAGCGCTCGCGGTCGGTCGCGGTATCGCGCTCTCCGCGACCGAGAGCGCGCCGGCTGAAAACGGTGCGGCCGCGTACTCGCTGAGCGTGCGAGTGTCGAGCGGGAGTGAGGAGATCACCGTCACCGGTTCAGCGCATCCCGCGGCCGCCCCGCGAATCACGCGTATCGGGGCATTCCGCGTCGACATCTATCCGCGCGGCTCGCTCCTCATCCTCTCGAACCGCGACGTGCCGGGCGTCATCGGCCATGTCGGCACGGTGCTTGGTGCCGCGCATGTCAACATCGCCGAGTATCATCAGGCGCGGTTGGCGCAGGGTGGTGCGGCGTTGGCGGCGATCACGGTCGACGGTCACGTGGACGAGCAGGTCCGGTCCGCGCTGCTCGCGTTGCCCGACGTCCATGCGGTGACGGTCGTCGAACTGCCGGCCGAGTAACTGGTCGCGGTCTTGCGGTTCGCGTCGATCATCCTGGACGTCGACTCAACGTTGACGGACGTGGAGGGCATCGCGTGGTTAGCCACTCGTCGGGGTCCTGATGTCACCGCCGCGGTCGACGCGATGACGCAGGATGCGATGACGGGTGCCTTGCCGCTCGATGCGGTCTACGCCAAGCGCCTCTCCCTGGTCCGTCCCTCTCGATCGGATCTCGCCGCGCTTGCCGGTGCTTACGCGACGGGCGTGCTGCCCGGTGCCGTGGAGGCGATTCGTGCGCTGCGCGCGGCGGGTGTACGCGTCGTGTTGGTCAGTGGTGGACTGCGCGACGCCATCGTGCCGTTCGCGGCCGAGTTGGGATTCGCCGCGGCCGATGTGCACGCGGTAGAGATCCGATTCGCCGCCGATGGCGCGTATGAGAGTTTCGACCCGATGTCGCCGCTCGCCTGTGCCGGCGGCAAACCGCGCATCGCACGAACCCTGGGCCTCCCGGCCCCAGTCCTTGCTGTAGGCGATGGCAGCACCGACGCCGAGCTCAAGCCTTGCGTCGACGCCTTCGCCGCCTTCACCGGCGTCGCGCGCCGAGAGTCTGTCGTCGCCGTCGCTGACTATGTCATCACTCGGTTCGCCGAGCTACCCCCATTAGTCCTATGACCTTCGGTACTTTCTTCGTTCCGGGCCCGACCGAGGTCCGTCCGGAAATCCTTCAGGCGATGACCCAGCCGATGATCTCGCACCGGGGCTCGGCGTTCAGCGCTCTATTCGCGCGCTGCCAAAAGGGTCTGCGCGAGGTCTTCGTCACGGAGCGCCCAGTCTTTATCGCCACGTGCTCGGCGACGGGCCTGATGGAAGCCGCGATCCGCAACTCGCCGTCGGGCAGCGTTCTCGCCTGCGTCAACGGCGCGTTCTCGGACCGCTTCTCGTTGCTCGCCGAGAAGTGCGGTCGCAAGGCCGAGCGCTACGAGGTCGTCTGGGGCGAGGTCCACGACCCGGCCACGGTCGCCGCTCGCGTCAAGGCCGGCGGTCACACGGTCGTCGCCGTCGTCCACTCGGAAACGTCCACGAGCGCGCTCAACGACATCCGCGCGATCTCCGACGCCGCCCACAGCGCGGGCGCCGTCTGCGTGATCGACAGCGTCAGCGGCATCCGCGGCGCCGAGGTTCGTTTCGACGAGTGGGGCCTGGATTTCGTCTTCACCGGGTCTCAGAAAGCGCTTGCCTTACCGCCAGGCCTAGCCTTCGGCGTCGCCTCCGAACGTTTTCTTGCGAACGGGGACCGCACCGCTCGCGGCGCCTACTTCGATCTCGCCGAGTTTGCGTCCGGTGCCGCGAAGGGCGAGGCGCCGAACACACCGGCGATCTCTCTCTACTACGCCCTCGCCTCGCAACTCGACTGCATCGTCGAGGAAGGCATCGAGGCCGCGTGGGCGCGGCATGCCGAGATGGCCGCCATGACCTACGCTTGGGCCGACGACCTCGGGCGCACCGGCATCGCTGTACGTCCCTTTGCACCCGCCGGCCATCGCTCGCCGACGGTGACGGCGATCAAGCTACCGGACGGCCTGGCCGCCGACGCCGTGGTGAAGGCCGTCGCCAAGTCCGGCATCACGCTCGGTGCGGGCTACGGAAAGCTCAAGGACACGACGTTCCGCATCGGGCATATGGGGGATCATACGCCGGAGACCGTCGAGGCGTGCCTCAACGCGACGTCGAATGCGATGCGAAAACTCGTGGGCGGCTAAGACGCCATTCCCGTCACGGCCTGTTGCGCGTCGTTGAGATACGGCGTGATCTCACGAAAGGCGTTGTCCCGCACGCCGATCGTGGTCACGCCGTCGAGATCGAGCACGCGCGTGCGCATCCAGAGGAAGTCCTGCCCGCCCGCGTAGCGGATCAACGACCACGGAATGAGCAGCGGCGGGCGGAAGAACATGAGCGGATGGCTGTGGAGATAGAGGCCCGCCGCGGTCGGAATCATGACGGTGCTCCGACTCTCGCGCACGGATCCGACGCGCACGACCTGGTGCGTGAGTCGCGGGCCCTCCGGCTGAGAGCCCGACTGAAAGCGCCTCGCGAGCGCTGACCAGCCACTGGTGTACGCGCCGATCGCGTTGCTCGCGATCCAGAGACCGACCAGCAGCGCGCCCCACCAAGGCAGGGTATGTAGCATGTACGCAAACCTAGCACGAGAGCGCGGGGCGCTCACGCACTAGGGGACAGGTAGTCCCAATGCCTTCCCGAGATCGGCGGCGAGCGCGAAGACGTTCACGCCATCCATGTTGGCGAGAATTACGACACCCGACTCGCGAGTCGGGTCGAGTAGGACAACTGTGCTGGTTCCCTGCTGGCCACCGGTGTGCCCAACGCAGTGCGCGCACTCTCGGTCGTCGATGCCCCAGCCGAGACCATAGCCGGTGCTCGAGTCGCTCGCGGTGCGCTGCGCCGTCCACATGAGCGTGCGTGTCGACCGACGCATCAGCTTGTCGTGGAAGAGCGCGGACTCGAAGCGGGCGAGATCGGTGGCGGACGAGAGCCAGCCGCCGCCCGGCACCTTGTAGCTGGCGTCGAGAAAGTCCGCGTTCAGAACCGTGCCGGTCGAATCCTTATGGTAGAAACGCGTGCGATGCCGAATGATCGCCAGGCGATCGTCGACGACCGTCTCGGTCATCCCCGCTGGGAGAAACACATTTTCATGGACGACTTCCCGGTAACTCGCGCCCCCGGCGGCGGCGACGGCGCAGCCGACCAGCGTGTAGCCCATGGTCGAGTAGTTGTACCGCGTGCCCGGTTTCGCGACGAGCGTGTCGTTCGCGAAGAACGCGATGCCGGCCGCGATCCCGTCGGCGAAGTGCTTGGTGTTGCCTGTTTCGGGGTCATCCTGCGAGTTCGACTTGTAGTGGCGAATGCCGCCCAGGTGGCCGAGGAGCTCGCGAGTCGTAATCGGCCACGGCTTCTCGGGGAAGCTCGGACAGTAGCGCTGGATCGGGGCGTCGAGATCGAGCTTGCCGCGCTCCCACAGCTGCATCGCGGCGGTCGCGGTGATCGGCTTCGAGATCGACCCGAGGCGAAACAGCGTATGGGCCGTCACCGGCACGCTGTTCTCGAGATCCGCCATGCCGTAGCCCTTGGCCCACGCCGGGTCGCCATGGAGCACGACCGCGACGGCGATGCCCGGGACCTGGTTCTTCTCCATGAATCGCGCGACCGTGCTGTCCACGCGCGCCGACTGCGCCGACGCCAGGCCAGCGAGCGCAAAGCTCGCGATGGCAAAAGGTTGTCGCATGGCCGTCAATCTACGGTCAGTCGACGCGGCCGCTATGCCGAGCGATTGAGGAGCGGCTCGCCGCGGCGGAAGCGCTCGATGTTCGCGACGAATCCGTCGACGATCTCGGCGTAGGAGCGGTCGGTGACGCCGGCGATGTGCGGCGTCGCGATGACGTTCGGCAGCGCGAGGATCGGATCAGTTGGCGCGATCGGCTCGGTCCAGAAGACGTCCAAGGCCGCGCCGGCCAGGCGGCCGCTGGCGAGCGCATCGTAGAGCGCCTGGTAGTCGACGAGCGGTCCGCGCGCGGCGTTCACGAAATAGGCGCCTTTTGGGAGTGACGCGAAGACCTTGGGGTTGATGATACCGCGCGTTGCGTCGCTCAGTCGGACGCATGGGATGAGGAAATCGGTTCGCGCGAGACAGGCGGCGCTATCCGAGGTGGCGTACACGGACTCGAGGCCATACTCCTCGATCTTTGCCGCGTGCGGATCGCGGGTGATTCCGAGGACCGTGACGCCGAGTGGGCGCAGGCGCCGCGCGAGTGAGAGCGCGGTGGCGCCGAGTCCCCAGAGGCAGGCGGTGCGGCCGGAGAGCATGCGGCCTTGGGGCGCGCCGAGTACGCCGGCGCGAATGTTTGATTGCGCCAGCGGCAGCTCGCGGAGTAGGGCGAGCATGAGCATCAACACATGCTCGGCGACGGAATCCGCGTTTGCTCCGTGCGCCGGGAGCGCGGCGACTGGAATCTGGCGTTCGCGGGCAGCCGCTAGGTCGACGCCCTCGAGGCCGGAGCCGACTTGCTGAATGATTCGCGGCTTGAGCGCATCCATGATCGCTGCATCGATCCTGAACATCATCGGCACGAGCACGTCGAGGTCGGTCATTTGCGGAATGACTTGGCGATCGCGCCACACGTCGAAGTGATCGCCTGACAGTCGTTGGGCGATCATCGAGCGAGCCGACGGGAAGGTTTCTCCGCTGAAAAGGATGCGCATGTCGATTTGCTCTATTTACTTGCCAAATTGGGAGCCTATGCGGGCTCAACTATGACGAGACCGTCGTCCGCGCGCCATGATCTGTGTGACGGTCTCCACGTCCGTCACGATCGAATCGCCCGCGAACGCGAATCCGGCCATCGCGCGATCCGCCGCGGCCTGGTCGCGGTAGCCGCACGCATCGCGCGGGACGATCGGGAGGTAGCCGAGGTCCGTCGCGTGACGGACCGTGGGCTCGATGCCGATTTCGAGGGCGATGCCCACGATCACGAACGAGTTGATCCCGCAGTCGCGCAGCGCGAAGTCGAGTGGCGTGCCCTCGAACGCTGACATCGTGAGCTTGTCGAACACGGCTTCGTCCGACGTCGGCGCGAGGTCTGGCACGATTTGCCACGCCGGTGCATCGCGCAGGAAGCGCGGCACGATCCGCGTGGGGTCGTCGACGCGCTGCCACGCCATCGCCGTGCGTAGTTGCGACACACCGGCCACCGCGTTCGGCAGCGTCATGTGCCGCGTGAAGTATACGCGATACCCGCCGGCCCGAGCCGCCGCGAGCACGCGCGCGACCTGGGCCGCGATCTCGTGGCCCGTCGGGATCTGTGGGACGATGCCGACCTGCATGTCGTAGACGAGGACCGCGGTGCGGTTCGGGGCGCAGGCGTCTTCGAGTGATGACGGGATGTCGAGTCCGTAAGCTCGCTTCATGGCACCTTGGATATCGTCCGGTCGTACGGTTCGCCGATGTCGACTTTAGGGTCGAACAGCGCCTCCAACGGCAACGGAACTTGCAGCGCGACGAGCTCCCACTCAATGAGCCCGGCGCGCGTCAACGGGAAGTCGTCGGTATACCGCTTCACCGTCTCCACCGAGTCCGCCTCGAACACGATCACTACGCCATATTCATCGGCGCGGGCGTAGTTCTCACGAACAATGCCAGCCTTCCAGAGGCGCCACACGTTGGCGACCTCTTCCGGCAAGAATGGCCGAACGGTCTCGATCGTCACGCCCGGCTTGAATCGATCAATCGCCATGATTCGCATGGGCGAACGGAAAACGGCGTCACATCTCGAATCAACGCACCCGCAGGTAACTCGTGGAAACCTCCTTCAACTGTCCCGTTGAGTTGACGCTGGCCGTCATTGGCGGCAAGTGGAAGCCCGGCATCCTTTGGCAGCTGCACGATGGCCCGCGGCACTTCAACGATCTGCAGCGCGCCATGTCGGGTATCACGCACAAGGTGCTGACGACCCAGTTGCGCCAACTCGAGCGCGACGGCATCGTCTCGCGCATCGATGGGGCGTACGCGCTCTCCGACTTTGGGCAAACGCTGCGACGCGCCCTCGACGAGTTGGCGACTTGGGGAAAGGTGAACTCCGCCCGCTATGGGGCCATCATCCCGGAATAGCCGTCCGTTTCACTCTGACGCGAAAGCGTCACCTTCCGCATTATACAGCCATGCCGATGCTACTTGCTCTGACTGCTCTCCTGGTCACGACGACGCCACGCGTCGAAGTCGTGGTCCCCGCGAACATCCACGCCGAGCCGATTACTGGACGCGCGTTTGTGTTCTTCTCCCATGACACGACCGAAGAGCCGCGATTGCAGGCGGGCGGCATGGTCAGTGTGCCGTTCTTCGGGCAGGACATCGATCAGATGGCGCCGGGGACGGCGAGCGTGATCGACGAGCACTCGCAGGGGTATCCGCTGCAGTCGATGACATCCCTGCCGGAGGGTGACTACTACGCGCAGGCGATTGTCAGCGTGTACACGAAGTTTGTGCGTGCCGATGGGCATACCATCTGGGCGCACATGGATGAGTGGGAAGGGCAGCAGTTTAATCGCGCGCCCGGGACGCTTGTGAGCGCGGTCCAACGCGTGCACGTTGGGGCGAACGGCGAGGTGACGGCGCACTTCGAGGTGTCGCGCGTATTGCCGACCGTGACGGTGCCGGCTGACTCCAAGTACGTGAAGTACGTGAAGATTCAGAGTCAGATCCTCACGAAATGGTGGGGGCATCCGATTTACCTCGGCGCTGTTGTGCTACTGCCGAAGGGGTATGACGAACATCCGAGCGAGAAATATCCCGCGATCTGGGAGCAGGGGCATTTCTCGCTGCAAGCGCCGTTCGGCTTCACACTCGAGGAGACCGAATCCGCCGCCCGCCGCGCGCGTCGCATGCAAGGCTCGGCGCGGGAGTCTGGCGCCGAGTTCGCGAAGTCGTGGCTGAGCGATGGGTTTCCGCAGATGGTCGCGTTCCGCATCCTGCATCCGTCGCCCTACTACGACGACTCGTATGCCGTGAACTCGGCCAACAATGGCCCTTACGGCGATGCGATCATGCAGGAGCTCATCCCATACCTCGAGACGCACTATCGCGTGATCCGCCAACCATACGCGCGCGTGCTGACCGGCGGCTCGACCGGCGGATGGGAAGCGCTCGCGCTTCAGGTCTATTATCCGCAGTTCTACGGCGGGACTTGGGTTTTCTACCCCGACCCGGTCGATTTCCGGCGCTACGAGCAGGTCAACATTTATAGTGACACGAACGCGTTCTGGATCCACCGTAACGAGTTCATCACCCAGCCGCGACCCTCCGAGCGGCTGGTCGACGGGCAGGTCGTCGTGCAGTTGCACGAAGAGAACCAACTCAACAACACGCGAGGCAGCCGCCGGCGTGGCGGCGAGAATTTCGCCATCTGGGAGGCGGTGTTTGGGCCGACAGACAAGGATGGGTATCCTGCTCCGATCTGGAATGACAGCACTGGCGTGATTAATCGCGATGTCGCGATGTATTGGCGCGATCATTACGACATCCGGTACTACCTCGACCAGAACTGGTCGAAGGTCGGACCGGACTTGGTCGGCAAGCTCCACATCTTCTGCGGCGACGAGGACAACTACTACCTCAACCTTGCCGTCTATCTCTTGCAGGATTTCTTGGAGCACACCAAGGCGCCCGCGTATGGTGGGTCATTCGCGTACGGGCGGCCGCTGAAGCCGCATGGGTGGCAGCCGACGACGAG
>DASRDS010000290.1:0-22669 GCA_035652495.1 Gemmatimonadaceae bacterium
TCGTCTTCGCCGAACGTGACGAAGCGCTCATCGTAGAGCGCGTTGTCGCTCTGGCGGCCGGCGACGGTCACCGAACCCTTATACAGTCGGAGCGTGATGGATCCGCTGACGTTCGCCTGCGTGACGTTCACGAACGCATCGTAGGCCTCGCGCTCCGTGGTCCACCAGCGGCCCTCATACACGAGATCCGCATACCTCGGCGCGATCACGTCCTTTGAGCCGAGCGTGCGACGATCCAGCGTCAGTTGCTCCAGCTCACTGTGGGCCGCGTAGAGCAGCGTGCCGCCTGGGGTCTCGTAGACGCCGCGCGACTTCATGCCAACGAGGCGGTCCTCGACGAGATCGATGCGGCCGATCCCGTGACGCGCGCCGATTGCGTTGAGGGTCGCCACGAGCGACACGGCGTCCAACACGCGGCCGTTCACCGCGACGGGCGTGCCCGACTCGAAGTCGATCGTGACATCGTCCGGCTCGTCGGGGGCCGAGAGCGGGTCAGCGGTGAGTTGGAACACGTCGGCGGTCGGAACCCAGTCCGGGTTCTCGAGGCCACCGCCCTCGTGCGACAAGTGCCACAGGTTGCTGTCGCGCGAATAGATCTTCTCGACCGTGGCGGTCACGGGCACCCCATGACGCTTCGCGTACGCGATGGCGTCCTCGCGGCTCCGGATATCCCACTCGCGCCAGGGCGCGATCACCTGGAGATCCGGCGCGAACGCCGCATACGTCAGCTCAAAGCGCACCTGGTCGTTCCCCTTACCCGTGCAGCCGTGCGCCAGCGCATCGGCCCCGATGGTCCGGGCGATCTCGACCTGCCGGCGCGCGATCAGCGGGCGCGCCATGGACGTGCCAAGCAGATACTTCCGGCCATAGACCGCGCCCGCGCGCAGCGTGGGCCAGATGAAGTCTTCGACGAACTCGCGCTTCAGGTCTTCGACGTAGCACGCATCGGCGCCCGAGGCGAGCGCTTTTTCGCGCACGCCGGCGAGGTCGGCTTCGCCTTGACCAATGTCAGCCGCGACGCACGTGACGCGCGCGCCTGGATAGTGTTCCTTGAGCCAAGGGACAATGACCGAAGTGTCGAGTCCGCCGGAATAGGCGAGGACAATGGAGCTGGGCATTTGGGCAGAGTCCGCGAGAATGGGAATACATGCGTCAACTCTGCATAATTAATCACATGCATCACTCACGTCAACACCTTCGCTTCGCTCGGTGTTTTCCCGGGCAGTCTCCCAATCGACTAAGCGTCGTATGTCTCTCTCTTGGCGATAGACACTCGGCGATAGAGACTCAAGGTGCCGAGCGAAGCGAAGCGAGCTTAGATCCGATCGTCAGCCCATTTGTGTCGTAAGACGGCGAGCCAAACGCTCGCGAGCGTCCGAAGAGCGGCAGATCACCAAAACCGTATTCTCCCCAGCGATGGTGCCGAGGACCCCCGCGTCGGGCTCCCGGTCGATCGCCTCGGCGACGGGTTGGGCGCCGCCGGGCTCGGTCTTCACGACCAAAAACTCGCGCACGCCGTCGACGGTACGCAGCAGTTGGGGCAAGAGCGCGTCGAGCGCGCGCCGCTCGCGGGCCGCGGTGGCGGCGTCGGCGCGCTGGTAGCGCGTGCCCTCGCCGGTGGAAACGCGGGCCAACCGCAGTTCCTGGATGTCGCGAGACAATGTGGATTGCGTGACGGACCAGCCGCGCTGGCGGAGGAGCGCGCGCAGATCCTCCTGACTCGCGACCGGCTCCGCCGCGATGAGCTCGAGGATCGTCGCCTGCCGCTCCCGTTTATTCGCCACCCGCTCCCTCCGTTGACTTTCGTCGCGTTTTAGCTATACCTACCATACATGCACCGTCACCCAGTGCCCAGCCCGCGCCCGACCACGCCGCGACCGTTCGCGGCGGGGGTGCGTGCTGTCTGGGAGGGTGTGACCTGACGACCTAACGTCGTTCGCCGATCCCGCTGCACGAGCCGCCCCGCGACACGCCGGGCGGCTTTTTTGTTTCCCGTTTCTTGACGGAGACCCGATGAATGATTATGCATATATGATGCATAAGTATCCCGTGGGTGTGCTTGGGGCCAGTGGCTACGCCGGGCGTGAGCTCTGCGCGATCGCCGCACGGCATCCCGCGCTCACCCTCGCGTTCGCGGCGGCGAACGAGCGCCAGGGGGAATGCGTCCGCCTCGGCGGCCGCGCCCTGACGTTCGTCGCGACCGATGACGCTCCGTTCGGCGACGCCGCGCTGGTCTTTAGCGCGCTCCCGCACGGCGCCTCGGCGCCATACGTCGAACGCGCCCGGGCCGCCGGCGCCAAAGTCGTCGATCTCTCGGCCGACTATCGGGCCACCGCGCCCTATGGGCTGCCAGAGCTCGGACCCCCGACCCGCTGGGCCGTGGGCAACGCGAGTCTGGTCGCGAATCCGGGATGCTACGCCACATCCATCCTCCTCGGCCTGGCCCCACTCGTCGCCAACGGCGTCGTCACACCACGCGCGATCGTCACGGCCGATGCCGCGAGCGGCGTCACCGGCGCGGGCAACTCGCCGCGCCGCGACATGCTGTTCGCCGAAGTGACCGAGGACTATCGGGCCTATGCGGTCGGCAACACGCACCGGCACTTGGATGAAATGCGCGCCGCCGTATCCGCGCTGGGCGGCGACCTGGATCTCGTCTTCACGCCACACCTGCTGCCCGTCGCACGCGGCATCCTGGCGACGATCACCGTGCCGGTCATCGATCGGCTCGATGACGCGACCGCCATGTTCGCGGCCTACTACGCCGGCGAGCCATTCGTCGAGGTACTCGGCCGCTGCCCATCGCTGCGCGACGTGACGCATCGCAACACGGCCGCGATCTCAGTCACGCCCGTCGATGGCGTGCGCCAGCCGGTCGTGATCGTCAACGTCGCTATCGACAACCTGCTTAAAGGCGCGGCGGGTCAGGCGATGCAAAACGCCAACCTGATCTTAGGCCTCGAAGAAACGATGGGGCTCCCCCAATGAAAGTGATCAAGATTGGGGGACGCGCCCAGACCGACCCGCGCCTCGGCCATGCCATCGCGACGCTCTGGCGATCCATGCCTGGAGAGCTGGTGATTGTGCATGGCGGCGGCGACGAAGTGTCGGCGTTGCAACGTGCCGCGGGAGTAGAACCACAGTTCGTGAACGGAAAGCGCGTGACAGCGCCAGAGGACATCGATCGCCTGCGCATGGCGCTGTCAGGCCTTTCCAATAAGCGGTTGGTATCCGCGCTCGTGTCGGCCGGCGCCGATGCGATCGGCCTGTCGGGCGAGGACGCGGCATTGCTCTCAGCCGTCGTGGCCGACGATGGCGCACTCGGCGCCGTTGGCACCGTGCGCGCCGTGCGCGTCACGGTGCTACGGCATCTACTGGTTGGTGGCTTCTTGCCAGTCGTGTCGCCGCTCGCGAGTGGGCTCAACATCAATGGCGATGACGCCGCGTCGGCGATCGCCATTGCGCTTGGCGCGGATGAGTTGCTGTTCGTGTCGGACGTGCCCGGCGTGCTGCCGGGAGCGGTAACTGGTGGAATGCAGGCGAAAATGACCGCGGCTTTGAATGCAGGCGACAGTGGGGTGGGAAGGGTCCGAATTGGAGACCTCACCATGCTGGCTCACGAAGACGTAGGGACGACGGTCGTCCCAGGAGTGCTGGCGTGACGAGCGCATATGTAGCAACGGGTGACGCGATCCTCGCGACGTACAAACGGGCGCCCATGCGCCTGGTGCGGGGCGAAGGCGTCGAGCTATTCGATGACGAAGGCCGTGCCTATCTCGATTTCGGGAGCGGCATCTCGGTCAACGCATTGGGGTATGGCGATGAGGGCCTGCGCGAGGCGATGCACGCCGCCGCGGATGGCCTCATCCACGTGTCGAACCTGTATCGCACCGAACCGGGCGAGTCGCTGGCGCGCTGGTTCGTCGAGCATTCGTTCGCGGACCGCGTCTTTTTCTGCAACTCGGGCGCCGAGGCGAACGAAGGCGCATTCAAGTTCGCCCGACGCTGGGCGCGACTCGTCGGCGGCGCGCCGAAGCACGAGATCGTCGCGCTGCGCGGCGCGTTCCACGGCCGGCTGTTCGCGTCGCTGGCCGCGACGGATCGGCCACAGTATCGGTTGCCATACCGGCCGCTGGCCGGAGGCATCACGATCGCCGAGCGTGACTTGCACGAGCTAGAAGCCATGCTGGAGGCGGAGACGGTGGCGGCCGTCATCCTGGAGCCGGTGCAGGGCGAGGGCGGCGTGCGCGTGCTCGATCCCGGGTTCCTGCGCGAGGTCCGCGCGCTCACGCGCGAGCGGAAGATCGCGCTCATCCTGGACGAGATTCAGTGCGGACTCGGGCGCACGGGATGGCTGTTCGCGCACGAACGCTCGGGGATCACACCGGATCTCATGACACTCGCGAAGCCGATGGCGGGCGGCTTACCCATGGGCGCGGTGCTCGTCTCGAGCGAGATCGCATGCGCCGTCCAGCCCGGTGATCACGGTACGACGTTCGGCGGCGGCCCATTCGTCGCCGCGGTGGCGCGCTATGTCGTCGAGCGGATCAGCGACCAGACGTTGCTCGCCTCAGTGCGCTCACACGGTGTGTGGCTCGAGAACGCGCTCAACGATATGCAGCAGCGCCGCTCCGACATTCGTGCGGTGCGTGGCGTGGGGCTCATGTGGGGCATCGATACGGTGCAGCCCGCGGCGGGGATCATCGAGCGCGCGCGGGAGCGTGGGTTGCTGGTGCTGTCGGCGGGCGAACATACGGTTCGCCTGCTTCCCCCGTTGACCATTGGCCGGGACGAGCTGATCGACGGGCTCCAGCGGCTCGAGGCATCATTCTCATGAACGACGTGATCTATCGGCGTGGGCGTCAATCCGACGTCAACAACATTGCCGCGCTCATTGACGGCTATGCGGCCGACCGGGTCATGCTGCCCAAGACCGCGGACGCGATCTCCCTGGCGATCGAGGACTTCGTCGTCGCCACGGATCGGCATGGCCGGCTCCTCGGATGCGCCGCGCTCCGCGAGTACGCGCCGTCCCTGGCTGAGGTGGCATCAGTGGCGGTCGCGCGTCGCGCCCATGGCTTAGGCATCGGCCGCCAGCTTGTCGAGCGCGTGGAAGCCCTCGGCGCCGCGCGCGGCGTCACCCAGGTGTTCGCGTTGACCCTGACGACCGGGTTTTTTGAGTCGATGGACTACGAGGTCGTCGATCGCGCGCGGTTTCCGGAAAAGATCTGCCGGGACTGTTTGGCGTGCCCGAGGCGGATGGCGTGCGACGAGATCTGCGTCGCGAAACCGCTAGACGCCGGCGCCGGCCTTCGGCGCGACCGTAAACTCGTCGCGTAGCCGCTCGAGCGACGCGTCGCCGCTCATCCGGGCAATCACTCGGAGGGCGCCGCGTCGCGCGTCGCTCCCGTCCGGCACGACATGCACCATGATTCGGTAGTGGGCGCCGGAGCGCCCGGCGACGTCGAGCGTCGCCGGGTCGTCTCCACACGCCCGCCGGAGCTCGGCATACGGCCGCCGACGGTAGCGATCCACGCACTCGCGTAACAAGCGCCGCGGTTCCTGGTCGCTCATGAGAGCGAGCCACCGTTCGAGCGCTGGGCGTTGGGGCTCAGAATCCAATGTTCAAACCCGCGGTAAAAGCGTAGTTGTTGTTATTGTCCTGCGCCTTGATCTGCTGCGTCATCGTGCCTCCACCCGGCGCGGCAACCACCACCGTCCGCGGCACGTTGAACATCGCGATGTAATCCTTTGCCATCAGACGGAGCCCGACTTGGCGCGTGAAATGGTAATCAAAGCCCACGCCACCATTCCAAGCAAAACGCGCGTCGTGATTGGTTCCGTTCGTTGTGTAGTCATACAACCGATAGTCCATCCCGCCGGCACCTACTTGCACAAATGGCACCAACCAGTGACGATCCTCCGCCCGAAACGGCGCCATGAGTTGTAACCCGCCGTCATACAGCCAGACGGCTGAGGTATTACCAGAGAAGACACTGGCAGTACCGTACGGCGTCACACGTTGGGTCGATGTCGCATACCCGAGCTCGCCGTAAACGGCGACATATCGGGTCAGGGACAGCGACACTTCGCCGCCATAGATCGGGCCATTCGGCAGCTCTTGATTCTGGCCGAACGGGCCTACGCCAGAACCGTTGCCAATGTAATGGCCGAAGTCCATGTAGCCGACGTACGGCGAGATCTGAAATGCGGGCAGCGTCGAGGCTGGAACGCGATAGTAGGGGCGCTCGACCCATTGCGCTGATAGCGTCGAGGTCGCGATCGTCGAGACGATCAGCGGGAGTGCGAACGACAACGTCTTGCGAAACATCGGTCCTCCGACCGGGGGGCTATGGACATACGTTCGCAGTTGGAGTGCCGTTGCGTCGTGCTTATAGATCAACGACTTACGGGCTCGCTGTCGGCCCAGTGTTTCGGTTCGAATACGCTCCGTGTCACCCCGTGTAGACATTGTGCGGCTCCGCCGCCGTCATTGTTGCAAAGCGGATACGCGCCACTCCTGTGGGGCGCTAGCTTAGCTGGCGTGACTCGACTCTCACTGTCTCTCGCGGCGATGACGCTTCCGCTCGCCGTTGTTGCACAAACACCGAGCAAAACGCCGCCGCCGCCGACGCTCGTGGTATTCCTAACGGTGGACCAGATGCGCTCGGATTACTTCCAGCGCTTCCTGCCACAGCTCGACGGCGGACTCGGCCGACTCTACCGCCACGGCGCGTTCTTCACGCGCGCGTACCAGGATCACGCGATAACAGAGACGGCGCCCGGACATTCGACGGTATTGTCGGGCCGATTCCCGCGGCACACGGGAATCGTTACCAACAGCGCCGGCGTGCTCGATGTCGAGACGCCGCTCGTCGCGATGAACGACACCGGCGCGTCACCGTTTCGTTTCCGCGGGTCGACGCTGATCGACTGGATGCGCGTCAAAGACTGGCGCTCGCGCGCGCTCTCGGTCTCGCGCAAAGATCGCGCGGCCATCCTGCCGATCGGACGCGCGCATCAGACCGCCGTCTGGTTCGTCGCGAACGGCAACTTCACGACGAGCACGTACTACTCGGACACGCTGCCCACCTGGCTCTCCGACTTCAACGCGAAGCGTCTGCCGCTGTCATTCGCCGGGACCTCGTGGAAGCCGCTTCTCCCGGACAGCGCGTATCCCGAGCCCGACACTGTCGCGACCGAGAGCGGCGGCAAAGACTACGTCTTCCCGCACAAACTGCCGCGCGACTCGACGGTCATGCGGGCATTGCAGCAGACGCCGATGATGGATCAGCTGACACTCGAAGTCGCGCTCGCCGGAGTGCGCGCAATGAAGCTCGGCGAAGGGCCAGTGCCGGACCTGCTCGCGATCTCACTGTCGTCCACCGACGCCGTTGGGCACCGGTACGGTCCGGACTCCAAAGAGCTGCACGACCAGATCGTGCGCCTCGACCAGTACCTCGGCGCCTTCCTGGATTCGCTGTACGCGATGCGCGACTCGTCCCGCGTCGTCATCGCGCTGACCGCGGACCATGGCGTCGCGCCGTATCCCGAGGTGCATTCGGGGCGCTATCCGAACAAGGGCGCCGGCTACGTCAACGTCTCCGGCTTTTTCGAGTACATCAGGCAAGCCGTTGGAAGAAAGGGCATCGATACCACCGCGTGGCGATTCTCCGAGGGGTGTCTCTACGTCGACCGCGACAAGCTCAGCGCTGGTGGCGTCAGCCCAGATTCCCTCGAGCGGGTCTTCACGACCGAGGTCAAGGCCGTCCCCGGCGTCGCTCGAATCGATGTGGTGAAAACGCTCGCGCAAAAGGACACGATTCACGATTTCGTCGCGCGTCGCTGGTTCCACATGTTCCCGGACGACGTCGCGCCGGAGCTCGTCGTGACGCTCAAGCCGTACTGGTACTGGGGCGAGCCCGGTGGCTCGGCGTCCCACGGATCCGTGTACGACTACGACGCCTGGGTCCCGGTGCTCTTCTACGGCCCGGCGTTCAAGCCTGGGAAGTACACGACTGTCGTTCGCACCGTCGATATGGCGCCGACGCTCGCGAACGTCGTGGGCGCGAAGCCGACGGAAAAGCTCGACGGCCACGTCCTGTGGGAAGCGTTGTCCGCGCCGCATCGTCCCACCGTTGTCGCCGCCGCCGGACGATAATCTCCTTCGCGCCTTTGACGAGGCCCGATTCGGACCCTCGCGCACCCTGAATTTGCGCGACGGTCCGACCGGGGAGGATGCCGCGCGGCGCGCCGAGGCCTGGCTACGCGAGCGGCAGGTGAGCGTGGCGGGCGAAGAGGTGCTGGTCATTACCGGGCGCGGTAAGGGCAGCGAGGACGGCGTGCCGGTCATCCGCGAGGCCATCGTCCGGCTCATTCCCGTGCTTCGGCGATACGGCGTCATCAGCGATGCCCGCGAGCACACCGCGGGTGCCTTCATCATGCGGCTCGCGACCCTGCGCGAGCTGGTCGACGCGCCTCGACGGAACCGGCGGCGCACGCCTGCGCCTGTGCCCCGCGACATCGCGGTTTTGAAGGGGATCGACCCCGTCACGCTCGCCTCGCTTCGCTTGCTCGCCGATCACGCTTTGGATTCTTTTGGCGTCGCCAGCAAGACTCCATCGTTCGTCGCTGACGAAATGGTTCGGCAATTCACGCGTCTCGTCGCCAACATCCCCGACGGACCAGATCGGGCCGATCGTTTGAGAGAGGCGATCGAAACGGCACTGGCCGAGTACGAATAGCCTCCTCCGGCGAGTACAAACCACCCCCTGCGGGTGCGAATCACCGCTCCGATACGAATAACTGGCTCTGACTAGTAGACTTCGCGCGTGCGCGAGTACTTCCAGTTCGCTTTTATCACATTCGCGTCGGTCCTATTTATCGTCGACCCGATCGCCGTGATCCCGACCTATCTCGTGATCACGAGCGGCGACACGGCGGAAGAACGCGCGCGCACCGCCTTCAGGGCCTGCGTGGCCGCGGCCGTACTCCTCAGCGTTTTCGCGGCCGCCGGACGTTACATCTTCGAGCTCTTCGGCATCACCCTTCCCGCGTTCCGGATCGCGGGCGGCTTCATTCTGTGGCTCGTCGCGATGGACATGCTGCGCGGACAACGCACGACCCAGGAAACGCCCGCCGAGATCGTCGAGGGACAGGAGAAGGACGATGTCGCGCTCACGCCGCTCGCCATGCCAATGCTGGCGGGTCCGGGCGCCATCTCGACGGTGATGGTGCTCGCCGGGCAGGCCCGGGGTCCGTCCCAAGCCGTCGTCGTGTATGGCTCGATCGTACTGACTTCCTTCGCGTGTTGGCTCTCACTCCGTCTTGGAGATCGTCTGATGGCTCGGCTCGGCCGGACCGGCATTCGCATTCTTACGCGTCTCATGGGACTTCTTCTGGCCGCGGTGGCGGTCCAATTCGTGATCACGGGGGTGCGCGATGCGATGCACGCGTAATCTGCTCACACCCGGCCTACTGCTGTTGGTCGCAATGCCGCTCTCGGCACAGATGACGGGCTACACTGGTGCCAATGCGAGCGCGGAGCGCGAGCTAGAAACCCATGTCATCACGCTGCCCTCGCCGGCGACCGCCGACACGATTTCGCGCACGCTGTCTCATGAGCCACACATGGCCGGATCCCAAGCCCAAGCGCGCACCAGAGACTATGTCATCGCGCGCATGAAATCGTATGGCCTGGAGACGTCGGTGCGCTCATATGACGTGTACATGCCATATCCCAAGTCAGTACACGTGTGGCGTGTAGCGCCGGACAACACCGAATTAAAGCTCGAAGAGGGCCCAGTCGCGGGCGACAGCACCTCGAGCGCCTACCCGCAAATCCCGGTATTCAACGGATACGGCGCCGCGGGTGATGTGAATGGACAGGTCGTATACGTGAACTATGGCCTGATCGAAGACTACGCCCATCTCGACTCGATCGGCGTGTCGGTCGCGGGCAAAGTCGTACTGGCGAGGTATGGTCACTCGTTCAGAGGCATCAAAGCGCGAGAAGCCGAGAAGCACGGCGCAGCCGCGCTCTTGATCTACTCGGATCCCGCCGATGATGGATTCACGAGGGGCGATGTATTCCCGAGCGGCCCGATGCGCCCGGAGCAAGGCGTGCAACGCGGCAGCATCCTGAACGACGATGGCGATCCGTCGACGCCGGGCTATCCGAGTACGCCGGGCGCCAAGCGACTCTCGATGTCACAGATGGCGATCCCGCATATCCCCGTCGTGCCGATCTCGTATCACAACGCGGGCGAGCTGCTCAAGGGAATCCAGGATAAGGGCGCCCCGTGCGCGGGCTCCGGTCTCTGCCTCGCACGCGACCCGGAGCTTCCGCCGTCTTGGCAAGGTGGCCTCCCATTCCGATACCACGTCGGCCCCGGTCCAGTCGCGGCTCGCGTAGCGGTGACGGTGGATACGGGCACGGCTGCGTTCAAGACGATCTGGGACACGTTCGGCACGATTCGCGGCACGACGTATCCGGACGAGCTGGTGATCATTGGCGGCCATCGCGATGCCTGGGGTCCCGGCACGGCGGACAACATCAGTGGAACGACCGCCATACTCGAAGCGGCGCGCGCCGTCGCCGCTGAAGTGAAGGCCGGCCATCGTCCAAAGCGCACGATCGTGTTCGCGACGTGGGACGCCGAGGAGTGGGGACTGATCGGATCCACGGAGTACGTCGAGGACGACTCGCTACGGCTGCTCAAAGGCGCCGTCATGTACGTGAACCTCGACGTCGCGGCGTCGGGCCCGAACTTCGGCGCTACCGGATCGCCTTCGCTCCGCGAGACCTTACGGTCCGTGCTCCACGAAATTCCGTCGCCGGCGCCAGACACCGGCACCGTGTGGGCGAACTGGAAGCGGGCGGCCGGCCCGTCCGATACCGCCATGCCGCACTTCGGCGATCCGGGCGGCGGATCTGACTTCGCCGGATTCTACAACCACCTCGGCATCCCGATCATGGACTGGGGATTCGGGGGCGCTACCGGCGTGTACCACTCGGCGTACGACGACTACCTGTGGATGACCCGGTTCGGCGATCCGGGATACATTCGCCACGCGGCCGCGGCGCGCATCGCGGCGGCCATGCTGCTGCGCATCGCGAATGCCGACGTGTTGCCGTACGACTACGTCGAGTACGCGAAGACCATGCGCGCCGACGTCGCGGGGCTCACGAAGACCGCGTCCGCGAAGGGTATGTCCGTGTCGCTCGATCCGATCTTCGCTTCGATCGACGCGCTCGAGAAGGCGGGGACGGCGTTCGGTTCCGCGCGTGACGCCGCGCTGGGGTCAAAGGCGCCCTCGGCCAAGGTGAACCAGGCGCTCATGTTGGTCGAGCGCGCGCTCACGCGGCCCGAGGGTTTGCGCACGCGGCCGTGGTTCCGGAATCTCATCTTCGCGGCCGACGAGGATAACGGATACGCGAACGTGCAGTTCCCTTCCGTGACCGAGGCGATTCGGTCGGGGGATCATGCGCTCGTGGATCGGGAGATCGCGGACCTCGCGTCGCGGTTCAACGCGGCGGCGCGGGCGCTCGATGAGGCGACCGCGGCGCTGAAGTAGCGCTACGGCGCGGGATCTGTCGTCTGGGCCGTCTGCGGAGTCTGCAGCGGCCCGGTGGCGGTTCCCAAGGGCGGCAAGTAGCCGAGCGCGAAGGCGACGCCGACAGCGAGCGTCAGCAGGCCGACGAGGATCATCGCCAGGTGCCGCAGGCGCATCTGGCGGAGCCAGTGGCCGATCAGCGAGAGTCCGCGAGGTTGGCGGATCACCCGCGGGCGGATCGCTGGCGGTTTCCGGCGCGGGCGCGGGGTTTCGACGCTGCGGGGCAGCGGGACCGGGATGTCCGGCACCGATACGATCGCGGGCCTGGCGCGCGCCGTGAGCGACTCGCGCGTCATGCCCGTGTCGCCTTCGGTTGCGGCCGAGAGCACGCCGCTGGCCGCGAAGGCTGAGAAGAGGGGCATGTGCTGAGGCGGTGTAACAGTCGCCGCCGAACGCATCGTCGGCGCGGACACTCGGCCCACTGGCACTGGCGGTGTTGGCGCTGGTGCTGCCGGCGCTTGTTGTTCGACTGGCGCGGGAGGAGCCGAGCGAACGACGACCTCGCCCGACGGCGGTGCGCTGGCGCGACGAGCGACGTAGGCGCGAGGGAGTGTGCGACCGGCGGCGCTCCGTGTGCGCGGCACATGGATTCGACGGCGCACGATCTCGGCGGTCGCTTCGACCGTCGCGACGAACGGGACCTCGCGCTCGAATACCGGGAAGTCGAACGTCTCGGTCGCCGGCTGACGCGGGATCGGCAGCGCCATCGGGACGAACGTGAACGCTTCGCGGAACGCACGATCGAATTGACTTTCGAAGTTCGTCGCGAGCTCTAGTCTGGGCTCTGCTCGCGCTTCGCGCTTCGCTTCGATAGCTGGCGCCGCACGGAATTCGACGTCGACGTCCCTATGCGTATCAGTATGAGCATCAGCATGCGTATCGGCCGGCTTCGACGATGGTCGCGTGAAACGCTCGACAGTATCCACCGGCCAATCCGGGAAATCGCTCGTATCGACCACGGGTCGCTGGGTGCGATCGGCCACAGGTCGCTCGGTGCGATCGGCCGGGCGGCCTCGCGGCGGATCGTTGCGCGGC
Source organism: Gemmatimonadaceae bacterium (assembly GCA_035652495.1). GTDB lineage: Bacteria > Gemmatimonadota > Gemmatimonadetes > Gemmatimonadales > Gemmatimonadaceae > DASRDS01. The sequence goes on from DASRDS010000290.1 coordinate 12,652, forward strand.
GGATCATCATCCGGTGGCGCCGGGCCGCGGTCGGCGCTTGGCACCGGGATCGGCAGGTCGACCGGCACTTCGATGTCGTAGTCGACGATGGGCTGAGCCGAGCGAGGTGGCTCGAGGGCGACGACGGCGGCGTGCGCCTCGGTCGGAGGGACGCCGACGGCGGCGCCGCTGCAGGCGCATCCCGAGCGAGTGGCCAAGTCGATCAGGACCGGCTCGCTCATGATGAGATGCTGGGCCAGTTCGGCCGCGTACTCGAACCCCGCGACTTCGACCAACTCGCGCGGGAGGCTCTGGCGCTCGAGGAGTTGCGGCGTCGGTAGGCCGCCTGGCTGCGAGAGACACCGCCGCCGGTCCGGCGCGAACGTCGAGTTGAACATCGTCGGCTGCTGCGACAGGATGATGCCTCGATTGCGCAGCTCGGAGAAGAAGGCCTTTGGCGACACCTGTCGATCGATCGCCTCGTCGTCGGCGGACGGACACGTGCCGACGTACGTGATGTCGATGGGCCGTCCGGCGTAGAGCTGCCGCAGATATCGGGCAGCCGCCACGGGCGGCGCGACGAAGGAGAGCATGAACGGCGCGAGGTCGGGACCTGACGCGAGTAACCGGTCACGCACCAATGAACAGGCACAGAAGACGGCGGGACCCAGCGTGCGCTCGGACAGCCGCTCGATGCACCGCTCCGCGATCAGCTCATCGCCCCACGAGGCAGGGATCGCCGCGTCATAGCCCCCGCGCGTGCAGGCATGTGCCAACTGCACGGGCGTCGCTGGGCGCGCGGCCAAAAACGCATCGGCGCCCAACAGCGCAAAACTCGGCCGAGACGGCGGTGTCGGCTCCATTGTCTCTCCTCATAATGAAGCCGCCTCGACAGCAGAAGTCCAGACGGCCCAGACATTGCGACATAAGGTGATGCACTCAACACACAAACCGTATGCACTACGAGACAGCCCGGCTAAGCACCGAACAGATGGCCGTCGCGAGTCGGTACGGCGCCAAGGCTATATGGCCGGCAGGCTTCGACATTTATCAGCGTGGCGCCGAAGCAGAGGGGCTATTTGTCGTTACCCAGGGCCGTGTCATACTCCGTACCCGCGTGAAGGCGGGGCGAGGGTTTATCCCCGCCGTCGCCTCGGCCGGAGGAACGTTCGGATCTGAGGGATTGGCTTCAACACCAAAGAATCGAGCGATTTACGTCACGGATGCCAAGGCCGATGATGAGACTGAAACGCTACATTTGAACGGCAGTCGGTTCCGTGAGTTCATCCGCGAGCATCCGTCGCATGCCTTTGCGCTGTTCGGGCAGATCATGGCGCAGCATGCGACCCTATTGGACAAGCTTCGGGAGCTGGCGACGCTGTCCGTCGAACAGCGTCTCGTCGCGGTTCTGAGCCGGTTGGCGCGGCAAAAGATGTTTACAGACGATGATGGTCAGATGGTTTTGGACGTCGCCCAGAATCGCGTCCTGTGCGAGCTGGTCGGGGCGACCCGCGAGTCGGTCTCGCTGGTCATGGCCAAGCTCGTGGCGGATGGGCTCGCTGAGCGGGTGAACGGTACCATTGTGATCCAGTCAGTATCGGATCTCGTCGCCCGGTCGCAGGAAAATCCGCGACTCGTCGGCGACGTCGCGAAGGAATTGGGCGGGCGTTCGGCTCAGCTGGTGTAACCGAGACGCCGTAGGCTCAGGGGTGCTAGATTTTCCGCGCCCCGTATGCTTCCCCTCGCTATAGTCACGGCCCTCTTCGCGGGCATCGCCGCGCTGCGCGAAGTGGCGGGGTGGCGACTCGCGCGCCAGATCGATCGACAGCATCCTCGTGGCGACGATGGCATCATTGTCGGCGCTGAGTCTTTTGAATTGGCGCCAAAGTCTGGCAATAATGGCGCGATACTGGCTCTACATGGCTTTGGCGATACCCCGCAGACGGTGCGCTATCTGGCCGAAGCGCTCGCGGCGCGGGGTTGGTTCGTGCGGGCGCCGCTACTCCCAGGTCATGGCCGGACCATAGCCGAATTCGCGAAGTCGGGCTCGGCCGAGTGGTTGGCGGCGGTGCGGGCCGAGTATGCGGCGGTGAAAGCGAAGCATGAGCATACGGTCCTGCTCGGTGTGTCGATGGGCGGGGCGCTCGCGACAATACTCGCGGCCGAGGCGCCTGGGTTGCCAGCGTTAGTTCTCATCGCGCCGTACTTGGCCATGCCGCGCTGGCTGGCGATTATCGCTGCTTCATCGCCGGTGATCGGCATTGGCGTTCGGTACATGGTCGGAGGTGGGGTGCGGTCGATCACCGATCCGGTCGAAGCGGAACGCAATCTCGCGTATGGGGCCGTGACGCCGCGGCTCGTCGCGGAGCTCCGTCGCGTCGTGGACCTGGCGCAGGCGGCCGAGCCCTCCGTGCGTGCGCCCGTGCTCTTTATTCAGTCCCATCACGACAACAGAATCGCGCCAGATGCCGCCGAGGCGGCGTTCGCGCGCTTGGGCAGCGCGGACAAGCAGCTCGTGTGGGTCGACAAAGGTACCCATATCATCACGGTCGATGTCGGGCGCGACCTCGTCATCGGTCACGTCGCCGACTGGCTCGAGAAGCGGTAACATAGAGCATGGCCGTGACGGTGAGTGTTCCGAGGGAGACCGCACCCGGCGAGCGACGAGTCGCCCTCGTGCCGGATGGCGTGAGGGCGTTGATCAAGAGTGGTGTGGCCGTGCGGGTCGAGCGCGGCGCTGGCGCGGCCGCCACGTACCCCGATGACGCCTACGAATCCGCGGGTGCGGCGATAGTCGCCTCACCATTGACCGATGCGCAGGTCATCGTGAAGGTGCAGCGGCCGAGTCAGGCCGAGTTGGACGCCATCCCGAGTGGCGCCGTGGTCATCAGCCTCTTTGGCGCCGGGCCGGAGTCTTACCTCGTCAATCGCAATCTCACGGCGCTAGCGCTCGAGCGCGTCCCACGCATCACGCGCGCGCAGTCGATGGATGTCCTCTCGTCCCAAGCAACCGTCGCTGGCTATAAGTCGGTGTTAGTCGCCGCCAGCGAGTCCGCGAAGCTGTTCCCGATGCTCACCACGGCCGCTGGCTCACTGGTGCCATCGAAAGTCTTTGTCATCGGCGCGGGCGTAGCAGGTCTCCAAGCCATCGCGACCGCTCGTAGATTGGGGGCGGTGGTCAGCGCATTCGACGTGCGGCCGGCCGCGCGCGAGCAAGTCCTGTCACTCGGCGCCACATTCGTTGCATCAGACACGGTCACGCAGTCAGCCGAAGCCGCCGGTGGGTATGCTCGCGCGCAAACCGACGATGAACAGGCGCGAACGCTCGCCACGCTCGCGGCACATGTACCCACGGTCGATGTGGTGATCACGACCGCACAGATCCCCGGGAAGCCCGCGCCGCGACTCATTACGACAGCGATGGTCGCCGCCATGAAACCCGGATCGGTCATCGTCGATCTCGCGGCCGAGACCGGTGGCAACTGCGAGCTGACGAAGCCGGGTGAGACGATCGAGGTCAACGGGGTGCGTATCGTGGGGGCGACCAATTTGCCCTCGACGGTCCCGCTGCACGCGAGCCTCATGTTCAGCAAGAACATCGTGACCCTCCTCGGCGCCCTGATCAAAGACGGCGAGCTTCGGCTCGATCCTCAGGACGAGATCACCAAGGCCATGTTGATCGCGCACAACGGAGCCCTCAAGTGACGTCGTTCACGGAACTCTACGTCTTCGTGCTGGCCGCGTTCGTCGGCTACCAGGTGATCACGCGCGTGCCGCCGCTCTTGCACACGCCGCTCATGTCGGCGACCAACGCGATCTCCGGCATCTCGCTCGTCGGCTCCCTGGTCGCCGCGGGCTCGCACGAGACCCAGGTGAGCACGATCCTCGGATTCGTCGCCGTAACCTCGGCGACGGTCAATGTCGTCGGCGGCTTCTTGATCACCGATCGCATGCTCAAGATGTTCAGGCCAAAGCCGAAGGCCGAGTCCAAGCCCGAGACCGACGGCAAGCGGCCGTAGCGTATGCCGATCCGGGACATCTTCATCGAGGTCACGTACCTCGCCGCGTCCGTGATGTTCATTCTCGGACTGCGGAGTCTCACGCGGCCCGAGCACGCGCGGCGCGGGATGCAGCAGGCGGCGATCGGCATGGTGCTCGCCATCGTCGGCACGCTCGTCAAGCACGAGATCGTCGAGTACCAGTGGATCATCGCCGGCCTCGCGCTGGGCACCGTGATCGGCTACCCGCTCGGTATGTTCGTGCCAATGACCGCGATGCCGCAGCGTATCGCGATCTCGCACATGTTCGGCGCCATCGCCGCGACGCTCGTCGGGGTGGCCGAGTATTACAACTCGGGCGGCGTGCTGGGGCATGGGGAGATGACCGCGCTCGGGTTCGAGGTCATGTTCGGGTCGTTGACGATCACCGGCAGCCTCATGGCCACGCTCAAGCTGGCCGAAATGATGCCCGGGCGACCGATCGTCATTAAGGGGCAGAATGCGTTCAACATCAGTCTGTTCGTGCTCACGTTCGGGATCTTCGTGTATCTCATCGTGCGGCCGGATCAGACGATGTTCTTTTACGGCATGATCGCGTTGGGGCTTCTCATCGGCGTCTCGATGGTACTGCCGATTGGCGGCGCCGATATGCCGGTCGTCGTGTCGCTGCTCAATTCGTACGCTGGGCTGGCGTCATCCGCGACAGGGTTCGCGATCGGGAACAATGTGTTGATCATCGCCGGTGCGCTCGACGGCGCATCGGGGTTCTTGCTCTCGATTCTCATGAGCAAGGCGATGAATCGGTCGTTCTCGAACGTGCTGTTCGGTGCGTTCGGGAGCGTGACGACCACGACCAAGACGCTCGCCGCCGGTCAGACATACACACCAGTCACGGCCGAGGATGCGGCGTTGCGACTGGCGTATGCGTCGCGGGTCATCATCGTGCCGGGGTACGGCATGGCGGTCGCGCAGTCGCAGCACGTCGTGCGCGAGCTGGCCGAGTTGATCGAGGGGCGCGGAGGGGACGTCAAGTACGCGATTCATCCCGTCGCTGGGCGCATGCCCGGGCATATGAACGTGCTGCTGGCCGAGGCCGACGTGCCGTATGATCGGCTCTATGATATGGAGCAGATCAACGGCGAGTTCGATAAGACCGACGTCGTGCTCGTCATCGGCGCGAATGACGTCGTGAATCCCGCCGCGCGGACGGACCCATCGAGTCCCATCTACGGCATGCCGATACTCAACGCGGATCGCGCGAAGAGCATCATCGTCATGAAGCGCAGCATGAATCCCGGATTTGCTGGCATCGAGAACGAGTTGTTCTTCGATGCTAAGACCAGCATGCTCTTCGGAGACGCGAAGACCTCGCTCACGAAGCTCGTGAGCGAGGTCAAGAACGTCTAGCGACGCACGCTAGGACTGGAGCTACGCGCGGGGCGGTTCGGAAGCGACCGGCCCGGGTGCGGGTGCCGTGGCCTTCTTTGACTTGCTCGCCGCCTTTGGTGCCGCATCAGCAACGACCGGTGCGGGCGTCGGCGTGGCGACGACGGGCTGTGGAGCGGGTGCGGGTGCGGCGACTTTCGCTGGGGCGGGAGCTGCTTTCACTGGAGCCGCGGCCTTCGCCGGTTTTGCTGGCGCAGCGGCTTTGACTGGCTTCGGCGGTGCAGCCGCCTTCGCCGGTGCGGCGGCTTTGGCGGGAGCAGCAGCCTTCGCTGGTGCGGCTTTCTTCGCGACCTGGGGCGTAGCTGGGGCGCTCGCGGCACGACGGGTAGCAGCTTTGCGCGTGCTCTTCGTGCTCCGGGCGCTCGCGCGCTTCGTGGATTTCGCGCGAGTCGGTTTGCGAGCGGACTTCGTGGGACGGCGAGTGCGTTTCGAACTGGCCATGGCGCTTGCTCCGGTGTGACGGTTGGAGAATGCGTGCGCCTGCGACGTGCTCCGTATAGGGTAGCTCAGTGCAGGTGTAACGGCCAGCGTCTCGTCTCGCCGAGTGATGGGATCCAGAGCCGATGTGGCTCGAGGCCGGCGCGGATCCATGCGGCGGTCGTGCGCTTGGGGGGTTCGTCCATCGGCTCATCGGTCAGTTGGAACGTCCCCCAGTGCATCCCGATCATGGCGGGTGCGCCGCCCAATGCCTGGACCGCCGCGACCGCCTGCTCCGGACCGATATGGACGGGGCCCATGAACCACTCGGGATTGTAGGCCCCGATCGGCATCAGAACGGCGTCGAAGGGGCCGAGGCGCTGTCCGATCTCGGGAAAGACCGGGTGGGCGCCGGTGTCCCCGGCAAAAAATACCGCTCGATCGCCCGCGCGAATGACCCAGCCGCACCACAGGGTTCGGTTCCGATTGTCGAGTCGGCGACCCGAGAAGTGCTGAGCGGGCGTCGCCGTGAGCTCGAGCGACCCTATCTGCGTGCGCTCCCACCAATCGTGCTCGCTCACCTGGGTCACCCCTTTGCCTCGCAGCCACCGTGCGACGCCCATGGGCACCCGCCACGCGGCCTTGGGATACCGGCTCACCAACCGCCGGACCGTCGGAAGGTCCAGGTGGTCGTAATGATCGTGCGAGAGGACCACCCCGTCGATCGGCGGCAGCGCGTCGAACGGGATGCCCGGAGGCGTCCATCGGCGTGGGCCGAGCCAGGAGAGCGGTGACGCCCGCTCTCCCCAGACCGGATCCAGCAACAGATTCTGCCCGCCGATCTGGACCAGAAAACTGGAATGCCCGATCCACGTAACCGCGATCGCCTCCGGCTTCTCGCGCGGCAAGAAACTCGGCGCGAGCGGCCGGTGCGCCGCCGCAAACGTCGCCCGATCCGGCGTCTGCCGGCTGCGCGAGCGGGGGCGTTCTAACAGGGCCCATTTCAGGAAATCGCTGAATCGGCTCTGCTGGCTGGCGGGACCCCACGGATTCTGAAACCCGCCACCGGGGCGGTGGTGGGCGCTCACCGCCTGAGCCGGGCGAACCACGTGAACGGCCATGCCGAAATCCCTTGTTGCCGGGTCAGCTCCTCAATCCGGCCCGCGCGCGCTCGTCCCGTCCACCACGGTGTGTCGAGCGCACCTAGCGTCGGTGCTTCCCACGGACCGGGCGGCAGACGCTTGGCGAACTCGATCTGCTGGGCAATGCAATGCGCTTCCATGCGGCGATCGCGGTCGCGAATCCGCTTGCCGACGCCCATTGAGCGGTGCCGCGCGTGGGTGGCTTCGTGGACAAGGGTCAGCGCGAGCTGTTCGACGCCATTGCTCATCGCCCACCGGACGTCGAGGCCGATCGCCCGGGATCCGACGTTGTAGTGTGTCCCGCCGGCCGGCGTGAGCAAAATCGCGACGACGTCCTGCCGCAGACGGGTGCCGACGCGTGGCGCGAGTCGGTCGATAAGCTCGATCGCCAGCCGGAGACGCGCGAGCGTGGCGACTGCCAGACCGCTGTCAGTCGCCAGCACATTTATCACGCTCATCCCGTGGACCGTGACCTTCGGGGATTTGTCCACCATGTTCCGGAGCACGAGGCGACCTATGAACGACGGATCGTGGTTCGAAACCAGATGGTCGGCGCGGCTCAAGAGTCTCGGTTTCATGCGCGAGCAGATTGTGCGTTGCCGAACGAGCACGGACGCCAGGATTTACGTTCCCGCTCGCATCAATGGCGTCGCCGTTCAGCTGATCTTCTCCAACGCCACGCCTGACGATTGCTTCGTCTTTCAATCCTATGCGACGGACACCGGGTTGTCAGTCGTCAACGAGTTATCGGCGGTCGGTCGCACGATCACCAGCGTGCGTGCGTCATTCGGAGGAGAATATCGCGGAGGGGATCCGCCTATTGCCGGGTATCTCAACGCGGCATTCTTGAAGGACGGCATCGTCGCGATCGACCCGTCCGTCGCGGCTATAGCCTTCGCGATGGCACGTGAGCCGCTGTCCCTCGCGAACCCCGTTGCTCGGCTGGCACTCGACGGCGACTCGGTCGAGATACCGAGCGGGTCGTTCGCGGTGGCGTATCAGATGGCGTCGTTCGTAGCCCAGCGATTCCTGGGTGACAAGCGACCGAACCGAAATGGCCGAGCCGAGGTCGAAGTGTCGCTGGCTGATGGGGTGACGGTCACGCAGTCGGTCGCGGTACGACCCGAGTCCAAGTCCAAGTTCGACGGCATCCTCGGCGCCGACCTCTTGTGTCGGTGGATCACTGTATTCGACTTCCCCGCCCGCGAGTTGCTACTGTTCTCTTATGACTGAACGAGAGATGACGCAGCCGCGGGGTTCGGGCGCCGCAGTTTCCGACGGGCCTTGATTGGATCAATACCGGCGGTGAGGTCCCGACGCTGGATACATGGAAGGGAAAGATCGTCTTGCTCGATTTCTGGACCTACGGCTGAATTAACTGCATTCATGTACTCCCGCAGTTGCGGGAGCTCGAGCGAAGGTTTCCGAGAGAGATCGCGGTCGTTGGCGTCTCCAGCGGCAAGTTCATCGCGGAGCGTGAGACGCCGCGGATTCGCGAGGCCGCGCTGCGGCTCGAGAATCTGCATCCGATCGTCAATGATCGGCAGTTTCGGATCTGGCGGAGCTACGCGGTGCGCGCGTGGCCGACGATCGTCGCGATCGATCCGCTCGGGTACGTCGTGGGGTCGCACGCGGGGGAGTTCACGAGCGAGATGCTGGAGCCGTTTGTCGAGCGGCTCATAGGGGCGTTTGATCCCGACGGGCTGATCGATCGGACGCCGCGGCATTTTGAGCCGGATCTGCCGGCGATTGCGCCTGGCGTGTTGCGGTATCCTGGGAAAGTCGCGATCGACGGTGATCGGATGGCTATCGCGGATAGCGGACACGACCGTGTGCTGGTCGGGCGGCTGCGCGGCGGCGAGATGCGAGTGGAGCGGACGTTCGACGGGCTCGCGTCGCCGCAGGGCGTCGCGTTCGCCGGTGACCGGTTGTACATCGCGGACCGCGCGAATCATCGCGTATGTGTCGGGGATCTCACGACCGGGGATCTGCATACGGTCGCCGACCCGATCTCTTCGCCTTGGGATCTGACAGTGGTCGGATCCGTCGTCTATGTCGCCGGGGCGGGGCGGCATCAGATCTGGCGCATCGACGAGCGATCGAAGATGCTGTTCGCCGGGGCGCCCGGCGAGGACATCGTCGACGGGCCCGCGCCCGGTGCGTTGCTCGCGCAGCCTATGGGCATCGTTGGCGCCGCGGCCGGCGACCGCGTCGATTTCGTCGACGCTGAGTCGAGCGCGGTGCGATTCGCGACGCTCGGCGACGATCCGCGCGTGGAGACCATCGTCGGGACCGGACTGTTCGATTTTGGTGACAAAGACGGGGTCGGCGACGAGGTTCGGCTCGAGCATCCGCAAGGGATCGCGCGGCATCCCGACGGGCGGCTTCTTATCGCCGACTCATACAACGACGCCATCAAGTGGGTCGATCCCGCGACTCGTCGCGTCGAGACGTGGGTTCGCGGGTTGGCCGAACCGAGTGGATTGGTGTATCACGATGGGAAGGTGTACGTCGCCGACACCAACGCGCATCGCGTGGCCATCATCGATGCAACGACGAAAACAATCGAGACTCTGTCTGTACTGATATGAAAACGTTGGTTGCGATCTTCGTGATTGTGGGCGTGGCGGGCGCGCAGAAGCCAGCCGTAGACGAGCAGCGAGACGATCCGTTCTATACGATGAGTCGTATGGACTGGCCGGGCCCGAACGACTATCGCCTCTCCGACGGCGAACCCGGTCCCGGCTACTGGCAGCAGCGAGCCGACTACACCATCGCGGCGACGCTCGACACCGGGGCGAAAAGCGTCACCGGCACGGTGACGGTGCACTACACGAACAACTCGCCGGACACCCTGCGCTTCGTGTGGATGCAGCTCGACCAAAACCTCTTTCGCGACGGCAGCGAAGGCGCGGCCTTGTTCGCGCAAGACTCGCGCTGGGGACATCGCGGATATAACGGCGGCTACTCGCTGACACGAGTGATCGTCGACGGCCAGCCCGTCGCGCCGAAGATCGACGACACGATGATGCGACT
>DASRDS010000291.1:0-6239 GCA_035652495.1 Gemmatimonadaceae bacterium
ACCCACGGCGCACGAGCATTTGCGCATTTTGAGCGCCGCGGGTCTCATCCGCGGGAAGCGGATCAAGCAGTGGACGTTTTACAAACGCGACGAGGCCCGAATTCGCGAGCTCAAACGGGGCATTTTGAGCCGGATTTGACCATCCTAGTCGCGCTTCGCGCGTACTCAACACGACACGTACGTCGCACGCCGCCGGGTAGACACACGGCGCCCATATGCGCCTGACGGCGCCCAACGCTGGAATCGCTCCAGGGTCAGGCGCCGCCGGACAGCTGCTACTTGGCCGCTAGCGCGAAGCGCGACGAAAAAAATCGAGCTACGCAGGACGCTCGGCCGTGCTACATGCAGCTAGCGCTCTTCATAGCCAGTTTCGTCGCATCGAAGTCGCCGTTCTTATCCATGCTGCCGGTCAACGTCACGGTATGCCCGACGTGCCCGTCGAGCTTCACCGACTTCGACATCACGTTCGTGGCCTTCCCACCGGACGTAATCGTATACGTCCCAGCCTTGTCGCCTTTGGCCAAACACCCGGATACCGTATCCGCCGGTGCCGGCGCCGCCGCCATCATGATCGCTGCGAGAACTGGAATCATGTCGTCTCCTGTCTTGGGGGTGTCGAGAACGTATCACGAACTGGGCCGATAGGCGAGCACAGGCACGATTCCGAGGGACGATTCCAACGCCTCTCCAGCCTCGTGCGTTAGTTTTTTAGCATGTGGATAGTCCGTCTCGCGCTGCGCCGCCCGTACACGTTCGTCGTCGCCTCTCTCCTCGTCGTCATCTTCGGGATCGTCGCGATCCACCGCACGCCCGCGGACGTCTTCCCCGAGATCAATAGCCCGGTCATCAACGTCGTCTGGGTCTGGCCGGGCATGGACCCGAAGGACATGGAGCAGCGGATCGTCGGCCCGAACGAACGGTTCGCCACGACGGTCGTGAACGATATCGAGCACATCGAGTCGAACTCCCTGTTCGGCATCGGCGTGATCCGCATTTTCTTCCACCCCGACGTCAACATCGGCGCGGCGAACGCCCAGGTCACGGCGTACTGCCAGACCGCCCTGCGTGGCTACCCGCCCGGCACGGTCCCGCCGCTGATCATTCAGTTCAACGCGACCAACGTCCCGATCCTCCAACTCGGCATCCGGAGCTCGATCCTCTCCGAGCAGCAGATCAACGACGCCGCATCGAACTTCCTGCGTGTGGGCCTCGCGACGGTGCAGGGCGCGCAGCTGCCCGGACTCTATGGCGGCAAGCCGCGCCAGATCATGGTCGACCTGGACCCGAGTGCGCTGCTGGCCAAGGGGCTGAGCCCCGCCGACGTCAGCATCGCAATGAACCAGCAAGTCGTGACGACGCCGGCCGGCAGCGTCAAGCTCGGCGCACGCGAGTACCAGGTAGCCCTCAACTCGAATCCGGACATCGTTGATGAGCTGAACAACATGCCGATCCGAGTGGTGAACGGCGCCATGGTCTATGTGCGCGACGTCGCGCACGTCCACGATGGCTACGCCGTCCAGACGAACGTCGTGCGCGAGAACGGATCGCGCGGCGCGCTCCAGACCATTCTCAAGGCACAGGGCAACTCGACGCTCGACATCGTCCAGCGCGTCAAGGAAGCGCTGCCCGCCATCATGGCGACGCTCCCACCGTCGATGCAAATGCGCTACGTGATCGATCAGTCGGTCTTCGTGCGCGCCGCGCTCGACGGCGTACTCCGCGAGGCCACGATCGCCGCGTGCCTCACGGCGCTCATGATCCTGATCTTCCTGGGCAGCTGGCGCAGCACGCTCATCGTCGCGATCTCGATCCCGCTCTCGATCCTCGTGTCGATCATCACGCTGGCCGCCCTCGGCCAGACGTTGAACGTCATGACCCTGGGCGGCCTGGCCCTCGCCGTCGGTATCCTCGTCGATGACGCGACGGTCGAGATCGAGAACATCCATCGGAACCTGGGCCAACGAAAGGAACTGACGCAGGCCATCCTGGATGGCGCATCCCAGATCGCCGTGCCGGCGTTCGTGTCGACGCTCGCGATCTGCATTGTCTTCGTCCCCGTGTTCTTCCTGGGCGGCATCGCGGGCGCGCTGTTCGGACCGCTGGCCATGGCCGTGATCTTCGCCATGCTGGCGTCGTATGTGCTCTCGCGGACGATCGTGCCGACCATGGTGCAGTTCTTACTGAAGAACGAAGCCGAGATGTACCGCGAAGGCGAGCACGCGGAAGGCGGGACCGGGCCGATCTGGAAGTTCTATCACGCGTTCAACCACGTGTTCGAGCGCGCGCGAGACCGCTATCATGCCGCGCTCAAAATCGCGCTGAACAATAGAAAGTGGGTCGCCGTCGGGGCGGTGCTGTTCCTCGTCGGCTCGGCCTGCCTCCTCCCCTTCATCGGCGAAGACTTCTTCCCGAAGGTGGACGCTGGCCAGATCCGCCTGCACGTCCGCGCCCCGGCCGGCACACGCATCGAAGAGACCGAGCAGTTCGTGGCGGCGGTTGACCGGACGATCCGCGAGATCATTCCACCCCGCGAGCTCGCCGGTATCCTCGACAACATCGGCCTCCCGTACAGTCAGATCAACCTGTCGACGAGCGACACGCCCACGATCAGCGCCGCCGACGCGGAAGTCCTGATCTCGCTCGTGCCCGAGCACCATACCTCGTCCTGGGATTACATCAAGGTCATCCGCCGGCGCCTGCGCGAAGCGTATCCCCAGGGAACGTTCTCGTTCGGCGCCGCCGACATCGTCAGCCAGATTTTGAACTTCGGCATTCCGTCGCCCATCGATATTCAGGTCGTCGGCCGGAATCCCAAGAACTTCGAGATCGCCCAGCAGCTGTTGCGCGAGATTCGCGACGTGCCCGGCGCCGTCGATGTGCGCATTCAGCAGGAGATGTCCGCGCCGGAGCTCAAGTTCGACATCGACCGGACGCGCGCGCAGGAGCTGGGTCTGTCGCAGCAGGCCGTGGCGACGAGCATGCTCACGTCGCTGTCATCGACGGTGCAAGCCGCGCCCAACTTCTGGCTCAACTCCGAGAACGGCATTCAGTACAACCTCGTCGTCCAGACGCCGCCCCTCAAATTCAACACGCTCGATGACGTCACGGCGACGCCCATCGGCTCGCCGGTCTCCAGCGTCCCGCGCAACGTCACCGACGCGACCTCCCGCATCGTCCCGATCGCCAGCCAGCAGGCGCCGCTCGTCCTGGGCAACGTCGCGACGATGCACCGGACGACGACGCCGATGGAGATCAGCCACTACAACGTGCAGAACGTGTTCGACATCTACGCCTCGCCGCAGGACCGCGACCTGGGCGGCGTGGCGGCCGATATCGAGCGCATCACGGCACGCATGCGGCCGCATCTCCCGCGCGGCACGCAGCTCATCGTGCGCGGCCAGGTGCGCAGCATGTTCGCCTCGTTCGCGGGCCTGGGTGCCGGTCTCGCGTTCGCGATCTTGCTCGTCTACTTCCTGATGGTCGTCAACTTCCAGTCGTGGTCGGACCCGCTGATCATCATCATGGCCCTGCCGGGCGCCCTGGCGGGGATTCTGTGGGCGTTGTTCGCGACCAATACGGCGTTCAGCGTCCCGTCGCTCATGGGCGCCATCATGGCCATGGGCGTCGCGACCGCGAACAGTATCCTGCTCGTCACCTTCGCCAACGACCGGCGCCACGCCGGCCGGACCGCGATCGAGGCGGCGGCCGACGCGGGGTTCACGCGTTTGCGCCCCGTCATCATGACCGCCCTCGCCATGATCATCGGCATGTTGCCCATGGCGCTCGGCCTCGGCGAGGGCGGCGAACAAAACGCGCCGCTCGGCCGCGCCGTCATCGGCGGTCTCGTCGTCGCGACGATGTTCACTTTATTCTTCGTGCCTACCGTGTATAGCGTCGTCCACGGGCGGCGCGCTCAGACTGAATGATATGAAAGCCGTCTTCGGTACCGCTGCGTTGGTCCTGGCTGCCCTCCTGGCGTTCGGCATCGTCCCGCGCGTGCAACGCTCGCGTGAGCTCGAGGCCGAGTCGGCGTCGGTGCATGCCGTGCCGAAGGTGAACGTGGTCACCATCGGAAAGGCGTCGCCGACCTCGGAGCTGTCGCTGCCCGGGTCGATCGAGGCCATGCACGAATCGCCGATTTACGCGCGGACGCCCGGATATATCCAGCGGTGGACCACCGATATCGGCGCGCACGTCGCCGCGGGTCAGGTGATGGCGCTGATCGAGTCGCCCGACCTCGATCACCAGGTCGACCAGGCCAAAGCCGACCTCATTCAGCTGCAGGCCAATCTCGATCTTGCGAAGCGCACGCTCGAGCGATGGAAGGCGCTGTCGCACGACTCGGTCGTCACGGCGCTCGATGTCGATACGAAGCAGGCCGCCTACGATGTCGCCGCGGGCAACCTGACGTCGGGCCAGGCCAACTACCGGCGCCTCCAGCAGCTGCAGGACTACGAGAAGGTTACCGCGCCGTTCACGGGCGTCGTGACCTCACGCACGATCGATAACGGCACGTTGATCGACGCCGGCGCGGCGTCCAACCGCCCCCTTTTCACCGTCGCCGGCACGGATACGGTGCGCGTGTACGTCGATGTGCCGCAGAGCGCGATATCCATGGTGCAACCCGGGCAGAAAGCCGCGATCGTGATTCGCGAGCTGCCGGACGACGCGTTCGAGGGCACCGTCATCAGAAACGCGCGGGCGCTGGACGCCGCGTCGCGGACGCTCTTGACCGAGATCCAGATTCCGAACCCGAAACGCGTGCTCTTGCCGGGCATGTACGCCGAGGTGCGGTTCCAGATCAAGACGGGCGGGCAAACGCTGGTGCTCCCGGCCAATGCATTGGTGGTGCGCACGGAAGGCCCCGAGGCCGCGGTCGTCGGGAGCGACAACACGGTGCACTATCAGAAGCTCGAACTGGGTCGGGATTTCGGCACGGAAGTTGAGATCACGAGCGGGTTGAATGAGGGCGCGCGCGTGGTCGTGAATCCCTCGGACGACATTCGCGAGGGCGTCGCGGTCACCGTGCTGTCACCCGTTGGTGACACGAAGCGAACACGGTAACGCGATCGTTCATGCGGGGGTCCCTCATTCAGGACCTGCATGCGACGCTGCCTTCTCTTCATATGTGCCTGTGCCACCCTCGCCGCGTGCGCCGCGGATAATGGGGTGACGGTCCCCGCGCCGGGTACGAAAATCCGGCACGTGGTCATCATCATGCAGGAAAACCGCTCGTTCGATTCGTACTTCGGAACGTATCCGGGCGCGGACGGCATCCCCCTTCAGGACGGTTTACCGCGCGACTGCGTTCCGGACCCCGTTCATCACACCTGCATCTATCCGTACCACGATACCGCCGACGTCAACGTTGGCGGACCGCACGCGGCCGGGAATGCCACCGCTGACATCGACGGTGGGAACATGGACGGGTTCGTCGCGCAGGCGCTGAAGACCAGCGAGACCTGCTCCAACAAACAGGATCCGAGTTGCGCGGGCGGAACGGACGTCATGGGCTATCACGATAGCCATGAGATACCGAATTACTGGACGTACGCCAGCAATTTCGTGTTGCAGGATCATCTGTACGAAGCGGATGCGACGTGGAGCCTGCCAGCGCACTTGTCCATGGTCTCCGCCTGGTCGGCCGTCTGCGAGATCGATCAGCCGATGACGTGCCGGAATGCACTGCAATCGCCGGTCGGTGGCACGATCGCCGGTGGCCAGTGGCTGACGGCCAAGGCCGGCGCGTACGCGTGGACGGACATCACGTACCTCTTGCACAAGAACGGCATCAGCTGGAAGTACTATGTCGGCAAGGGCGAACAGCCCGACTGTGAAGACGATGCCGCCACCTGTAAGCCGATCGCGCAGAGCAACCAGACGCCGTCCATCTGGAATCCGTTGCCGAGCTTCACGACGGTGCGCCAGGACCACGAGCTGGACAACATCCAGGATCTCCAAAATTTCTTTGTCGACGCGAAGGAGGGCCATCTGCCGGCCGTCTCCTGGATCGTTCCGGATCAGGCGGTCAGCGAGCACCCCCCGGCGAAGGTGAGCGACGGCGAGAAGTACGTGACGCTCCTGATCAATGCGGTGATGCGGTCACCGCAGTGGGACTCGAGCGCGATCTTCCTGAGTTGGGATGATTGGGGCGGGTTCTACGATCACGTCGCGCCGCCCAGGATCGATGAGAACGGCTACGGCATTCGCGTGCCCGGGCTCGTCATCAGCCCGTATGC
>DASRDS010000292.1:0-13596 GCA_035652495.1 Gemmatimonadaceae bacterium
ATTTTCTGACCAAGCGGACGGGGCTCCGGAAGAGCCCTCCGTGCCGGCCGAAGTCGCGGAGATCGAGGAGCAGAAGGAGAAGTATCTGCGTCTCGCGGCCGAGTACGACAATTATAGAAAACGCACGCAGCGCGAGCGTCAGGAGGAGCGGGCGCGCGCGCAGGCTGACCTGGTCAAGCACTTCGTCGATGGGCTCGATGACTTGGCGCGGGTGGCGCACGCCGATCCGGAGATGGTCGACGTCAACTCGTTGATCCATGGCGCGGAGATCGCCGAGCGCAAGCTGCTCAAGGCATTACAGAACGCGGGACTCCAGATTATCAATCCGATCGACCAGGCGTTCGACCCGGCGCAAATGGAGGCGGTGGGAACGGAGGCCGCGTTGTCGCCCGAGGACGATCATGTCGTCGCCCGGGTCTATCAGGCTGGCTATCTCTTCAACTCCCAACTCCTGCGTCCCGCACGAGTCGTCGTGAAGCAGTGGAACGGTTGATCTGACATGGCGCCACAGACCAAGGACTTTTACGCGGTCCTGGGTGTGCCCGCATCGGCAAGCCAAGACGAGATCAAGAAGCAGTATCGCAAGCTCGCCAAGAGAAACCACCCGGACACGAACCCGAACGACCCCAAGGCCGCCGAGCGCTTCAAGGAGATCTCGGAGGCCTATACCGTCTTGGGCGACGCCGAGAAGCGAAAGCAATACGATGAGATGCGGCGTCTCGGCGCCTTTTCCAGTAGCAACCCCCGACCCCGGCCTGGCCCGGGACCCGGCTATCCGCCGCCGGGTGCTGGCGGCACGTCGTATCGGTTCGAGGATTTTGACGTGGGCGGGTTCGGCGGCCTGGGCGACTTATTCAGCTCGATGTTCGGTGGCAACGGTGAACGGGCCACGCAGCGGGGGCCGGAACGCGGTCAGACCGTCGAGACGAGCCTCGAGATTCCGTTTCGCACCGCGGCACTCGGTGGAAAGGTCCCCATCCAACTCGAGGTCAACGAGCCGTGCCCGACGTGCCACGGCTCCGGCGGGGCGCCAGGCGCGACGTTCAAGACCTGCCCGGAGTGCAATGGCCGCGGCACCGTGTCCTTTGGCCAGGGCGGTTTCGCCGTCAACCGGCCGTGTCCGATGTGCCTCGGCCGCGGACAGGTGCCGAGTCAGCGTTGTCCGACGTGCAACGGCGTCGGCGAGGTGCGCAGCGTCAAGAAAGTTTTGATCACGGTGCCGTCAGGGGTCGACACCGGCACCAAGATGCGATTGCGTGGCCAGGGTGGCGGCGGGATCCATGGCGGGCAGCCTGGCGATCTCGTCATCACGTTCCAGGTTACGCCTGACCGCTTCTATAAGCGCGACGGCCTGGACGTCATCGCCACGGTACCGCTCAACATCGCGCAGGCCACGCTGGGGTCGAAGATCAGCGTGCGGACGCTCGACGGGAAGAAAGTCGCGATCAAGATCCCGCCCGGCACGCCGGCGGGGAAGCGCTTTCGCGTGCCCGGTCAGGGCATCGTGAAGGACAGCGCGAAGGGCGATCTCATCGTTGAGGTCACCATCAACGTTCCCGACAAGCTCACTGAGGAGCAGGAGCGGATGATGAAAGAGTTCGCGGAATCCGGCGGGATGAAATACTGAGCACGCCGGCGGCCGCCAGCATCCAGAGCGCCCCTCGCAGCGTCAGCCAGTATCGCATGCCGGCCGGCCCAATGGCCAGCATCGCCAACGTCACCAGGCACATGATGGCGACCGGCCACCACCGTCGTTTCAAAAATCCTATTGCGGCGAGCGCCAGGAGCAGAGCGTTGTCGAGTATCGCCGCAAGGTTGCGTGGCGCGGTCAATGGCAGATTGGGATGTACGCTTGCGATCGACACGGCGATCTTCGCGATGGATATTCGTGCGACACCGAACGGATGCGCTGCCATGTACTCGAACGCCTGTCGTTTGAAATAGGCGTCCGCGTCCACCTCGTTCAGGTCCTGTGTGTGGGCAAAGATCGGTGCCATCACGCCGGCATCCATCGACACAATATCAACCTGGCCGAGCGACAACGACCGCAACGCAAACGGCCCGTTGGATTCCCACAACGTGATGCCGTCATGCGTGGAGCCAACCATGAAGTGGTGCAACACGCGTTGATTGCGCAAGCCCCAGATGCCAAGCGCGATGACCACGCCCGCGACCGCGACGATGGCGGATCGGCGGATCGGTCTGAACGCGAGCAGCGGGATGATCATGAGCACGGCTTCCATGCGCGTGATCGCCGCCAGGCCGGCGGCGATGAAGAGCGGTACATAACGCCACCCGCGCCATTGCAGCGCGATCATGGCCAAGACCGCCCACAAGAGCGCGGACCCCAACACGGTGTCGTCGCGGTTGGAGGCGTGTAACAACGTCACCGGATCGAGCGCCGTGATGAGTCCCGTGATGAGTGCCAGGACCGGCCCGCCAATCGCCAGCGCGACGGCCGCGATCGAGACGATGAGCAGCGCCGCGACCGGCACGTTCCAGTAGTCCCAGACGTTCACGCCAAACGCCATACCGGCCCGAGCGCCGGCGGCGACCCACAGTGGCTCGCCGGGCAACTCGAACGCGCGCAATGGTGGATCTTGCGGTCGCGTCATGCCCTTGAGGCGGTTCCAGTCAATGAGCTCGAGCTGCCCGTACGCGGCGAGCACGCGTCCCAGATACGGCGCGGCGTTCGGCTCGACGTAGCTGCCGACCAACCAACGCACGCTCACGATCTGCGTGACGATCGCGAAGAGCCAAACCGCGAGCAGCGGCCGGCGAGTCAGCAGATCAGGCAGCGAGAATTGGAAGTTGGGTGCGCGCGGCCTCGATCACGCCGCCGCCGAGCACGGTGTCGCCGTCGTACAGCACCAACGACTGTCCTGGTGCGATCGCGGCGATGGGCGCCTCCAGCGCCAGCTCGATCTCGTCGCCGTCGACGCGCACAACCTCGGCCTCGACGGGACTGGCCCGATGCCGAATCTGCACCAGCACCCGATCGCCAATGCTCCTCGGCGCGGCGATCCAGTTCAGTTCGCGCGCGATCACGCCGCGCCCCAGCAACTCGTCGCGCGGCCCGATCACGACCGCTCGCTCGTTCGGCCTGATGCCCGTCACGTACATCGGCTCGGCGTATCCACCTGGCAGGCCGCGCCGCTGTCCGACCGTGAATCGCGCGTAGCCCTCGTGCCAGCCGGCCACGGTCCCATCCGACGTGATAAACGGCCCTCGCGAGAGCGAAGGCGCATCAGCGCCCAGACGCTTGGCGATAATCTTCGTGTGATCGCCATCGGGCACGAAGCAGATGTCCTGGCTCTCGACTTTCTCGGCCACGACATCGAGCCCAAGCCGCCGCGCCCACTCTCTGGTCTGCGGCTTCGTCAGCCCACCAACGGGCAACAACAATCGCCGCACGACGGCTGGATCCAGTCCCCACAAGAAATACGACTGATCTTTCTTGTCATCGAGCCCACGACGGAGTACTCCATGTTCAGCGCGCGCGTAATGTCCCGTCGCGATCCACTCGGCCTCTAATCCGTCAGCCTTCGCCAAGAGATCACGAAATTTGGTGAACGTATTACAACGCACACACGGAATGGGCGTACGCCCGCGAGAATATTCATCGACGAAATTGGCGACAACATCCCGGCCAAACGAATCTTCCAGGTTCAATACGTAATGTGGCACGCCAAGGCGTGCACACACCCGTCGCGCGTCGTCGATGGAATCGAGCGAGCAGCAGGGTCGATCGGGCGTTTCTTCGCCGTAGCAGAAGAGCTTCATCGTCACGCCGATGACCTCATACCCGCGCTCAGCGAGCAACGCGGCGGCGACGGACGAATCCACGCCACCGGACATTGCGACAACGACACGCTCGCCGAGCGCAGCCATGACTAGTGACCGGCCGCCGAGAGACGTCGGGCCTTCTCGACCAGCGATGGGAAGATCTCACCGACGCGATCGATGTTGGCCTCGGTCGAAAGCGAGCCAAGACTGAGCCGCACGGCCGAGTTGGCGACATCGAGCGGACAGCTGAGCGCGGTCAAGACGTGCGAGGGATCCACGTTTCCGCTCTGACACGCCGAGCCGGCCGACGCCGCGACTCCGGCCAGGTCGAGTGCCATGAGCATGGACTCACTGTCGGTGCCCGGTACGGAGACCATGACGATGTGCGGCGCACGCGTTGCCTTCTGCGCGTGCACGACGAGGTCGGGAATGCGCGCCTTGAGTGTCGCCTCGAGGCGATCGCGCAAGCGTCCCAGACGCTCGCGCTCCGCCGCGCGCTCCTCGATCACCAGCTCGGCCGCGCGCGCGAAGCCCACGGCGTATGCCACGTTCTCGGTCCCCGGCCGCCGGCCGCGATCCTGTGACCCGCCGTGCAGCAGCGGCTCGATCGCCGTGCCGCGCCGCACGAACAACGCGCCGACGCCCTTGGGCGCGCCGATCTTGTGCCCCGAGACCGTGAGCAGGCTGAAAGGCTGACTCTTCGCGTCAATGGCCACCGTGCAGAACGCTTGCACCGCGTCGGTGTGAAAAACGATATCACGTTCGCGGGCCCTTTCCGCCAGCGCGGGGATCGGCTGCATTGTGCCGACTTCGTTGTTCACCCACATCACGGAGCAGAGCGCGACATCGGGCCGCATCTGGGCGGCGAAATCATCGCCGCTGATGGCGCCGTCGTGGTCCACCATTAGAAACCGCTCGGTCGCGCCCTCTCGGGCCGCCTGGTGCACCGCGGCGAGGATCGCCTTGTGCTCGATCGGCGTCGTGACGATAGCAGTCCGCGACTTGGCGGCCCGGCCGCGCCAGGCGCCCAGGATCGCGAGATTGTCGCCCTCCGTCCCGCCGGAGACGAAGGAGATCTCGTCAGGATGGGATCCTAGACATCGGGCCACGCGTTCGCGGGCCTCGTCGAGTGCGACGCGCGCCTCGCGGCCCCACCGATGGACGCTCGACGGGTTGCCGAATCGAGGGCCAAAGAAGGGGAGCATCGCATCGAGGACTTCCGGCCGAACCGGAGTCGTCGCGGCGTGGTCCAGATAAATGGGATCAGGCATGACCCATAAATATAAAGTGCCCGCGTCTGCCCGTTCAGAACGTGGAAACTCCAAGCGTGCCAACGTCGTCCACGCGCATGGTCTCGTACGTGAAAAAGGGCTCGCCGTACTTGGTGCGAATCATTGAGCCATAATGGGCCGCGTGGTGACGTACCACGTCGAACAGTGGCTCACCGTTGGGATAGACCTCGCCAGCCTGAGTCACGCCTTCGAATTGTGATGCATAGCACTTGATAGCTTCGAGCTTGCGCTCAAATACCTCACTCACATCCACGACAAAAGTCGGCTTGGAGAAATCCTCACGATACGTGATGCAATGCATCACCTTGAAAGGCCGATGCTTCTGCGTCGCAGGATCGATCTTGGCCAACCCGGCGATAAAGCAAGCGTCACGTACGAGCATCCCACTCTCACGATGGTCCGGATGTCGACCCTGGAGCGCGGGCGCGATGACGATGCGCGGTCTCAGTCTCCGAATGACGCGAGCAAGCTCGAGCCGGGTCTCTGGCGTGTTGACGATCCCGGCGTCCGGTAGGCCGAGGTTTTCACGTACGCTGACTCCGAGGACTTTGGCGGCCTGTTCGGCTTCCTGAGACCGGAGCTCGGCCGATCCGCGCGTCCCCATCTCGCCTTGGGTCAGATCGACAATACCAGTCGTATGCCCGGCGGCCGCCGCGCGGAGCAAGGTCCCGCCGCACGTCAGCTCGACGTCGTCGCGATGCGCGGCGACGGCGAGAACGGTGATCATGTCTGCAGCGTCGCGGTGATGGCCCGCCCTTCGGCGGCGCTCTGGATGCGATTCACGGGATGCCGCGCCAGACAGCGCTTGACGAGCGTGTCGAGCGCGTCCGGCACGTCGGCGCGCACCGCCTTTGGCGACGGCGGCGGCTCACTCAGCTTCCGCGACAGCACGCCCTGTGCGGTGGCGGCGCGATACGGCGCCTCCCCGACCAGCGCCTCATAAAGAATGCAGCCAAAGCTGTAGAGGTCGCTTCGCTCATCCGCCGGCGACTCCCCCGAGAGCTGCTCAGGGCTCAGGTAAGCCGGCGCCCCGAAGCTCGCGACCGTCGATCCGGCGTCCGCGCCAGGCTTCGGGCGCAACGCATCCGTCAGTGCCCACGACGTGACCACCGCGGAGTTGCCCTTGAGCACGACATGTTTTGGCCGCAGATCCCCATGTCGCACGCCACGGCTGTGGGCATGAGCGAGCGCCGTCATCATGTCGTCGGCGATCCGCGCGGCATCGGTGATCGGCAGCGGACGTTCGCGTGCCAGGCGGTCTTTCAGCGTCAGGCCGTCCGCCGGGTCGGTCGTATAGTAGACCACGTCGCCGGTCACACCGAAATCCAGAATCGGCATCACATGCTGATCTTCGAGCGTCGTCACGCGCTCGAACACGTGGACCATGCGTTCGCCATCAGCCAGCGCGGCGAACCCAGGCGCGACCACATGAATGTGGACGGGCCGTTGTCTTCTCCGGTCTTTCGCGCCGAACGTCACGAGTACGGTCGAGATCGAGACTGTGCGATCAATCGCATAGCGGTCGCCGAGGACGCGTGTCACGCGGTCTCGGTATTGATCCGCGGTCACGACCTCGGGCAGGGAGGCCGCCAAGGCAATAGAGGGCGCGACAGGCGTCTGACTGAACTTCTTTTCGGTTCGCACGGGCACGGCCACGCGCCCAGCCTTGAGTCGCGAAATCCACCCGGCGACCTCGGGGTCAGCCTCCGATTCCAGCTCTTGCCGGACGAGCTCCTCATGAACCAGCGCGGACCGAAGCGCACCAGCCTGATCGCCCGCGGCGACCATCGCCTCGATGAGCCCCACGGCGAAGCGGGAGCTCAACGGCTCGACCGAAGCCAGTTTGCGTCGCCACTGCACGGCGACCGTATGCTCATTGCGATCGGCCGCGGCCTCGGCGAGCACCTCCAACGCTTTCTCGTACTCGCGCTGCAACCGCCCGCGCTCCTCATCGATCCATCGATCATACGCGGGCGCGCCGTCGATCGAGAACCCATCGAGGAACGGCCCCTGATAGAGAGCAACCGCCCGATACGCGGCATGCTGCGCGACCGCGTCCTCGAACTCGGCGACGTCGCAACTGAAGATGGTCGGATTGAGCTGCAGGGTGCCGGTGCCGACGAACAGCGCCTCGACGTTCAACGCGCGCCGGATCGCTGACAACGCCTGTTCCAACGCGTGGCGGGCCTGTTCCGGCGCGCCCCCAGGCCATAGCGTCGACACCAGCAAATCGCGCGTGACCCCGCGCTTGCCAGTGGTGGCGATCCGCGCCAGGAGCGCGAGCCGTCGGCGCTGGCTAGCGGGTCCCTGGTGTGGCTGGCCGTCTTGCAGCAGCGTGAGTCCGCCAAGGGCCGTCAGCCGAAGCATGCCGAGAATCTACCTGCGACGGCGCTTCGCGGCGACTGTGTCGATGGCTCTCGTCAGTTCATCGGCGGTCTGAAAGCGGTCCTTCGGCATGGGCAAGGTCGCACGCAACACGGCCGTTTCGAGATGCTCGGGCACGTCCTTCCGCTGTGCCCGGATCGGTGCCGCCGGCCCGAAATACCGTGTGGTGCCGCCCTCCGCCCCGCGGTTGGGCGGCGCACCTGTCAGGGCCTCATACAGGACGCAGCCGAGGGAATAAATGTCGCTCCGGCCGTCGACCGGATCGCCATACGCTTGTTCGGGGCTCATGTATCCGGGCGTTCCCAAAATCACGCCCGTCGTCGTCAACCGCGACCCGCCCGCGCCATGGGCGATGCCAAAGTCGGCAAGCAACACCCGCTGGCCGCCATCCTGAATCAGCACATTCTGCGGCTTGATATCCCGGTGGATCACGCCGCGCGCATGCGCAAAGGCCAGTGCTGAGGAGAGCTGCTGGGCGATACGCACGACGGCATCGATCGACAGGTGCTTCTCCCGGTCGAGCCATGTGCGCAGCGATCCGCCCGAGACGAACGGCATCACGAAATACAGACTGCCGTCGCCGTCCTGTCCGGAATCGAACAGCGGCAGAATATGGGGATGCTGCAGCTGCGCGAGCGTGACGATCTCGCGCGCAAACCGCGTGATCGCCACTGGATCGGCGCGCGGGGCTTCGAGGAACTTGATCGCGACCGGCCGGGTCTGACGTCCATCCCAGGCGTGATAGACGGTCGCCATGCCACCGCGCTGATCCTCGCCCAGCTCCTGCTCGATCACATACCGACCGGCGATAACCGCCCCGACAGTGCGCACGCCGATAGTTTAACGGTGCCCATGTTCAAGCGCTGGCTCCTGGTGGTTCTCACCGTTGGCGGCATCTGCACCGCCTGTGCATCGCATCGCCCGCACCCGATCACGATCGCGGCGCCGGCCGACAGCGAACCTGCCCGCTACATGGCATCGAACGCGACGTATGTGTGCCAATCGACGCTGCTCTACGAGACCGCCGGACCAAAAGTCCAGAGCTGCGCGCGTCAGAGCAGTGATACGACCTGGTTAGTCGACCGCGACAATGACGGACGAGTGGTCGCGGCCGGCTGGGAGGCCATGGTGCCGCTCGAGCAGCTCACCGATGCCACCGAGGCGCTCGAGGACGCCCTGACGCGACGATACGGCCCACCGGACTCGTGCGTCTCCCGCACCGGCACGCTCAAGCGCTGGTTCTGGTGGCCGGCGGGGCGCTATACGGTGCAAGCGCGCCTCGTCGATCCCTCGCCCCTCTATAAGGTCAAGCGGGGCCGTCTCGAGGTTCAGGCGATCCCCTCGGAGGCCATCGTCTGCCTCACGTGGGTGCATACGCCGACGCAGCTATTCGTACCGTAGGGCCGTCACGGGATCGAGCTTCGACGCTCGCATAGCCGGGAACACGCCGAAGAGGATGCCAGTGATGATACTCGCGCCGACGGCCAGGATGACGGCGGTGGGCGGCACGGCCGCGGGCACGGCGGGGAACAAGGTCCGAATCAGGAACGCGACGAGCCAGCCGGCGAAGAACCCGATCCCGACGCCGATGCCGGTCAGCGTCACCGCCTCGATCAGGAACTGCCAGAGAATGGTGATGCGCGTGGCGCCCAGCGCTTTGCGCACGCCGATCTCTCGCGTGCGCTCGGTCACGCTGATCGTCATGATCGCGATCACGCCCACGCCGCCCACCAAGAGCCCGACCGCGGACAGCGCGATCGTCACGGCGAAGATGACGCCGAAGAAGTTGTTGTACACCTGAAAGAGCCGGTCCTGCGTGATGATCTCGAAGTTGTTCTTCACGCTCGGCCGCAACCCACGGGCGCCTCGGAGATACGCGACGATATCATCGATGGCTTGATCCCGGGACACCGTAGGGACGGGTTTGATCGACACCCACATATCGCGGATGTTGACCTTGTAGTGCCGGATCATCGTTTCGATGGGGATGATCCCGATGGCATGCTCGCCACCGGCGAAAAAGCTCGGGTGATAGTGATAGTACCCGATGACTTCGTATGGATTGTTGTCGATGGTGATCGTCTTGCCGACGGGATCGATCGTGCTGTCGCCGAAGAGATTCTTGACCGCGATCTCGTTCAACAGGACCACCCGCGCCGCGCTCGCATTCTCCTGAATGGTGAACGAGCGCCCGGGATTGATGTCGCCGCCGGTCATCTGCTCCCACAGCGGCGTATAGGCGGTGAGCTGCGCACTCGGGAGCGCCCGGTCGCCGTACTTGAACAGGCCGTTGAAATCGATCTCGCCCGCCACACCCTGAACCGAAGGGAGGCGTCCCATGGCGGCCATCTCGGCGAACGACGTGCCGGGATTGTGAATCCAGGGACACATCTCGTCGGTCCCGTCGCAGGCATTGAAGCCCACCGGCCATCGCGTGACGAAGAACGTCGTCGCCCCGGCGGATTCGATATCCTTGGCGACCGACTGATTGATGCCAT
This sequence comes from Gemmatimonadaceae bacterium, assembly GCA_035652495.1. Lineage (GTDB taxonomy): Bacteria > Gemmatimonadota > Gemmatimonadetes > Gemmatimonadales > Gemmatimonadaceae > DASRDS01. The sequence continues at coordinate 9,962 of DASRDS010000292.1, forward strand.
AGATGGCGGCCGAAATCGTCGTGATCGAGAGGACACCCACGGCGATCCCCAAGATCGTCAGCGCCGCACGCACTTTGTTCGAGCGGATCGCGTCGAAGGCGATCGCGACGCCCTCAAACAGCGCGGAGACGCGTGCCGAAACCGCCACGATCACTCCTGCCGCAGCGCGACGATCGGATCCAGTCGCGCCGCGCGCATGGCGGGGTACACGCCGGCGACGATGCCGACGCCAGCACCGAGGACGACGGCAAGCGCGATCGACCAGGGCACGATGCTCACGGGGAGCGGCGACACCTTGGTGACAATCATGGCGAGTACCGCGCCCATGATGATGCCGACTCCCGCGCCAGCCAGACTCAGCGTCGATGACTCGAACAGGAATTGCGCGAGGATGTCGCGCCGCTTCGCGCCGAGCGACTTGCGCACGCCGATCTCTCGCGTCCGCTCGGCGACCGCGACCAACATGATGTTCATGATCACGATGCCGCCGACCACGAGGCCGATCGTCGGGAGCAAGAGCGCCGCGAAGCGCAGAATGACCTTGATCTTCTGCCAGAACACCAACGACGACTCGGGCGTGGCCAGCGAGAAATTATCGGGCTGTCCGGGGTGCAGCTTGTGCCGGACCCGCATGACCTGACGCACGCTCTCCATGGCGTCCATGAGGATCGTCTGATTCGTGGCTTGCACGACGATCCCGTCGATCACACCAGGTGCGCGATTGAGCAGCCGGTGCACGGGCGACCGGTAGGGGGCGACGACGAACTTGTCGAGCGAGAATCCGAACGTGCTCCCCTGGGGCTCAGCGACACCGACGACGGTGTAGGGGATACCACCCATCTTGATCCAGTGCCCCAGCGGACTGACGGTGGGGAAGAAATGTTTCTTCACATCCTGGCCGATCACCACGACCAGCGCACCGGTCTCGGTCTCCTGGGAGGTGAACACCCGCCCCTCGGTAACGCCCAGGCGCTTGATCCCGAAATAATCACCGGTGACCGCGTTGATCTGCGCGCTCTTCGGGCGGGCAAATGGCGACTGGATCTGCAGATTGTCCTCGCTCTGCATGTACCAGCTCGTGCCCGGCGGCAACACATCGACGACGGGGTGCAGATCGTCTTCCTTGATCCGCGGCCGGTGATTCCACTCGATCCACTGCGCCTGCGTGACATCGCCGGCCGCGAAGTACGGCCGATGACGAAGCTCGAACGAGTTGACGGCGACGAGCTTGCCGATAAAATCGTGCTCCATGTAGCGGTTCATCCCTTCGACGACGGAGATGATCGCGATCAGGAACATGACGCCGATCGTCACGCCAATCAGCGTGAAGAAGCTCTTGAGCTTCTGGACCCTGATCTGAAGAAAGGCGAGCCGAATGGCGTCGAGAAACTTCATTGCTGGTCGAGACGCGTTACTTCTGACGGTCGTCGGTCGCGATCAGTCCGTCGCGCAAAACAATGATCCGACCGGCATGCGCCGCAATGTCCGGCTCGTGCGTGACCATGATCACCGTCTGGCCATGGTTCGCGAGCTCCTTGAACACGCGCATGATTTCCTCGGACGTGGCCGAGTCCAAGTTACCGGTCGGCTCGTCCGCGAGCAAAATCGAGGGATTGTTCACGAGCGCCCGGGCGATCGCCACACGCTGGCGCTGACCGCCGGAGAGCTCGTTCGGCTTATGCATGATCCGTTCGCCGAGCTGAACTTTCTCCAACGCCTCAGTCGCTCTTTTTTTTCGTTCCGCTGATGGTACGCCGGCATACACAAGAGGAAGCTCGACGTTGTGCAGTGCCGTGGCGCGAGGGAGCAGGTTGAACGTCTGAAACACGAAGCCGATCTCGCGATTGCGCACGCGAGCGAGCTCGTCATCCGTCATCTCGGACACGAGCGTTCCATTCAGCCAATACTCGCCGTCACTCGGCGTGTCCAGACACCCGATGAGGTTCATTAGCGTGGACTTGCCCGACCCCGACGGCCCCATGATCGCGACGTATTCGTTCCGATGGATGCCCAGGTCGACCCCACGGAGCGCGCGCACGACTTCGCCGCCCATGTCGTAATCGCGCTTGAGGCCGCGCGTGACGATGACCCAGTCCTTTGGCGGCTCTTGACCCTCCTGCGCGATCACCGCCCGCCGTTCGGCGGTGATCGTCATTGAGGTCATCGTCACGACTTGGCCTGCGCGGTCTGCGTGACGGGCTTCTGGCCCTGTTTGTTCTTATCCGGTTTGGCCTCGCGCACCAAGGACCCGTCCTTGAGCTCGCGAATCGCTTGGTACGTGCCGCCAACGATGCGGTCGCCGTCCTGCAGGCCGCTCATGACTTCGAAGTACTTGTCGCCCGCGATTCCGACCTTCACGGGCCGGAACGTCACTTTGTTGTCCTTGCCGACCACGAACACGCCCTCGACATCGCGCTTGCCGACCTGCTTCGTCGGCGCGGCGCGGCCGATCGTCACGGCGGAGTCGTTCGACGGCAGCGTCTCATTCTCGCGCACGGTGAGCGCGATAATGGGGATCGACAGCACATGGGTGCGCGTATCCGTGACGACCTTCGCCGTGGCCGAGAAGTCGGGGCGCGTGTCGGACGGGGGATTGAGGAGCTTGATCGTCACCTCGTAGTCCACCGCCTGATCCGTCGAGGTCGTGTTCGTCGACGACGAATTCGTGGCCTTCACCGAGCTGTTGGCGATCTTCGTCACCCGGCCGCTGAAGGTCGTATCCGGGAACGCGTCGAGCTGCACCTGAGCCGAGTCGCCGACCTGAATGTGTGACACATCGGTCTCGTCGACCTTCACTCGCGTTTCGAGATAGCTCATGTCGGCGACGGTGAGCAGCGTCGCGGCATCCTTGTTGAGCGTACCCTGGATCGCCGTTTCGCCCTGCTCGACATCGAGCCGCGTGACCTTGCCGCTCATCGGCGCGAGGACGGTGGTCTTGTCCAACGCGCTCTGTGAGTTCTGAAGGCTCGCCTGGGCCTGCTCGACCTGGAAGTCGCTCGCTTCCTTTGTCGCCCTGGCCACCTCGAGCGCGGTCTTGAGCTGCTCGAGCTGCTCGACCGAGATCAGCGCGGGATTCGACTTCTGAATCGCCGACGACCGGTCGTAGTTGTGCTGGGCCTGCGTCAGATTGGCATCCGACTGTACAGCCGCGGCCTTGGCACCGGCGAGCGCGGCCTTGTCGTGCTCGACCTGCGCCTGGTAGATGGCCGGGTCGATCTGCAGCAACAACTGCCCCTTCTTCACCATATCGCCCTCTTTGACGGGCAGATTGATGATGCGGCCGGAGATATCCGTGCTGACGTCGACCTTCGTGTGCGGCACGACCTGTCCGCTGGCGGTCACCGACGCGACGAGGTCACGGTAGGCGACGGGTTCGATGCGGACCTCCGTCGATTTCGCGCCGCGCGTCGCGGCGATGGTGCCGCCCGCGATCAGGCCGACGACGATGATGGTACCAATGGTCCACTTGGCAGGAGTGCTCATAGAGATCAGCGTAGGGGGCGGCCCACCGCGGCTTCTAACGCGGCGAACGCGGTTTGATAAGAATAAACAGCATTGATGCGATCGGTTTCGGCACGCTCGAACGACGCCACGGCATCCGTTACATCCAGTGACGAGGCCGCTCCCACTTGGTA
>DASRDS010000293.1:0-7447 GCA_035652495.1 Gemmatimonadaceae bacterium
CCGACCGCACGACGGGCCTGGACGGCGTACGCGTCGCGTGTCGAGGCGTCGAATCCCGCCGTCGCCAGTGCCGCCACGTAAACCGCAGCCACGAGGCCACCTTCGATCAGAACGGTGAATGCGGACAGCGGCGGATGCACGTAGCGAATGGCGGCGCACGCCGCCGTCGCACACGCCGCCGCGATCGCTGCCGGACGACACGTCTGATAGGCGCACATCGTGACGGGGATATCAACGGCGCGACACGCCGCCATGAACATGACAACTAGGTGACCAACCGTCAGTGGAATCAATGTGCCGACGGCGACACCCGTCAATCCCATCGTGCGCACCAGAATGAGACTGAGCGCGAGATTTACGACCGCTTCGCCGATCCAAATCCACGTCACCACACGGTGGCGGCCGACCGCGATCAGCACATTGCCTGATGCGGCCTGGCTGACGACCACGACACCCGCGAGCGCCAGGATGTCGAACGGCACGACGCTGCCCGCGAATCCAGGGCCCATCCATCGCACAATCAGCGGCCGACTGAATCCGATCAGGACGACGGCCGCTCCCGCGACCAGCGTCATCCCGATGCGGTTGCCATCCACCAGCGTTCGTCTGAGCGCGCGGCGATTCCCGTCGGCGCCGAACGCCAGGGCGACGGGAAACAGCATTCCACTGAACTGATCGCAGAGCCGCCGCTGATATTCCCCCAGCCGGAGCGCGACGGTGTAGACGGCGACCGCGGCCGGTCCCAAGAAAGCGCCGATGACGATGTTGTCGATGTTGAAGCTGATTTGCGCCGCGACGTTGATGACGAACAAGTAGAGGCTGAAACTGGTCACCTCGCGCCAGCGGGATGCGCTGAAGGAGGACGGGCGGATGCGGAGATCCGGCATGACCTGGTAGGCATTCCACGCGTAGCCTGCATAACCCGCGACGTTCACGGCGGTCGTCGTCGCGACGAGCACCACCAGTCCGCCGCGCGCTTCGAGCACGACGTAAGTACACAGCGCGCTCGCCACCACCGTCGCACTCGCCACCACGTTGTTGAGGACGAACCCTTGGCGGGCATTCGTCACGGCGCCAAAGACGGTCAGCGGAAATCCGATCGCGACGCGCGCACCCAGGATGGCGAGCAGGAGCTGTGCGACCCGAACCTGCGAAGACGAGAGGTGCGGAAACCGCGGCACGACGTACAGGATCATCACGCCGATCGCGACAGCCGCGGCGACGGCAATCGCCGCATAGACGCACACGAACGTACTCGCGATCCGGTTGACGTCGTCGACGTCACCGCGCCGATCGGCTTCGACGAGATGGCGCACGACGCCATTGCCGTAACCGAGATCGAGCAACTGGAAGTACGTCGTCATGGACGCGACGAGCATCCACAGGCCGTACTCCGTCTGGCCAAGATGGCGCACGGTGAACGGCATCAGCACGGCGCCGAAACCGATGTTCAACGCCAGAACGATGTATTTGGTCGCGGTGCCGGCAATCAGGTTCGTCGCGGCCGTCGAGGTCTCACGGTCGAGCACGTGCGTACCAAAGCAAGAGACGTGCTCAGGCCTCTGCCGGCGCGCGGTATGTCACTTGCCGTCCGATCCTCAGGCGCGTCTCCGCCGGTGAATGCTCGATGAATCGCACCAATTGTGAGTCGCGCGATCGACACGGATGGGTGAACGATGACACACGACGATGGCGTTGACGTGCTCGTGTGCACGTGGAATCGCGCAGCGATGTTGGCCGAGACGCTCTCCTCGCTCGCGCGGTTGAAGATTTCATCAGGATGTCGTTGGGAAGTCGTAGTGGTGGACAACAACTCCGCAGACGCGACGCGCACCGTCGTCGAACGTGCGGCCGAGGCGTTTCCGGTTCCGGTCCAGTACGTCTTCGAACCACGACAGGGGAAATCGATCGCGATGAACACCGCCTTGCGCGCGTCGCGGCGGTCCATCGCGGCATTCGTCGACGATGACGTGCGCGTCAGCGAGGACTGGCTGGCCGCGCTCACCGACACGTTCCGCGCGGATCCCGCGATTAGCTACGCCGGCGGTCCCGTCGATCCGATTTGGGAGGTGCCCTGCCCGACCTGGTTCGATCGCAGCGGCAAGAGTCTGTGGGGCACGCTGGCGATCCTGGATTACGGAGAGGAGCCTTTCATGTTCGAGGATCGACGCAAGATTCCGCTCGGCGCCAATTTCGCCGTTCGTCGAACGCTCGTGGAGCACATCGGTGGCTTCGATCCGGCTCTGGGCCGAAATAGTGAACGCGTCCTGCTCGGACAGGAACTGCCGGAGTTCTTCGCCCGGGCGCGCGAAGCAGGAGTCCGGGGACGGTACGTGCCGCGGATGCGCGTGCAGCATCACGTGCCGGCTCGTCGTCTGCAACCGGCGTACTTCCGGCGCTGGTGGTACGGCAAAGGCATCTCGCGGGCTCGGATGGAAAAGGTGCATCCGATCACGGAGCTCGGACTCGACCTGCGGCAGGTTCCACAGATTGCCGGGATCCCGCGATTCCTGTTCGGCAGCGCCCTTCGCGATGGCATCCGCTGGATGAAAGCGGCGTTGCGCGGAGACTGCGGCGAACGCGTCGCGGCAGAAACGCAACTCTGCTACTTCGGCGGACAAGTCCGCGAGCGTCTTCGGTGGCGGTGACGGCATGGACATCTCCGTCATCATCCCGACATTCAATCGTTCGGCGTCGCTCGACGCGCTGCTCGACGACCTGCGCAACCAGTCAACGTCCGCGGCGTTCGAGATACTGGTCGTGGACAACGGGTCGGTCGACGCCACGCGCGAGGTCGTGGCGCGCCATGCAGCATGCGACGCACGAATCCGGAGTCTTCACGAGCGGCGCCGCGGCGCTTCGAACGCGCGGAACGCCGGCGTCAGCATGGCGACGGCACCCATCCTCGCGTTTCTCGACGATGACGTGCGTCCTCGCCACGATTGGGTCGAGTCGGTGGCGCGTGCGTTCTTCGAACATCCGGAGGTGGACTGTATTGGAGGGCGCGTTGAACCTCGATGGCCGTGTCCACCGCCGCCATGGCTCACATCGGCCCACTGGCCGCCGCTGGCGCTGCAAATCGTGCGCGGCACGTCGACGTACATCGATCGCGAGCACGCGACGGCGTGCTTGATCACGGCGAACTTTGCCTGTCGGGCAGCGGTGTTTCGCGACGTCGGCGGATTTGCGCGAGAATTCCGACGTGACGAGGATCGCGAATTCAACCTGCGGATGTGGCGCAGCGGAAAACGCGGGATGTTCGTAAACTCGGTGGTCGTGGCTGCCGAGATTCAACCGGAACGGCTGGCAAAGCGGTATCATCGCGCGTGGTATCACGTCACGGGAGCCTCGCACGCTCGACTGTACTATCTCGATACCATTGACCACGATGGTCGACTCGACACTCCACTCGCGGCGAAAAGGCGCGTGTGGTTCGGCCTTCCTGCATTTCTGTATCGACAGTTCGGTGCACATGTGGCGACGTGGCTGAAGAACGTGCTCACAGGCGATTGGAGCGCAGTCTTCTTCGAGGAGTGTCGGATTCGCTATCTCTCCAGCTATTTCACGACTCGGTGGCGGGAACCGAGAGCGCCTGGCCGCAACCACACCGTGCGTGTTCGCGTCGGCACGGGGAGCTACACTGACTAGTCGCGGACCAAGACACAGTCGTACTCGATGACGCGCCCGGATTTCGTCCGGGTCACCGGGAACATTCCAGCCACATGGAAGCCGCTCTCCTCGTACGCCTCGAGACTCTTGGTCCAGTGGGGCATGCCATCGTAGATCGGCACCAGCGATACTTCTGACTGCAACACCTTGACGTATGGGGCACAGCGGCCGAGGCCCTTGAACACGTCGAGATCACAGCCCTGCGTATCAAGCTTGAGAAAGAGGCGCTTGTGAGCGAGCTGACGCCCCACCAACTCCTCGAGAACGTCCTCCAGCCGCCGCACGCAGACCACTTCTTCCGACTCCACAGCCGACCGGCGAAACCGAGCTCGTGAAAATTCGTTTGGTACGAGGAATGAGCTGAACGATGTATCGGAGCACACATGAATCGTTGCGGTCGTGTCTGTGCTGCCCAGGGCCCCCCGAGACAGGGTCCACCGCGGGTCGTGGTCCGCCATCGTCGCGAGCTGGGTGAACGCAGCCGAGACCGGCTCGAACGAAATGATGTCGCCGGCATAAATGCGCCGCAGCCGACGACCAAACTGTCCCTCATTCGCACCAACGTCGACGACGAGGTCGATGCCGTTCCGCTCGAGCAGCCACTGAAGCTGAAGGTCATAGCAGAACCAGGCTTGCGGTCGCTGCCGTTGATCGATGAACGCCACGGCGTTGGGTTCGATCGTCTTGACATCGTGCCTAATGGCTGCCTCGACGAGAGTCTTCGTCATCGCCCGTAGTGTCACGTCCCCTCCTCACGTTACATGCGACCGTCGATCGCGTCGCGCTGCGGGATGAATTCGGAGAACATTCCGAAATACTCGATCGTGTGCGCTTGTTCCACGAGCTGATCCACGTGATCGCCGATAATCGTTTTGCCACACGAGCCGGCGCAGTAGTCCGAGAAATTGCCGGATGAGGAAGCGCGAAATGCCGAGGACGCGCACGGTGCGCGTCATGTCGACCGGCCGGTAGACGTCATCGGCCATTCGGACCACCGTCTTGCCGCGCCAATGAGAACCACTGACGAACATACCTCGGTCGGAGTTTCATCGCTGGAATGAAGTGGCGAACGGTAATTGCGGGATCGTAAAGGCCGACAAACGGGCCGACTCGGCGCAGCTGAAGAAGGATTTCGTAATCCTCTCCGCAGATCAACGTGTTGTTGACTTTGCCGAGGTCTGTTCTCCCCCCACCTGCAGCGACCAACGTTTCTCGACGGAACGCAAGGTTGCCGCCAATCGGAAGACGGCGCCGCCGCCCGTCATCGACGTGCCGCTGAACCGTATCGCCGTGGTCGAGCAGTCCGAGCGGACCCCAGATCGACTGCATTCTCGGATCGGTGAATCACGACGGCAGAGCCCGGGGATGTGTCGGAGATCCGTGCAAGATCCACAGGACCGGACCGCCCCCGCGCCCGATTCATCGGCTATTCATGAGCGATATGGCACGATGAGAGAACGCTTATGCCAGCCGGAGTCGTGATCATGTGAGGAGGCACCTGATGAAGTGGCCGAGAATGCTCAGACGATCGATCGCGTTCGTCGTCGGTATGATCGCGTGTGCAAGTGGTGCGACTTCGGTCTCCGCGCAAAATACGACGAGGAACTACACGGTGCATACGCTGCCGCTGCCTGACAACGGCACCGGTGACGTGTCGATGGACTACATCGCTTTCGATGCGGCCACGAACAGCTTGTGGGTACCGGGCGGCAACACGGGCGCCGTTGACGTCGTCGATGTCACGACCAGTAAGGTTCGACAGATTCCCAATCTTGCGACCGCACAGGTTCAGGCTCGGGGCGGCACCCGCATTCTGGGACCATCCGGCGTGAGCATCGGCGACGGTGTCGTGTACATCGGCAACCGCGGGGGGTCGGAGGTGTGTGCGTTCAACTCGCGCACGCTGGCCCGTGTGGCGTGTCAGCATCTCGACGCACGGCCCGACGGCGTCGCGTACGTCGCACCGACCAAGGAGGTGTGGGTGACGACGCCGAGCGAGCAAGGCATCCGGATTCTCGATGCGACGACGTTGGCCGAAAAAGCGAAGTTGACCTTTCCGGGCAATACGGAGGGTTACGCCGTCGACGCGAAACGGAGTCGGTTCTATACGAACCTGGAAAACAAAGATCGCACTGTCGCGATCGATCTCAAGACACACCAGACCGTTGCGACATGGAATCCGGCGTGTGGCGGAGGGGGACCACACGGTTTGGGCTTGGACGTGGCCGCCGGCCACTTGTTCATTGGCTGTGACGCAGCCGCCGAGGTCATGAACGTGGCAGGCGACGGGGCCGTGCTCTCACACATCGACACCGGCGACGGCGTCGACGACATTCACTACACGCCCGATACGCACCTGTTGTACGTCGGTGCGGCGCGCGCGGCCAAGTTGACGATTGCGCGTGTCGATTCAGGAGGCAAGCTGACGCTGGTCGCGCAGGTGCCAACCCAGAGCGGCGCGCGGAATGGAGTGGTGAGCAGGGACGGGACCGTCTATCTGGCGCATGGTGGCGGCGTCAAATTGCCCGCCCTCGTCGTGGTCTCACCGACGACGTAGCACCGCGCAATCATGAGGTCGAAACCGTGTGGACGTGGCGCCGCGCGTCTCGTCGTGACAACGAACGCCAGGTATCCGACGGCGAAACCGATGGCGCCGAAGCCGATGAGGCCGCTGACGCCGCGCGCGAATCCGCCGCCGCCCTGCGCCGACACTGACGTTGATCTGACGTGGCCGGGAGCGGCGTCGAGGCGACCGCCCTCGCCGTGGTCGAAGGAGCCACGCAGCGCGAGCAACGCGATCGCCGGCTCGACGAAGCGCGTCTTCGAGTCTTTAACCGACGCTCCGCCTTCGTCATCCAGAGCGATGGCAGCGTCGCCGTTCACGTCGGCGGCATGGAGCGATGCGAACATCAACGTTGTCCCGACGGCTGGCAGGTCCACCTGCTCGAACAAGAATCTCAACTGACCGTTTCGATGGAAGCGGCGCGCGGGCGTTGCGAACGTGACTTCGCCGACGAGCTTCGTCCGGTGCGCTCCCGGACGTGCACAGTAAATTCCGCGGACGGTCGCTCGAAAGGCGCGGTTCTTGTTCCGGATAGGGCCGGCAGGGCGGTAACCCATGCCCGTGGGATCAGGATCTCGAACGCCTCGCCACGTTTGTGCGGGACCACATCGGCGCCGACGCGATAGCGGCTGCAGGCAGGCGAGCCCTAACCACGTTGAGGCCACTGGACATCGCCGACGAGAACGGCGTCGAGGCCGACGATGTCATCCAGGGCGCGAACGGACACTTCTACAACAGCGACGACTTCTGGGAAGCGGTGCGGCGCGAGGCTGCAGCGTCTGGTCACGCCACAGGGACGGGCGGCAGTTGGACCGAGTTGAAAGGCTATCGAAGATTAACTCTCGTCAGAAGAAACGGCATAATCGAGCCTGGTCGGAACGTGAACGGATCTTCGACCGGTTCGTCCGTCTCGACGAGGCGCGCACCGACGCAGGGGGTGCGGGCTTAGGGCTCTCGATCGCACGCTGGATTGCCGAGAGTCACTACGGAACGGTGACGCTCGAAGAGACCGGCGCGTCCGGATCGACGTTCGTCGTCCGCCTGCCGCTCACCCCTGCCGCCGAAAAGAGGACGCCGACCGCACGACGGGCCTGGACGGCGTACGCGTCGCGTGTCGAGGCGTCGAATCCCGCCGTCGCCAGTGCCGCCACGTAAACCGCAGCCACGAGGCCACCTTCGATCAGAACGGTGAATGCGGACAGCGGCGGATGCACG
>DASRDS010000294.1:0-8927 GCA_035652495.1 Gemmatimonadaceae bacterium
TACGTGATGCCCTCGCCATATGGAAGGCACCGCCCCCGGACGACACGAGCCTCGACTGAGGCGAGCGACTCCGCCACGAGCCGCGACTTGCCGACTCCGGCCTCTCCCATAACCGTAACCAACTCGCAGCGCTGCCCGACGAGCGCGTTGTCCCACGCGGCTCGGATCAGTTCGACCTCAAGCTCCCGACCCACAAACCGGCTTCCGTGTGAGCGCTCTGGCGCTTCCAGGACTGCGACGAGCCTATGAGCAGAAACCGGCTCAGCCTTGCCCTTCAGCTCGAGCGGCTCAACGAGCTCGGTCTCGACGCCGCCGCGAACGAGCTCAAGCGTCGGGTCGCCGACAAGAATCTCGTTCGGCTGCGCCGCCTGCTCCAACCGCGCCGCGACATTGACCGCGTCCCCCGTCGCAAGGCGTTCCTCCGTGCCCACGAGCACCTCTCCCGTGTTAACGCCGATTCGGCCAGCGACTCCCATTTCGGGAAGCGCGTCGCGCATCTCGACCGCCGCCCGACACGCCCGCAGCGCGTCGTCCTCGTGCGCCAGGGGCACGCCGAACACCGCCATCACGGCGTCACCTATGAACTTCTCCACCGAACCCCCGTGCGACTCGATGATCCCGCTCATCCGCTCGAAATAGCGCGCTAGCAGCACCTGCAACGCCTCCGGATCCGTCGCCTCCCCCAGCGCCGTCGACCCGACGACATCGCAGAACAGCACCGTCACCACCTTCCGGTGCGCCCCGATCATCACGAGCCGAGGCTAGACCATCGGCGCGGACGCGCCTAGGCGCACGAAGCAACCACGGCCGCTGTCGCTGTTGTTCCGGGACAGCGTCAGCGGTTATTCCTGGACGCTGGTCCAGGCGACTCGGCGATCGGGAAACTACGTAGGTCGTCCGCCCGTGACGAGCGTACGATTCCCGCGTGGACAAGCCGCAGGAGTTGCAGCGCTCCCGCGTCTGGAGAATGTCGGTCTGGGCGCTCCGAGCCGGATACGTCGGATTGGCTCTCGCATTGGCGGGGCTCGTCGCGCTGGCACTCGGGTACACCCCATGGATCCTCGCCTGCGGGGTGATCGTCTGGCTCGCCACCGTTCCGGTGACATTGACGGGGTTCCTCTTGGCTCGGCACGAGCTACTTGAACCGCGACCGAAGCTTTGGTCGATGCGACTCATGCTCATCCACGACTCGGTTCAGTCGCACTAGTCGCGCCGCGTCGTCAGGCGTCACTCCGGAACACTCGCGCAGTCGAGATCTCCAGAGCATTTCTAAAGGCGGTCCGCGAGGAGACTCCCGTGGGTTACCCCGGCTTCGAGCCCGACCCTGATTCTGGTCGATCGCTATCCAACCTGCTGCGCGTTAGCGCATTCGGAAGCCCCGTTGCACGTTCGATCTCTTCGTCGTACGATCGCCGCGGCAGGCTCGTCGAGTGGCGAAAAGTGAGGATTGACGGAATGCGCAACGACGGCAAAAGCCAGCTCTTGATCACCTTCGTGGTGTCTTCTGAGAATGTCGACGAGGTCGACCGCCTCGTCGCCAGTCATGCGGCGTGGATGGCACGCACTCACCATCGCGAAGGGGACAAAGCCCTCCTCAGCTACACGTTTTCCAAGGGGCCGGAGCTCGCCAATCCACTCGATCCCGGATCCAACGAGACAGGCAACACCCGCTATGTCTTGAACGAGATCTACGAATCGCCGGAGGGCATCGCGGATCACTGGCAGCAGGCGCAGGCATCGTGGGACGACTTCCCAAGTTTGGTGGAGGTCGTTTCTAGGAGCAGCCCGCAGTCGCTCCACGCTGGGACAGTTGCGAGCTCTCTCTGGTAGCCCGACGGCGACAAGGTAGAGCGTGCGGTTTCTGACCAACTCGGAGGGCATTCGCCTCGCCTACGACATCGAGGGGAGCGGGCCGCCGCTCCTGCTTCACCTTGGGGCCGGCTGCGATTCCGGCCTGTGGGGCGCGGCGGGCTACCTTTCTCCGCTCGCGCAGATATACACGTGCATCCTGTTTGACCACCGCGGCCACGGCGAGAGCGACAAGCCTCGCGGGAAGGAGGCGTACAGCCTCGATCGGCTGACCGCGGACGTGGTCGAGCTGCTCGATCACCTTGGCATCGATTCGGCCGCATTCTGGGGCTACTCGATGGGCATGTATCCCGGAATCAGGCTGGCTGAGTGCGAGCCTGACCGGATCTGGGCACTGATCGCGAGCGGATCCATCGGCGCGCCCGGGCCGCCCGACACGCGTTATTCCTGGATCGAATCCTCGGCCGCCGACTACCGCGCGAACGGCTGGCAGAACCTGATCGCGCGCTTCGACACTGAGGAGCAGGCGCCGGTGCCCGAGTGGATGAAAGAGCGGATCCGCGCGACCGACATCGAACAGTTCGTGAACACGTTCGAGGCGTTCCCCGACACGGGTTGGGAGGAGTGGGACGCCCTACCAAACATCGAGACACCAACCCTGTTCCTGACGGGCGAGCTCGAGGACCCGGAGAACGAGGTTGCTGTGATGGTCGGCATGATGAAACACGCGGAACTCCTTCGCCTCGGCAGCCTCGGCCACATCAACGCGTTCCTCGCCACTTACACGGTGCTGGAGCGTGTGTTGCCATTCCTCGCAGAGCACGCGCCAAAGCCCGATTGACGCCGGTCAGCCGAAGTACCCCACAGCTTCAGCCCCGAAAGCAACGCCTGCGAGGATGGTTCGATGGGCGGTCATCCAAGAACGTCGAACGGCCGCTCTGGCGTCATTCCGGAATACTGGAGCAGGCGAGGTCTTTATGCGAGATACCCGCAACGCACGATCCGTGGGTCTTCAAGGTCGTTATGGTCGATAAGGATGCTCGCCCGCTCTGCTGGAAGCTCCTCGCGAATGTAGATGTCGCAGGCAGCCATGTAGCGCTCTTCGTATGCCCGACGCGCCTCGTCGAGACTCCCCAGCAACTGTGCGTCGCGGGATACTCCCCGAGCGATCGCCCGCTCGCGATCGACCTGCAGATAGATCACTTCGTCCCAGTGATTACGCATCTGTCCGCGCTGCAAGAATGTGCAGTCAAAGACAACCACCCCGTCGCGTGGGGCGATCGCGATCGCGTCGGTGACGACCGCGTCGGTGTGCAGATCGTGCACCTTCGTCGCGTACACGAGTTTGCCGCCCGGACCGAGCGGGACGAGGACTCGTTCGATCAGCGCGCCAAAGTCGTACGCGTCCTCGTAGTACCCCCGCGCCGACATACGTCCTTGTCGATAACGCACATCTCGTCTGGTGTGGAACCAGTCGGAGTCGATATGGATCGCCGTGCGCCCGCGAGCAGCGACCGCACCGACAAGTTCACGAGCCAGCGTCGATTTACCCGAGCCGCACGGGCCATCAATACCAACGCGAAGCGGATGCCCGACGTCAGCAGCGGCTAGGCAATCAGCAACTCGTCCGACGAGCGCATCGCGCGTTTTCACGCCCGGATTCTTGCCCACGCGAGTCGATACAGACCGCATAGACCGCGAGGGGCTGCCGAACGCTGGCGCAGTCGACCCTCCGGCGTAGCGGACGCCCTACCCGGGCTGGTGGCTGACGGCTTCGATGTTGTTGCCGTCCCGATGGAGCAGGGACGTCGGGTCGCGGTATTCGGCGTGTGCGTCGGGAGAGCGAGCGCCTCGATGCGCCGATTCCGCGTCGGCGCCTCGTCACTACACGGCGACGATCGTTCGGGTCGTATCGACCCGCGCGACCCAGGGTCGTGCTCGCAATTGCTCGAAGATCGCCCGCGCCTGGGCGAGTGTCGCGGGGGCATCCGGGCTTCCGGCAGAAGCGAGCACTCGGCCCAGGTGGTAGAGCGCGCGACCGTGCTCGAACTGCATGCTCAACTGCGCGAAGCCCGCTGCTCCCTCGCGTAGTCGCGACTCCGCATCCTGAAGCTCGCCGTCCAACGCCGATAGCCGCCCGCGTGAGACCGACTCGATCGCGTTCAGCATCGGTGTGCGATCGACGGGTGTCGCCGCGTCGATCGTCGCGAGCAAGGTGTCGATCGATTCGCGGTCGTGCAACTCGAGCGCCGCGTCGAGCGCGAGATACAGAAGGAACTTCGTGAACGGGTGATGGAATGTGAAGCCGCTGTCGAGGCAGATTTGGAAGCCGCGCTGCGCTGTCTCGAGCGCGTCGCCGTATCGCCCCTCTCCGTAGAACACCGTCGCTTCGATATTTAGCCGAGCGGCGAGCATCTGCAACTCGGCGTCGTCGAACCTGCTGGTGAGCTCATCGAGTTCCCGGCGGGCAGCAGCGATGTCGCCGCGCTGGACGAGGATCCACACCCTCATCGAGCGGTCCGCGGCGGCGCGGGTCGACGCGTCGACATCGATGTTCTCGATGAGCGAAAGTGCCTCGTCCCAATGGCCGGTGACAGACAGCGACGTGCCCATGTGGCCGAGCGACATGAGCTCTTCGACACGCTCCCCGCGTCGCCTGGCGACCTCGAGACCTTCGCGGTCGATCTCCAGTGCGTCTAGGTGCCGATCGCGGGCGGCGAATTGGTACGAGAGGTTGTAGAGCGCACGGGAGAATGCGCGGGTCGGTGGGTGCTCCCGCCCGATCGCGATCGCATGCTCGATCAGTGCGAGGGCCTCCTCCTCGCGGCCACGCGTCGCGAGCACGAGGTGCTTCGTGTTCAAGGCATCGACTAGCACGTCGGGAAGAACCAGCGACTCGGCGATTTCGAGCGCTCGCTCGACCCGCTCCCCGGCCGTCTCTGTGTCTCCGAGGAAGTACCGAAGTCGCGCGTAGATCTCGATCAGCGACGCCAGGTCGGCGTCGGGCTCCTCGTCCGCGAGCACTTGGAGGGCCTGCTCAATCCGATCGGCGCCTCCTGCCAGATCGCCGGAGAACCACATCGACCACCCCAGCTGCCCCGCGACCCGGGCCGCCCGCTTGGCGGCGCCCGCCGTCTCGTGCAGCGCGATCGACTCTTCAAAGCGCTCGCGCGCCTGGGCGTAGCGGCCGCCCCCGAATGCCGCATCCCCCGCTTCGGCGAGCAGTTCCGCGCGCACCGATACGTCGTCGATGAGCTCGGCCGCCTGGACGAACGCGTGGTCTGCCTCTTCGCTCGCCCCGAGCGATGCCGCACGCCGGCCGGCGCGGACAAGCGCATCGCCCGCTCGTGCGCGGATCTCGGCCGCACCTGCAGCCTCGGGTGCCGCCCGGTAGGCATCGACGTAGTGGGCGGCCACGACCTCGGCCGCTTCCGTCTCGAGCACCGTTTCGAGATGCTCGGCCGCCGCGAGGTGGCGAGACCGGCGGTCGGCTCGGGAGAGCGTGTCGTACGCGACCCGCTGGAGGAGGTCTTGGAGGAAGCTGTACTGCCCTCGCTCGGGGGATCGCGGATCAGCTTCGACCGAGAAGAACTCTTTGCGCACTAGTGAGGCGAGCAGCGGTTCGAGCTGCTCGCCGGAACGACCGCTGAGGGCAGTCAGCCCTGCGACTGAAAACGACTTGCCGAGAACCGACGCGTCCTGCACGACCGCGCGCTCGTCGGGCGAAAGGTCGTCGATGCGCGCCGCGATCAGCGCGTGAAGCGTCTCTGGCACCTCAAGCGCCCCGATTGGGCCGGTGATCGCGTAGCGGTCGCCGTCGCGCGCGAGCAAGCCGCGGTCGAGCAGCATGCGCACCGTCTCCACCGCATAGAGAGGCACTCCCTGCGAGCGGGCGAGGATCGCGCCGATGAGCTCGTCGGGCAGACCGGGCACGAAGCGGTTCATCATCTCGCCCATCGCCCGGTCGCTGAGCGGGTCGAGCGAGAGGATCGTCGAGCTACGGCCGGCCGCGCCCCACCCTGGCCGGCGCTCCGCGATCTCGGGTCGCGTCAAGGCGAGTACGAAGATCGGGCGGGAGCGCGACCAGTCGAGGAGATGTTCGACGAAGTCCAGCAGGCTCGCGTCCGCCCACTGGAGGTCCTCAAATACGAGCGCCACCGGCCCCATGTCGGAGAGCCGCTCGAAAAAGAGCCGCCACGCCGAGAAGAGATCCTGCCGCTCGAACGAACGTGGTTCGCCGAGCGCCAGCAGGTGGGACAGTCGCGGCTCGAGCCATGCTCGCTCCGCCTCATCGGGGACCGACACGGTGAGCGTCGCAACCAGCTTGGCGAGCGCGTCGTCAGCCGGCTCGTCCTCGGCGATGCGAGCCCGCATCCTCAGCATCTCGGCGAGTGCCCAGTAGGCGACGCCGTCGCCGTAGGCGAGGCAGCGTCCCCTGTGCCACCAGACCTCCTCGGCGAGCCCGTCGAGGTACTTCTCGAACTCCCACGCGAGCCGCGACTTCCCGATTCCCGCGATCCCCACGACCGTGAGCAGCTTGGTCACGCCTTCATCCGCAGCGCTGTGGAAGAGCTCCTTGAGCAGACGAATCTCGCGATCGCGCCCCACGAACGGCGGCTCGAGCGCGGCCGACTTCACAGCTCCACCGCGCGAGGCGGTCACCTGCAGCGCACGCCACAGCTGGACCGCCTCTGACTTGCCCTTGAGGGTATGGCTCCCTGCGTCGTCGTAGCCGATCGCCGCGTCCGAGGCGCGTCGAGTCGCATCGTTGACGAGCACCGAGCCCGCGTCGGCGGTCGCCTGCACGCGCGCGGCAGTATTGACCAGGTCGCCGGCGACCATTCCCTGCCCCTCCGCGCCCAGAGTGACAGCTGCCTCGCCGGTCGCGACACCCGCGCGGAGCTTCAGGTCCGCACCCGCCTCGTCACCGAGCTCCGTGACTGCTACCACGAGATCGAGCGCGGCCCGTACCGCCCGCTCCGCGTCGTCCTCACGTGCCACCGGAGTACCCCAGACTGCCATTACTGCGTCGCCGATGAACTTCTCGATCGTGCCGCCGTAGCGGCCGACCAGCGTCCGTGCCATCTCGAAATACCGAGAGAGGAGCTCACGAACCTCCTCCGGGTCACGGGCCTCCGAAAGCGTCGTGAAGCCGACGAGGTCGGCAAATAGCACCGAGACGAGCCGACGCTCAGCGACAGCCGCGGCCGCAGCGGGCGTCGCGGCGCCGCCCGCCGCCTGCAGAGGGGCACCGCACTCGGCGCAGAAGCGAGCGCCTGCCTGGTGGGTGGTGCCGCATGCGGGGCAGGCCAGCGCGACCGCCCGGCCGCAATTGGCGCAGAACTTCGCACCGGCCCCGCTCTCGTGCCCACACCCCGCGCAGATCACCACGGTCAGAGCCTAGAGTCGTGAAGTCCCGGGGCCAAGGGTCGGAAGACAACGGGCGACCGTACCTCCACGACGATCCCGGGCCTTCGGAGCGAAGCCGTCAGTCGCTCTCACTCTGCGAGCCCAGATCAATCTTTGCATCTACCCATCGGGATCGAGAACGTACGCGCCGTAGTAGTTGGGGTGGTACCAGCGTAGGCCCGGTGCGCCGTTGTCTTTGCCTCCCGCCTCAATGGCTGCGGCGTGGAAGGCATCCACCTGTGCTCGATCTTCGGCGCGAAAGGCGATGTGGAGCCGCCCGCGAACCAGATCTCCGTCGGCCTCAATGAAAAACGCTGGGCGTTCCGCGCCGGCTTTGCCGAACGTAGCGGCCGCCTCGGAGAACTCCATGAGGAGCGTCACCCCAAGTGGTGCGAGGGCTTTCTCGTAGAAGGCCCAGGCGACGGCGTGAACTCGAACCGCCGAACACGGGCCACTCTCCTCGATTCCCGTTCCGCCGTCGCGTCGGATGCGACTCGGCGCGCTCGGATTCAGACCAAGACGTCGAGGGTCGGCCACGGTGGGCCGGCACGCAGCGCGGTGAGTATCGCTCGCCCTGCTCTTTCGCCGTCCGGGAACTGGTCGTCGGGATCCCAGCGCCACGCTGCGACCATTGCCGGAACGAGGCGGCGGCACTCGCGAATCAGTTCAGCGTCCGCTCTGGGATACCACTCGGTGACGCTTTCCGGTACATGAGCGAGATCGAACTCGACAGGCCCACGGCAACACGTTTCGAGATCGATGAACACCAGCCCGCGCGTCGTGTTGAGCAGATTGCCTGGGTGCGGTTCGCCATGCAACAGCTGCTCGGGAGAGGCGCGCTCGCTGATCCTTCGGCTACAGCTTTCCAGCGTTCTCCCGAGAAGCTCTCGGTCGGAGTCTTCAAGGCGCGGAGTTCCATCGTGGCTCCCAACGATGCGCTGAGCTTCGGTGACGCGGTGGGTGAAATGCGGGACAGTGACATCGAGTCGCGCCATCCCCGCGTGCAACCGCGCGAGCGCTTTCGCATAGTCGGCTGCGGAGACCTTGTCAGACGACTCCTCGTAGTACCGCCAGAGCGTGACGGCGAACCCGTCCCGCTCATAGGCACGCGGCTCGACTCGGGCTTCGAGGCTTGCCACGGGGCTTTGGCTCTGAGCGAGGCGCTGCGCAATCTCGATCTCGGAGTCGAAGGCCTCTTGCCCCGCGTACGCCACTCGGGCAAAGACGTCGCATGGCAGTAGCCGTAATCCGAGCTTGTTCGAGTTGCAAACGATCCGTGCGTCATCAACCGCCAAATTCAAGGCCGAAGCGAGTCCGGTGGTTGTGCGCACCGCACGTTCGACCTCGGAGGCCCTCATCTCGGCCTAGCCTGCCAAATCGCGGGCGCAGACCGCCGTTCGCGTCCATTCGTCAGGCGTCTGCCGCACTCAATGAGTCGTCGAGCAGAAGCGCGACGTCGGCGGCCGCGTCGACGAGCTGCTGCGGCCGAAAGGGCACGAACGGGCACAAATCGCCGGCGAAGCGTTCACCGACGCCGACGCGAACGAGCTGCGGAGGGAGGCGGATGCCGCTTGAACGCAGCGCTTCCGGCGATGGGCGGTGAGGGGCTCGAACCCCCGACCCCCTGCGTGTAAGGCAGGTGCTCTCCCAGCTGAGCTAACCGCCCGCTCGGAGGGAGCGTACCGGCGCCGCTACGGGGCGACGAGCAC
>DASRDS010000295.1:0-6494 GCA_035652495.1 Gemmatimonadaceae bacterium
GCCGACGCCGCCGAGAACAATAATCTCGACGCGGTCCGACTCATGCTCGGCGCCGGCTGGCCCGTCGATTTCATTGGCGCGCATGGCGGGTCCGCGCTGCATTGGGCGGCCTTCCATGGCAACGCCGCCATGACGCGGGAGATTCTTACGTTTCACCCGACGGTGGATCTCGTGGAGGGACAGTATGGGATGACGCCGCTCGGATGGGCATGCTATGGCTCGGAGAACGGCTGGCATCGAGACACGGGCGACTACGCCGGCGCGGTCGAAGCCCTGCTCGAGGCGGGGGCACAGTCGCCCCCGAAGATGGAGGAGTTTACGGCGACAGATGCCGTACGCGATGTGATCGAGCGCCTGAAGGCTTGACGATCCATGCTCCTGTAGACAATCTACAGGAGCATGATCCTCCAAGGCACACTCGAGATGCTGGTCCTGCGCACTCTCGTCGAGGCCCCGAATCACGGCTGGGGCATTGCGCAGCGCGTCCAGCAGATGTCACGCGGCGTCTTCCTCGTACAACAGGGGTCGCTCTATCCCGCCCTCGTGCGCATGAAGCGCAAAGGATGGATCAAGGCCGCGTGGCGCGCGAGCGAGAATAATCGCCGCGCGCGGTACTACGAGATCACGGCGACCGGCCTCGAGCAACTCGAGGCCGAGCGCCAGGAGTGGCTGCGGACGTCGACCGCCGTCAATTGGGTCCTCGCGTGAGCATCTGGTCCGATCTCCGCGAGCGGCTCCACGCCCTCGTGTTCCGCGCTCAGGAGGAACGCGAGATGGCGGAGGAGATGCAGTATCACATGGAGATGGCGGGACGCCAGGCGTTCGGAAACATCGAACGCTACAAAGAGGACGTCCGCGACGCGCGCGGCACGCGTCTCATCGAGGAAACGATCGCCGATGCCGGATGGTCGCTCCGCACCCTGATCAAACGCCCGCGATTCGCCGTGCTCGCCATCGCGACGCTCGCGCTCGGCATCGGCGGCACCACGGCGGTGTTCAGCGTCGTCGACGCCGTGCTGCTCAAGCCACTGCCATACGCGCAGCCCGAGCAACTGGTCCGCGTGTACACGTGGTACGCCACACCCGCCTCGGCTGGCGGCCGAACGTTTCTCAGCACGTTCCACTTCAAGGGCTACCGCGACCACGTAACGTCGTTCCAGTCGGCGGCCGCGCTCCATACCTATGATGTGGACGGCGCGGACATCGACCTCGGCGCCGGCGCCGAGCGGATCCGATTGCTGCCCGTCAGCGCCGGCTACTTCGCCACACTTCGATCATTACCGTCGCTCGGCCGGCCATTCGACGTCAGCGAAGAGAACGGTGCCCATCTCGTCATCCTGAGCCACCGGTTCTGGCAACAACGGTTTCGCGGCGATCCGCGAGCGCTCGGGCGCGTGCTCACGATGAATGGGGTGCCCCATACGATCGTTGGCATTGGCCCCGATGGGTTGCGCGATCCGATCGTCGGCGAGGTCGATGCATGGACACCGATCGACCTTTCACGGCCCGATTATCCTGGGAATCATTGGCTGACGATGATCGCGCGGCTTACGCCCGGCACGACGATCGACCGGGCGCAGTCGGAGGTCGACGCCGTGCAGCAGGCATTGGTGGCCGAGGCGCCGCGGACCAAGAACGCCAAGGCGCGACTCGACCCACTGAAGGCCGATGTCGTCGGGTCCGCCGGCTCAGCCCTCGAGCTGGTGTTCGGCGCCGTGGGGCTGGTGCTGCTGCTCGTCTGCGTGAACGTCGCGAACCTCCTCCTGGTGCGCGCCTCGGAACGGAGCCCCGAATTCGCGCTCCGGACCGCGCTCGGCGCGAGACGCAGCCGACTCGTGCGACAGCTGCTCACAGAAAGCGCCGTTCTCGCGCTGTCCGGGGGCGCGGTCGGTCTCGGCCTGGCCTGGGTCGTGATGCGCGGACTCGTCACGCTGGGCGCGAGCTCGGTTCCGAGGCTGGAGCATCTGTCACTCGACCCGCGCATGTTGATCTTCTGTCTGGTGATCTCAGCCGGGAGCGCGATCACGTTTGGCTTGGTACCGGCGCTCCGAGGCGCGGTAGGGGCGGCGCGATCCGGCAACAGCCGGCAGGGAAACCTGAGAGCGGGCCTTGTCGTCGTGCAGGTCGCACTGGCATTCGTACTGCTCGTTGGCGCGGGGCTGTTGCTCGCGAGTATCGCGAAGCTGCGGGACCTGCCGCTCGGTGTCCAGAGCGATCATGTTCTCACGTTCCGCGTGGAGCTTCCCGACGCGTTATACGACTCGACCGCGCGCGCCAAGTTCTACGAGACGCTCGCCCAGCGCCTGGCACAGGAGCCCGGCGTCCGGACCGCGGGCGGTATCTCGAAGCTCCCCGCGACCGGCAGCTTCAACGAATGGGGCGTTCGCGTCGCGAGCGGTCCGTTGGCGGGGGCTGACAGTGACTACCATTTCTTGGCGCAGAACCGCGTCGTGTCCGGAAACTACTTCGCCGCGGCGCGCATTCCCGTCCTCGCCGGCCGGACGTTCGATGACCGCGAGCAACCGCTCACCGACTCGCTCCAACCGCGCCATATCGTCCTCAGTCAGCTCGCCGCCCAGCGATTCTTCCCGGGCATCGATCCGATCGGCCAACGCATCGGGACTGGCGGACCACCCCTCGTCGTCATCGGGGTGGTCGGCGATGTCGCCGTCGACGCGACCGGGCAATCAGAGGCATACATCTATCATCCGCATCGCCAGTTCGCCGGCGACCGCAACTGGCAACTGACGCAAGTCGTGCTCACCGACGTGCCACCAATGGATGTGCTGCCGCTCGCGCGCCGCGCGCTGGCGGCACTCGATCCACGGCTCGTCGTCGACCAACCCATGGCGCTCGACGACGCCATCGGCCGCGGCACCGCCCAGCGCGTGTTCACCATGCGCGTCCTCCTGACCTTCGCCGCCGTTGCGCTGGCACTGGCCGCCGTCGGTCTCTTCGGCATCCTCTCCTACGTCGTCACCCTGCGACGAAAAGAAATCGGCA
Source organism: Gemmatimonadaceae bacterium (assembly GCA_035652495.1). Classification (GTDB taxonomy): domain Bacteria; phylum Gemmatimonadota; class Gemmatimonadetes; order Gemmatimonadales; family Gemmatimonadaceae; genus DASRDS01. Next base: position 3,004 of record DASRDS010000295.1, read on the forward strand.
TTCGCATTGCCCTCGGCGCCGATCGCGGCTCGATCCGCGCCATGGTCCTCCGCCACGGCATCGCCGTCACCGCACTCGGCATTGCCTTCGGCCTGCTCGGCGCGCTCGCCCTGTCGCGCCTTATCGCGTCACTGCTGTTCGGCACGAGCCCGCTTGACCCCAAAGTCCTCGCGGGCGCCGTCGTCTTCATGCTCGTCGTCGCCGCCGCGGCCGCGTACTTCCCCGCGCGGCGCGCGACCAGCGTCGACCCGAGATTAGCGCTCCAAGCGAACTAGCCAGACGCCGCAGGCGATGAACCAGGCGCTCTGCGCGAGGACGATCGCGCCGAACCCGTGGACGTCGAGTCCGATCACGTGCGAGAACAGCACGATGAGGATGAGCGGGCCAACGATCACGCCCGCGATAGCGATGCCCCTGGCGCGCCTGAACATCGCCATCGACCACAACACGATCGCCGCGCACGACGCGACAACGTAGACAAGCGCGAAGCCCTGGTTCTGATAGCCCGTGTACATGAACAGATCCGGGTACTGGCCGGCGACCCGGGTGGCAACGAGACCGGAGTAGACCGCGGCGTTCATGACGGCGACCAGCCCGAATCCATAGGCGACGAGCGCGCCGAGTGCCTCCAGTCGCTGCGAAAGAACGATGGTGCCGAAAAACCCGACGGGAAGACCGATCAAGGCCAAGGCGTGGACGCCGACCGCCATCCGTGTCGCGGCGACCTGGTGGCCGGGCGCCAGTATCTCGTGTCCCGTCGGATGGAACGCCATCGTTATAATGAAGGCAACGGCGCTGACGATGAGCGCCGTGCCGCCCGCGCGATCTCGTGTCATGCGGACAGTGTCGCAAGGCGCGCGGGCGACGTCAACGCGTCAATCGAACATTGAGGCCCCAAATGTCCGAGAACCGTCGCGTGAAGCGCACGCGCCGCACGCTTGCCGGCGCGCTCATCGCGCTGATGCACGAGAAGCCGTTCGGCGAGATCACCGTGCAGGACGTGCTGGATCGCGCGAAGGTCAGCCGGTCGACCTTCTACGCCCACTATCAGGACAAGAATGACCTCTTCTATAGCGATTTCGAGGAGATGTGCACGCGAATGGCGAACGCCGACGTGTCCCCTCGGCTCGCCCCGGTCCGCGAGCTGATCGAGCACTTCGCGCAGATGGAGCAGCTCATGGATGCGCTCCTCGAGGCCGGGCAGATGCCCGAGATCCTGGACATCATGCGCGGATGCTTTGCCCGCGGCTTCGAGCGGCGGCTGCAGGACAGCGCGGTCGCCTATGCCCTCGCCGGCGCGCTCGTCTCGCTCATCGTGTGGTGGCTGGACCGCGGCCGCAAGGAATCAGCCGAGCGGATCGACGCGATCTTTCACGACTTGGTCACCCGACGCCACGCCGTCTCGATCATATCGCGCAGCTGATTCGGGCCGACGCGCGTGAGGCGCGTCAGGATCGCGGGATAGTTCTTGTAGTGATCTTCGATGAAGAACGTGCGCGGCTTGTCGCGCAACAACAAGTCGCGGTCGATGAACGTCGTCATCAGGACCAGCGTCTCGCCGTCTTCGCGCAGACGCACGAGCAGCTTGCCGCGCACTTTGAGCGCCGGCGTGCCGTACGACGTGGACTCCACGACCCCGTCAAATTCGCGTCCGATGCGACAGACGGCCCGCCAGGTCAGGGCGATTTGGACTCCTGCGACTTGCTCAGGGCGGCGGCGCCCAACATGCCGCCCAGGCCCATCGACTCCACGGCCGACGACGGCACGAGCATCAACGCACCTTTTTCCTTGAGGCCCTCGTACAAGATGTTCATCGCGCGCAGATGCAGCGCCGTCGGATTCTCGGCGTACGCTTTCGACGCCTGGTCGAACAGCGCCGCGATTTCCACCTCGGCCTCACCGAGAATGATGCGGGCGCGCTTTTCTCGCGCGGCTTGGGCTTCGCGCGACATGGCGTCTTGCAACGTCGTCGGGATGACGATGTCCCGCATCTCCACGGCCTGTACCGTGATGCCCCACGGCATGGCCCGTTGATCGATCAGCTCCTGCAACTCGGATTCAATGCGTTCACGACCCCTCAGCAGATCGGACAACGACGTGCGGCCGATAATATCGCGGAGCCCCGTTTGCGCGGCCCACGAAACGGCCTGTGGATAATTCTGTACCTCGAGCGCGGCCTTCTCAGGGTCGTGGACCATCCAGAACAGCACCGCATCAACATTCACCGGCACGGTATCGGAGGTCAGCGTCTCCTCAGCCGCGAACGCGGTGGTGATCACCCGCTGGTCGACCCAGGTCGAGATACTGTCGACGAAGGGGATGAGCCAGAAGAGACCGGGACCGCGAAGGCCCTGGTAGCGCCCCAGCCGAAGCACGACCACGCGTTCCCACTGGCGCGCCACCTGGGGCGCCATGCCCGTCAACATCGCCAGGAGCGCGCAGACAACGGCGCCAGCCACGCTGCTCGAGACGATGCTGAGGGCGCCGAGGGCGACAAAGCCCAAGAGCAAGGTCGTCCCGACGAAGTTCGGGCGAAGACCGGCCGGCGCGCTCTCGGCCAGGACGGGGGCATTGAAGCTCTGGGGCATCGGGGCCTCTATTTCATAATAACAGTGCGACAGATTGGGCTGACAGCAGCCATAGCCATTCTGGTGTCGAACATGGTCGGCACCGGCGTCTTCACGAGCCTCGGCCTTCAGGTCGCCGCCACCCACACCGGCTTCGCCCTGCTCGCCCTGTGGGCGATCGGCGGCCTGCTCGCTCTCTGCGGCGCCGCCTGCTATTCCGAGCTCGGCGCCGCGATGCCCCGGTCGGGCGGCGAGTACGTCTACCTCAGCGACACCTTTCACCCCTTCCTCGGCTTCCTCGGCGGTTGGGTCTCGCTCACCGTCGGGTTCGCCGCGCCGATCGCGCTCGCCGGGATCGCGTTCGGGCACTACGCCAGCGTGTTCCTGCCGCTGTCCCAGCGCCAAGCGTCCCTTGTGGCGATCGTGGCGTTGACCCTGATACACGCCGCGAGCTTGCGGCTAGCCCGGTGGTTTCAGGTGGGAGTGACGACGCTCGTCGTGCTGCTTATCGCGACGTTTATCGCCGCGGCGATCTGGTATCCGCACCCGGTGACGATCGGCTTCGCGCCCACTCGGGGCGCACTGGGCGAAATGGCGCAGCCCGAGTTTGCGGTCTCTCTCATCTATGTCTCGTACGCCTACTCCGGCTGGAACGCCGCGGGCTATGTCGCCGGTGAGATTACGGAGCCGGAACAGAACATCCCGAGAGCGCTCTTACTCGGAACGGCGCTCGTCACGGTGCTCTACGTGCTCTTGAACTGGGCGTTCTTGAGGACCGTGCCCATTGCGCGACTCGACAACGTGGTGGAAGTCGCGGCGCTCTCGGCGACGCAGATCTTCGGCCCGATCGGCGGCCGAGCGATGAGCGCGATCATCGCGATCGTCATGATCGGCAGCATGAGCGGGTTCGTGCTCGCCGGCTCA
>DASRDS010000296.1:0-8860 GCA_035652495.1 Gemmatimonadaceae bacterium
CCGCGGTGTTGCGGCGGGCCATGTGCTCCGCCCAGAGATCGCCCCGCTTCGCGAGTCGCTCAGGCAGCGTTTTGATCGTGAAGAGGGCCGGCGTGAGCTCGTCCGTCAGCTCATCCCAGTCTAGGGGCGTGGATACGTGCGCGCCATCGACTGCTCGCGCGGCATAGACGCCGGCGACGGTTTTGCCAATGATGTTCTGGAGATAGTCGACGTAGACCGAGTCGGCCGGGCGCGCTTTGACGCTGCGTTCGATCGTCGTCTCTTTTGGGTGCGCTTGGTTGACGCGTGTGGCGATGAGTTGCGCGACCAGTCTGGCGGATTCTTCCGACGTTTTGGCGGGGAGCGGCACATATATATGTATGCCGCTCGCGCCTGAGGTCTTCGGCGCGCCACGGAGACCCATCGCGTCTAATTCTTCTTTGACGAATCGCGCGACGTGGACCACTCTCTGAAAGGTGGCTTTGTCTCCTGGATCCAAATCAATCACGGTGTAGTCCGGTGTCTCTATGGATTGCACTCTGGCCATCCATGGATCGACTGACACCGCGCCCAGTTGGATCGTGTAGAGCAACGTCACCAGCGATCCCCCGACGAATCTTCTCTCATCTTCGCCGAGCTTCTCGATTCGTACGCCTTCTGGACCGTCAGCGGGTGCGTTTTGTTGATAAAATGGCTTGCCATGGATCCCATTGGGAAATCGCTTCAACACCAATGGTCGATCAGCCATCGTTGGCAAAATGGCATCGGAGATCTGAGCATAGAACCGCATCAAATCCCCCTTGGTGTATCCATCACGAGGGAAAAACACTTTTTTGAGATTCGTCACGTCGAGCGACTCGGAGCCGATGTGCAGCGTCCCATCGCCGCCCTCATTCTCGATCTCTTGAATCGCCTCGACCAAAGAGCCGCCACCAGATTTTTTCGCGGATTTCCCCTTGGATGTCGTCACGGGATCACTGTGTTAGATGCTCTCTTTCTCGCGACCAACGGCCTTCGCGGGCTTGTCATCCCGAACGCCGAGAAAGACCGGCTGCCGCAAATATCCTTCGTCAGTCCACTGGATGAACTTGGCCTCGATGACGATCTCGGGCTCGACCCAATGCGCCGGCTCATTCGTCTTCGGCACGGAGACGAAAGGCGAATCCTCGCGCGCGAGCGGCTTGAGCCGCTTTTTCATATCTTTGAGCGCTTCTTCCGAGAAGCCGCCCCCGACGTGTCCGGCGTAGATGAGCTTCGATCCTTCGTAGTACCCAACGATGAGCGCGCCGAGCGCGATGCGGGATTTGCGAGGGTCGGTCCAGCCACCGACGACGAACTCCTGCTGCTCCTCGAGCTTGAGCTTGAGCCAGTTCCGCGACCGGTGACCGGCGTCGTACTTGGCGCTCGTTTTCTTGGCGATCACGCCTTCCCAATGATCGGTCCGCGCCCGCGCGAGCATGCCCGGACCATCGGGCGTCGTCTCGGCCAGCCGAATCGTGCTGTTCGTCGCGCCCTTGAGCCGGCGCTCGAGCGCTTGCCGGCGTTTGGTCCAGGGCTCGTCGAGGAGCGAGGCGTCGCCATCGGCCAGCAGGTCGAAGACGATGATCGCGGCCGGCTCCGATTTCTCGTGCGCGGCGATGTCGCCATCGCCGAGGAGGTGCATGCGATTTTGCAGGCCCTGGAATCGGCCCGGCTTATCTCCGACCAGCGCGACAATCTCACCATCGAGCACAAACGGTGTCCGCGATTTGGCGGCCAAATTTCTCAGTGCCTCCGCTATGGCCGGAAATTGGCGCGCCTTATCGATCCCATTTCGCGAGACGAGGGCAACCTGCTTGGGCGTGCCATAGGCGATAACGCGAATGCCATCATACTTCGGCTCGAACGTCCAGCCATCGCCATCCGGCATCGTCGTCCCGATCGTGGCTAGCATCGGCTCTATACCCGCTTCTTTTCTACCCGCTTCTTTTCTAGCTCGCTTCGCTTCGCTCGGCGCCCGCTTCGGCATCAGCTTTCCCGCTGCGGTCTTCCTGGGAGGTTCTCCCGCGGCGATTTCGTCCATCGTCCGGCCCGTCACGACCGACGTGGTGTATTCGGCAACCGGATCAACGTCCGTGACATAGTCATCACGATGCTTGATCAACAGCCACTGCGGCTTTTTCTCATCCCCGCGTTTTGTCCGGACAAGCGCAAACGACCCATGCATCCGCTCGCCATGAAACGAGAAGGCGAGCTTCCCCGCGGCGAGCCCGGCGCGGATGGCCGCGGGTTCATCGCCGTCGGGTCCGACCTCGTCGGCGGTATACGTCCCGCGATCCCATACCATGACGGTCCCGCCGCCGTACTCGCCCTTCGGAATTGTCCCCTCGAAGGTGTTGTACTCCATGGGGTGATCCTCGACCTCCATGGCGAGCCGCTTCACCGTCGGATCGTATGAGGGACCCTTGGGCACAGCCCAACTCTTCATCACGCCGTCGAGCTCGAGGCGCAGATCGAAGTGCAACGCCGTCGCCGCGTGCTTCTGGATGACGAATTCGAGCGGATGCGCTTTCGCGTCCGATATGACGTCACCGGCGGGCTCCGCCGTTTTCGCGAAATCCCGCTTTTTCTGATACTCGGCGAGGCGACTCGTTGGCATAGCTAAGGAATATGGCCCACCCTAAATTATGCGCCATGTCTTCAGGCTCTACAGGCACGACCGGAAACACGTTCGCCGACCACTTCGCCTCGCATCAGCAAGTCGTACGGCAGAGCGTGGTCGAGCTGCATGACGTCGCGACCGCGGTCGAGCGCGTCCTGATCGATGCCCTTCAAAAGGGCAACAAAATCCTCTCGTTCGGCAACGGCGGCAGCGCCACGCAAGCGAGTCATCTCGCCGGTGAGCTAATCGGCCGTTTTCTCAAGAATCGGCGCCCCCTGCCGGCCATCGCGCTCGTGAGCGATCCGGGCTCCGTCACGTGTATCGCGAACGATTTCGGCTACGCGGCGTTGTTCGAGCGCCAGGTTGAAGGACTCGCACGCCCCGGCGATGTCGCCATCGGCCTCACGACAAGCGGGCGTTCAGAAAACGTCAAGCGCGGTCTCGACGCCGCCCGCCGTGCGGGTGCCATTGCGGTCGCGCTCACCGGCGCCGCGGGCCTCATCGAGGGAAAGGCCGACTATGTCGTGGCGGTGCCCAGCGCCGAGACGGCCAGTATCCAAGAAGTGCATCTCATGCTGCTCCACGCGTGGTGCCAAGGCATCGATAAAGTTTTCGCTTGACGCTCGGGCGGCACGAGTATATCTCGTGCCGCCCATGCGTGCCTTCTGGCTCCTCCTGTGCGCGGCCCCGCTGTACGGGCAGCAGCAGCGCGTGATGGCCGATTCCATCGTGCCGCACGCTCCGGTGACGACGCTCTCCCAGCTGCTGACCGCGCGAGTGCCCGGTCTGACCGTACTCTCACAGGATGGCAGCGTCGGAGCATCGCCCGTCCTCGCTATTCGGGGATACTCGGGAGGCCCGACGGTGAGCCGCCCGTTGCTGATCGTCGATGGCATCCGCGTCGACAACGCCGGCGGCACCGGGACGGCCATTCCGCCACTGGCCTACCATCCGGCGACCGGGCGGTTCGACGACATCGATCCCGCGGACATCGCGCGCATTGATATCCTACCCGGCGCCGCGGCCGCCAGCATCTATGGCCCGGGAGCGGGCAACGGCGTGATCCTGGTGACGACGAAACGGCGCGGCGGGTCTCCGATTGCCGGTGAGATATCCGCTGAAGGCGGCGTGGCCACGACCGCGGTCGACGCACCTCAGAGCTACTTCTCCTGGGGCCATCAAGGCGCGCAGACCGGCCAGTGCCCGCTCGAAGCCCAGGCCGAGCAACTGTGTACGCTGGACAGCATCTCGCACTACAATCCGCTCCCGCACAGCATCGTCCCGGCCTACACCCAGCGATACGGTGCGCTCGTGGGCGCGACCTTCGGCGCGGCGCAACTTTCGGTGAGTGGACACTACACCGACCAACCCGGCACGCTCGAACTGCCGCCGGCCGATCGCGCGGTGTACCGCACCGACCTCGGATCGCAACCATCGCCCGACCAAATCCGTCCATCGGCGTTCGATCAGGGCCAGGTGCGCGCCACGCTCGTCTCCCACTTCGGCAGCAACGCCGATGTCAGCGGGACGTTCGGCTACATCGGTACCCACCAGCGCGACGGCGCCATCGACAGCTTTCTGAGCGACGCGGGGCTGGGCCTCGGCAGCCGTGGTCTGTTCGACGGATGGGCCGGACCCGTCTCGCGACCCGCGTTCGATCTCACGGATGTGTCGACGGACCACGCGGCACATGTGCTGTACAACGTGCAGGGCACCTGGCGGCCGCTTGCTCCCTTGTCACTGCACGCGACGGCGGGCATCGACTACGTCCACCGGACCACGGGCGATGCCGCGATCAACTTCGGGTCGAACGGACCGGATACGATCGCGAACAGGTACGGCCAGCGATTGACGCAGTATACCGCCGATGTCGGTGGCACATGGACGGCCACGATCGTGCCGGCGCTCGAATCGCGCACGAGCATCGGGCTCCAGTATCTCGCGGCCAACGGGAACGATTCCGCGCTGTCGAGCAACGGCACGGCCGGATCGATCGCGACGAACATTTCGGCCCTGCACCTCGCCGACTTCACGCATAGCGCGTACCTCGACCAGGCGTTCGAGATCGCGAACAAGGTGTCGGTCAACGGGACGGTCCGTTGGGATCACCATCGACTCGAGAGCTCGCACGTCTCATCCACCGTGGCCTATCCCTCGGTATCCGCGAGTTGGGCCGTCCTGGGAACGTCGTCCGATCCGCGTGTTCGTCTGCGCAGCGCCCTGGGCGAGACCATCACGCCCATCGGCACGATGCAACTCGCGGCCCTTGCCTTGCCGCTCCAGGCCATGCTGCCGCCGCTCCGTCCCGCGACTCGCCAACGTGAGGTCGAGGGGGGTATCGATGCCTCACTGCCTGGCAACCGCGTCACGGCCAGCCTGACCACGTACGCCCGGCGGACCGTGCATGCGATCCTGCCGTTCACGGTATCGGACAACATCGGCGGCTTGGTTCGCGTCGCCGACCAGGGAACGGTGAGTGACCGTGGCATCGAATTCAGCACGACCGCTCGGATCGTCGAGCGGCCCACGCTGGCGTGGGACGCGACGCTGACCGCATCCGAGCATTGGAACAAGGTGCTGCGCACGCCGGACGAACTGACATGGTATGACGGCGCGCTCCGCGTGGCGGCCGGCTTTCCCGCGTACGGGTTCTGGGTCGTGCCCTATACCTACGCGGACGCCAACCACGATGGCGTGATCGAGGTGAGTGAGATCACCACCAAGCCCCAGGTGTTCGCCGGCTCCACGGTCCCGACGCACGAGGCCTCTCTCGCCAGCACGTGGCACTTCTTCAAGCGCACGGTGCACGTCAGCACGCTCTTCGACTATCGCGGTGGATACGTGCTGCCGGATCAGAACAGCCTCTATCAGAGCGTCATCTTCGCCGCGCGAGTCCAGAACGTCGCGGGGGCCTCGCTCAGCCAACAAGCGCGGGCCGCGGCCGCCGTCGCGGGTCCCGGTTGGCCGCAAGGTTACGCCGATCGCGTCTCGGCCGTCCGTTGGCGGGAACTCTCGGTCACGTCGGCGCTGCCAGTGCCCCGTCCCATCTCGGTCACGGTCGCGGTGAGAAACCTGGCGCTCTGGACGAAGTACCGTGGCGATCCCGACATTGCACTCGTCGAGCAGCCGCCGAACATCTCGTCGATCGCGCCAACGCTTCAGCTTCCACAACCCCGGATATGGCTTCTGCGCGTCACCGCTGGATTCTGACTGGCTCGATCTTTCTCTGCGCCGCGACGGCGCGCGCGCAAGTTGACACCATACCCGCCGACTCGATCGTCCCCACCACACCGGTCTCCTCGCTCTCTCAGCTGCTGACGGGGCGGGTGAACAACGCGTCGATTGTGTCGTACGATGGGAGTGCCGGGGTCGGCCCGGCTGTCATTCTCCGTGGACCCAGCGGCCCATCGGTCTTCAGTGGCCCGCTAGTCGTCATCGATGGCGTTCGGGCCACCGCCACGACCTCCCAGGATATTCCGTTCGACACCGGACACCCGGGAACCTCGCGGCTCGACGACATCGATCCGGCGACGATCGAAAATGTCGAGATCCTGCCCGGTCCGGCCGCATCGGCACGCTTTGGCCCGGACGCGGGCAACGGCGCCATCCTCGTGACGCTGCGTCACGCCGGCTCGATGCCCGCGACCGGCTGGTTGAGCGCCGAGGGCGGCCGGACCAAGACGCCGATCGACTGGCGGTCGAATTTTTATGCGTGGGGTCACACACCGACCGGCGACACCATCGAGCAGTGCCAGACCTACCAGCGCGCGACGGGCCACTGTGTCGTCGACAGCGTGACGCACGTCAATCTGCTCGCGGGACCAAACGCGCCATTTCGCACCGCGGACGAGCAGCGCTATACCGGCGGCCTTTCCGCCGGCGGCCGCGGCGCACGGATCTCGCTCGGCGGCGTCTACGACTACGAGCCTGGCACGCTGGTCATGCAGCCGTTTCAAGTCGCCACGTTCCAGAACGACTTCGGCCGGGCGCCGTCGAACGCACAGCAGTATCCGAGCTCGTTCAGTCGTGGCAACCTGCATGGTGCGCTCGGCTTCGACCTGGGGAAGCGACTCGATGTCGGTGGATCGGTCGCCTACGCGGGCAGCAATCAACGCAGCGCCGACATCAACAATCTCTTACTGGACGGTGCCACCAGCCCCGGATATCTCGGTACGAATCAGGGTTGGTATCCATCGTTCGGTCCAGCCCGAATCTTCTTTGACACGCCGACGCAGCGGGATGTGCACCTCACCAGCAATGTCCAAGCCCACTGGCGTCCCGCCGACCCGTTGATCTTTCACGCCACGCTCGGAAGCGACGCCGTCGATCAGCGCTCGGCCGATGTTCAAGACGTGCCCGGCTCCTCACAATTTCCCGAGCAGCACGTCACCCAGACCGATCGCGAGAAGCGCACCCAGTACACGGTAGATATCGGCGCGGCCATCACGGCGGGATCAGCCGACAAAGCGTACTCGGTCCTCACGTTTGGCGGGCAGTACCTTGAAACGCACCTGTTCGACCGGACGCGGTCAGCCAACACGGCCGGCCAGCTGTACTCGTATTCGTTCTCGAACTTCCAGGCACCGGAGCGCACGCAGAGCTACTACCTGGACGAGGCGCTGACGTTCGCCGGCCGCGTCACGATCGATGGGGGCCTGCGCTGGGATCACCAGCGCTTTCACGAGGAGCACGTCAACGCGACCTCGCTCAACCCCACGATCAACGCGTCGTGGGTCCTGGTGGGCAACGTCGCGGATCCGCGCCTGCGACTCCGTGGCGCGTTTGGCCAGACCACGACGCTGACGGACCCGAACATCCTGTTGGCGGCATTCCAGTCGTCGATCTTCGCGGTGCCTCGCTCGGTGCCGGAGAGAGACCGGGAGCTCGAGGGCGGATTCGACATCAACGGGAAAGGCGGCCAGTGGTCGTTGGGTGGGACGATTTATGCCCGCCGCAACATCAACGCGAGCTTGCCGACCTACGTCTACGTTCCAGGCCTCAGCAATCCCGTCGGGAGCTTTCGTGCCGGCAACATCATCTCGAACCGCGGCGCCGAGTTGACGCTCAGCGGGCTTCTCGTCAGCAAGCCCGATGTGAAATGGGATGCCACGCTTTTGGCCTCGGTGAACTACAACAAGTTGCTTCGCAACAGCAACAACTACGCGACGTACCTCGGTGCATTACGCGACCAGACCGGATATCCGCTGTTCGGCGTATGGGCCAACCGATATACGTACGCGGACAGCAACAACGACGGCGTGATCGAGTCCACCGAGGTGACGTCGGATCCGAACGCATCCTATCTCGGGTCCAGCACCCCAACGCATCGCGCGGCATTGTCCAGCACGATGCGGCTGATCAAAGGGCACCTGCGTCTGTCGACCGTGTTCGACTATCGCGGCGGGTATGCGTTGCCCGATGCCCCAACCCTCTGGCGAGCCACCTTCGAGACCGATCGGGCCACCAACGAACCGGGCGCGTCGCTGGCCGCCCAAGCCCGCGACATCGCCATCTTGCAAACGGGGGTGAGCTCGGCTGGAGTCTATCAACGCGTGTCCGCGCTGCGGTGGCGTGAGCTCGCCGCGACGATCGGGCCGACCACCGGCAAGCGGTTCGACATCACGGTCGCGGCGCGCAATCTCGCGCTCTGGTCCGGATATCGAGGCGGTGATCCGGATCAGGACGTTGCGACATCAACGCTGAGCACCTATCCCGCGATGCATCTGCCGCAGCCGCTGACGTGGATCCTACGCGTGACCGCCGGGTTCTGAGCGGAACACAATCCGGGTCGCGCCGGCGGGCACGCGCACGATGATCCCATGTGACGCGGCCGGCCGCACCTGAGCGCCGGCGTCCGCCGTCACGAACGTCCACGTCGCCGGCACGCTGATCGGCAATCCGTCGATCGCCTGCGTGGACGTGATCTTGAGTGTGATCATCCCGCCTTCCGTGGTCACGTCACACGCGACGCCATCGCGCGCCGCCCACCAGCGGCCGTACGCCGAGACGGTGCCGAACCAGGCCGTGGGCCGGAGCGCGCTCACGAATCCCTGCTCGAACTTGAGCTTGTAGTCGGTGACGTTCGGATGGATCAACACGACCATCTCGCCGCCATAGCGCGCGACGCGGCGCGCGACATCGAGGGCGTCGTTGACGCGCGCATCCATGCGCGGCGGCGCCTCGTCCTCGATCGAGACCGGAAACTCGAAGATGCCGCTCTCGGCCTCGCCGGCGCGGTCA
>DASRDS010000297.1:0-10922 GCA_035652495.1 Gemmatimonadaceae bacterium
CGCCCGCGCACACAACGACTCCAACGTTCTCTCTATTGGACAGAGACTAACCGCTGAGAGCGACCTGCCGGCGATATTGACGACTTGGCTGACCACGCCGTTCGAGGGCGGACGTCACCTACGTCGCATCGAGGAGATCGATAGTCTCGCGAACGATTCGGCGAAAGACGTGAGCGGCCGGTAAGTCCGTCGCCAGGCGCGTGCCCTGGCCCATGAACAACGACATGAGATCCGGATTCCCCGCGCGAGCGGCCGCCGCGCGGATTTCGCGTGTCAGCGCGTTGTGCAGCGGATACGGTGGCAGCTCGGCTTCGTGCGACTCGAGCTCGCGCGCGAATCGGTTGATCACGCCGCGGGCCGCGCGGCCCGAGTAGACGCGCGTGACGCCCGTGCTTTCTTCGGTCGCCGTGAGTACGGCGGCCTTGTGTGGGGCCGGCGCTCCGCTTTCCGGCGTCGCCAGGAACGCCGTACCGAGTTGCGTACCTACCGCACCCAACATGTGAGCGGCGGCTACGCCTCGGCCGTCCATTATGCCGCCGGACGCGATGACTGGCACGGTCAGCGCATCGACGATCATCGGGACCAGGGCCATCGTGCCAATGAGCGATCGCGCTACCGGCGCTAAGAATGTCGCTCGGTGTGCGCCGGCTTCCGCGCCTTGAGCGACGACGAAATCCGCGCCGCCATCCTCTATCGCTTTTGCTTCGGCGACGGTTGATGCCGTGCCGATGACTACCGTGCCGATGTATTGAAATGCCGCGACCCATCGCGCGCTGATCACACCGAATGTGACGCTGACCACCGGCACCTTTTCTTCCAGCAACACCGCCGCCTGGGCATCAAAATCCATGAGCGGGAGCTCGGCTGGAAGAGCAACGCCTAGTTCTTCCGCTAGCGGAGCGAGAAGTTCCCGGGCCCGCGTGAGTGATTGAGCAACATGCTCTGCATCTGGTGCGGGATCCGGCACGAACAGGTTGACGCCGAACGGATGATCGGTCAGCGCGCGAATCGATTTGATCGCGGAGCGAATGGCATCCGGCGCCAGATAGCCCGCGCCGAGCATGCCCAGGCCGCCCTCGTTCGACACGGCCGCGACCAGTTCCGGTGTCGATGGCCCACCGGCCATCGGCGCCAGGATAATGGGATACCGCACGCCGACGCGTGCGGTCAGCGCCGTGTCAGGCCAGCTCGGACGTGTCACGGTTGGGCGCCGGCCAGCGCGGGAACGTGCCGAGCAACCGCGCGAATGTCGACACGCGACGGATCTCGCTGACCGCCTCGGCGGCGCGGTTATCGCGGCCCACGTGGTCGAACTCAATGAAGAACTGATACCGCCACGGGTCGCGCGTCGGCCGCGACGTCAGATGGCTCACGTTGAATCCCGCGGCCGCGAGCGGGGCAATGACAGACAGGAGCGCGCCGGCGTTGTCCGACACCGCGAACAGCACGGCCGTGCGGGCCGGAACGCCGCTGGACGGTGACTCCGGCTCGGTCGAGACCGCGAGAAAGCGCATCATCGTATCCGGCCGATCCTCGAGGTGTTCCTTGAGCACCTCGAGCCCGAAACGCTCCGCCGCCAGCGGCGGCGCCGCGGCTCCGACCGAGAGATCCCCGCGCTCAACCACCGCCCGCGCGGCGCCGGCGGTGTCCCACGCGGCCTCGGCGCTGATATGACGATGGGCGTCAAAGAAGTACGCGCACTGCGCCAGCATGATCGGATGGCTCTGCACCGCCCTGAGCCGAGCGATCGACGCGCCCGGCAGCCCGAGCAGGCTCAGATGAATCGGCACGATCGTCTCGGCCACCACCGACAACCCGTCGTGCAGCGCCAGAAGATCGTAGGCCACGTCGACTCCGCCCACGAGCGTGCTCTCGATCGGCACGATCCCATAGTCGACATCCCCGCCCTCGGCGGCGTCCATGACGTCATCGAACGTGCGCATGGGAACCGGTCGCGCCATACCGCGCCACAACTGCACGACGGCTTGCTCGCTGAACGAACCAGCCTCGCCCTGGAACGCCACCCGCACGTCGGTGGCGACGCGCAGCGGTGAGGGTGCGGTTTTGGGCTCCGGCATCAAGACCGGGAACGACCCTGTCATAGGTCGTTAATCTATAACGTATTACGCGTCCAGCGCTCGGCGGACCGCCGTGAGCAATTGCTCGGCCGTGAACGGCTTCTGCAGGAGGTTGGCCGAGGGGTCGAGACCGCCCCGTCGGACGACTTCGTCGCCCACATAGCCTGTCGCGTACAGCACCCGAATGGCGGGACGGGTCGCGCGCAACCGCTCGACCAGCGCCCGGCCCCCGAGCGACGGCATCACCACATCGGTGACCAGGAGTTGAATCGGCTTGTCGGTGGCAGACGCGATGCCCAGCGCCTCTTCACCGTTCGACGCGAGCAGCACCGCGTATCCATTCCCGGTGAGCAGGGTGCACATGAGCTCCCGCACGGCCGGATCGTCTTCGGCCACGAGCAGCGTCTCCGTCCCGCGCTGTGGCGGCACCCCCGTTTCGGCGGCGTCGATCGCGACACGGCCATCCGATACCGCCGGGAAGAGGATATGGAACGCGGTGCCCGCCCCCGGCGTGCTCTCGACCCACACCTGACCGCCGCCCTGCTGGACGATGCCGTGGACCGTCGCCAACCCGAGTCCCGTCCCGCGACCAGGCTCCTTCGTCGTAAAGAACGGCTCGAAGACGCGCGCTTGCGTGGCGGCATCCATGCCCACGCCGGTATCGCGAACGACCAGTCCGACAAACGTCTCGCGCATGATCCGCGTCTCGATGCGCAGCACACCTCCGGTCGGCATCGCGTCACGCGCGTTGACCGCGAGATTGAGCAGCACCTGCTCGATCTGCCCCGGATCGATGCGCACCGGCGCGATCGAGTGGTCGAGCGAGAGCACGATCTCGATGTCCTCGCCGATGAGGCGCTTGAGCATCGGCTCGACTTCGGTGATCACCGCGTTGATATCCAGCACCTTTGGCTGGACCAATTGCTTGCGGCTGAACGCGAGCAACTGTCGCGTCAGCGTCGCCGCGCGCCGGGCGGCCGCGGAGATTTCCTTGAGCTCTCCCGACTTGTCGCCCGACACCTCGATCAAGAGCCCGCTGTACGCGGTGATCACCGTCAGCAGGTTATTGAAGTCGTGGGCAATGCCACCGGCCAGCTGCCCGACGGCCTCCATCTTCGACGCCTGCCGCAACTGTTCTTCGATCTGCAAGCGACCCGTGACATCGCGCACCATGACCGTCGCGATCTGCTCGGTACCCACCTCGACGCGCGAGACCGACACCTCGGCGGTGAACTCACTGCCGTCGCTTCGGTGCACATTGAGCCGGCCGGATGACGCCGGGAGAAATCGAATGAAGCGATGAATCGGCGTGCCAGTCGCTTCCGCGGCGGTCACGCGCAACATGGCCTCGGCCGCTTGGTTGAACACGACGATGCAGCCGTCGCTGTCGATGCCGATGATCGCGTCCATGGCCGAGGCGATGATCCCCTCGAGCCGCGCCTCATGTCGACGGCGGTCGCGAATATCGCGAGCGACCATTGCGACCGCGGTGCGAGGGCCGCCGGCGGCCTCACGGACGGCGAACGCGTGCGCCTCGGTTTCGATCGGCTCGCCCGTGGTCCAGTGGCGCAGCGTCAGCTCACCGGTCCACCGGTCGGCGCCGGCGAGCGCCGACACAAAACCCTCGTCGGCGATGAGATCGCACAACGGGCGATGGAGGATCGGGCCCACATCGGTGAGGCCAATGATCGCCAGGCCGGCGGGGTTCACGTGCGTAATGCGCATCGTGTCGTCGGCCAGGGCGACGAAATCCGCGCTCGCCTCGACAGTGGCGGCCAGCAGATTTTGCCGCTCGGTCGCGGCACGACGCAGGGTGACGTCTTCCACCGTGCCGACGAAGCCCGTCGGCGCCGAGCTCGCGAGTCGCAGACGGTGGACCTGGCCGCGGACCCAGCGGACCTCACCCGTGGAGCGCGAAAAGCGATAGATGTGGTCGAGCAGCCGCCGATCGCCCTTTCGAAAGACGGCCCACTCCGCGCCGACGCTCCCGGCGTCCTCAGGATGGACCCACTGCACCCATTCGCGCCCGGTGAGCTCGGCATCGGAGCGGCCCAGCACCTCGCGCAGAAATGGATTCACGTAGACGATATGGCCGCGTGGATCCGCGAGGAACACCCCGACCGGCGCGGACTCGGTGACCAGTCGGAACCGGGCTTCGCTCTCGCGCCTCGATTCGTCGGCGCGGACTCGGGTCGTCACATCCCGGGTCTGGACCGCGATGCCAGTCTCCAGCGGCGCCACGGTGACGTCATAAATGCGGCCCGAGGGCGTGCGAAGGCCCTCCACGACTTCCGGGCCGTTCTGCTGCGCGACGCGCGCCAGCACCGCGCCGAGTGGCGCGGGGTAGAATTCGCTGACCGGCCTCCCGATCAAAGACTCGGGTTTACGCCCAAGGGCTTCGGCGGCGGCCCGGTTGGCATAGACGAAGCGACCGGCATGATCCACGATCATGATTCCGTCGCTCGTCGCGTCGAGCAATGGCGCGAGAGATTCGTTCGTCTGATCCACAGGTTACTACACAGATGACTCCAACGGGGCCCAGGTTACATCGCTGGTGCTTTTAAGTATTGGTCGAACCAGCGCAGCGTGCGATCCTGGAGATCGCGCTGGTGTACCGGGTTCCGAATACCGTGCCCTTCATCTGGGTAGACTACGAGTTGTGTTGCGACACCGTTGCGTTCCAGTCCACGCCAGAACTCGAACGACTGGGGCGCCGGGCATTCGACATCTCGCTCGCCCACGACGACGAGCGTGGGCGTATGCGCCTGCCGGATGTAATTCATCGGTGAGCTCTTGGCATAGACGGCCGGATCGTCGTACACGGTCGCCCCGAAGTAGGGCAGCATCCACTCATCGATGCCGTTCTCACCAGTGTAACTCAACCAGTTGGAAATGCCAGCGCCCGCGACCGCGGCCTTGAAGCGGTTCGTCTGCGTGATCCCCCACATGGTCATGTACCCGCCGTAGCTCCAGCCGGTGAGTCCCATGCGGGTGCTATCGACGGGGAACCGGCGCAGCACCGTGTCGACGCCGGCCATGACATCGCGCAAGTCGCCATACCCGAAATCCTTCACGTTCGCCCGCGTGAACGCCTCGCCCTGGCCATAGCTGCCGCGCGGATTCGGCATGAACACGAAGTAGCCATCACGCGAGAACACCGCGGGCGTCGACTGCTCGGCCATCCAACGGGCTCCGACCGCGGCCGCGGGGCCACCATGCACTTGCACGATCATGGGATAGCGAGTCCCCGGTTTGAAATCCGCCGGATAGACCAGCCAGCCCTGAACCGTGAACGCGTCGCTCTTCCACTCAACGCTCTCGGAACGGCCGTACGCGGGGGTCACACCGGCGTTCGCGTGGGTCAGCTGCTCCAGGTGCGTCGGGGACCCGGCCCAGACCTCGGGCGGTTCGCTCAACGACTCGCGTGTGGCGGCGACCGTCTGGCCATCGCGCGAGACGGACACGGACGGGACGAAGGCGCCGCCAGTGACGTGGCCCTTGATGTTGGCCAACACGCGCGACTCGCCGCTCTTCGTGTCGAGTGACACGATGTCCGATGCGCCGCTCGCCCAGGCCGAAACGATGAGCTGATGCGGCGATGAGGACCATGCCAGATCTGACGGGGAGATCGTCGCCGACGACGTCAGGTCGCGCGGGGTCCCGCCGGTCGCGGCGACGACCCACACGTCGCCGCCGGTCGACCCCTGGTCGCTCATAATTCCGCCGATATAGGCGATCTCGGAGCCATCCGCCGACCAGCGCGGAACGGCGATCTGCGTCGTGGGACGGGCAATCTCAGTCGGCGTGCCGGAGTCGGCGGGCACGGCGTAGAGGCGCGCGGTCCACCAGTTGTTATTGCCCGAACCGTTCGCGGCGCTGATCACGAGCCGATGCGAGTCGGGCGACCAGTCGTACTCGTAGACGTAGAGATCGGCCGGCGTGACGACCCGTAAGTGACCGCCGGCGAGATCGATCACGGCAAGGTGCTGGCGATCGACGAGGTCGCCGATCACGCCCGTGTCGCGCGGCGCGGCCTGCGTCGGGCCAAAGGCGATCTCCTCGGGCCTCGAGTATAGAACCGCAATGCTCTTCCCGTCCGGCGAAAAACGCGCGTCATGGATAGCGCCGGGAATGGTCGCGACGACTCGCGACTGGCCGTCGGCGACGTTCGCCAGGGTCAGCGCACCGTTCTGACCGAGAAACGCCAGCGCGCGGCTATCCGGCGACCATGCGATGCCGTTCGCCTGGCCAAACGTATGGAGGGCCGTGTTCGGTCGACGACGGTCGACGATCACAACGCCCGGCGCGCCGGTGCCCGTTGAGTCGGTTGGACTCGGACCAACCCAGGCGACGAGATGCCCGTCAGGGGAGATCGACACGTCGGAAAACCGCCGGGCATTGTGCGACGGCGGGACCAGCACGACCAGCGCGGAAAGCAGCGGGAGGAGAGGCATATAGGGACAATCTATCCACAGATCTGCGTTCGCGATAACCGTGGAGACCGGTAACGACTATCTTAATGGCGGTCCAACCCGTCACATATGGCGGGAACGTTATCGGTGTTAGGGGGTTCTTGAGAGCCGTGCCACATCGTCCACGATCGATTTATCTCATCGCGATCGTTTTTGCTGGCGCTCTCGCCACACTCACCGTGTGTGGCCCCGCGCGATCATCGGTCGTGGCGCAGAAGGCATGGGTCAATGCCGCGCCGGTCGGTGACACGGCCGTGGTCTCGATGACGCTCACGAATAACGACCCGCATCCGGTCAACATCGTCGACGTGCTGTCATCCTCCGCGCGCAGCGTCGCGATCTTCCAGCACGTTCGTGTGGGCGATACGATCCGGACCGACCTGATTCACCAGCTGGCGATTCCCGCCGGCGGAAGCAGCACGTTCGCGCCGCCCGGGCCGCATGTCATGCTCGCGGGTCTGCAGCGCGAGCTGCACGAGGGCGATCACGTGCGGGTCACCGTGATCCTCGCCGACGGCCAGCCGATCGATGTCGACGCCGTCGTGCGCCGGGATGCGCAGGTTATGGCGACGCAGCCGGCGGCTCAGCCGTTAGCGACTCGCTAACCCGCCGGCGGTCTCGCCGCCGTCGATCACGTAGGCCTGCCCCGTAATAAACGCCGCCTCGTCCGACGCGAGGAACGCGAACAGCGCCGCGACCTCGGCCGGACGCCCTTGCCGCCGCATCGGAATCTTCGCCTCGAGCTCGCGCATCATCTCCGGCGTGTACTCGGCCTCCTGCATCGGCGTCAGAATGTAGCCGGGGCAAACAACATTCACTCGAACCGTTGGCGCGAGCTCCAGCGCCATCGTTTTCGTGAGCTCGATCAGCGCGGCTTTCGACGCGTTATAGTGGGCGTATCCGCGGTATCCGACGAGGCCGTTCGTCGACCCCATGTTCAGGATCACGCCGCTCCCCTGAGCCCGCATGCGTCGCGCGGCATGCTGAGCAACAATGACGGCGCCCGTCAGATTTACATCGAGCACCTGCCGCCATTCATCGAGCGGCATGTCCACCAGCTCGTTGCGCACACTGATGCCGGCATTGTTGATCAAGACATCTATGCCACCAGCCTCGGCGTCCATGCGCTCGAACGCCCGCGCCACCGCCGCACTGTCAGCCACATCGGCCACGATCGACCGCGACGCGTTGGCGTCCGCCGTCCGGCCGAGGATCCATACTGCTGCTCCTTCCTCCACGAACCGCTCCGCCGTCGCCGCACCAATGCCGCTCGTCCCGCCGGTGACGAGGACACGCTTGCCGGCTAACCCGCGCATGAATGCACGAGCACCGCGACCACGGAGCCGATAGTGACCGTTCCCAGAATCCCGCGAGCGATGCGCGTCATCCGCGTGGTTTCGGCGTACGGGTCACCGTCATCGGGCGGTTCCGGCGGCACCGACGAAGCTCCGAGTGCCGTCCGCGGCGGCACACTCGGCGGCTCGAGCGCGCCCTGAGGCGCGGTCGCCGGTGCGGCAATCGTGACATCCGGGTCAGACTGCGGAAGCGCGTGAGTTTGGACCGCGACGAGCAGCGATAACGCGAGAAAGATCATGGGGTCTCGCAGAGAATGGTGCGCAGCGTGTTGTACCCGATGTTGCCACCGCACAGCACAATGCCGACCTTGCGGCCCGCGTACTGGGCCGCCGTTTTGCGATAGGCTGCTACTGCTACACCGGCAGCCCCCTCGACGATCATCTGGTGCTCAGCCACCATGAACCGGATCGCATCAGCGATCTCGGCTTCGCTGACGAGGACACAATCGTCGATGAGCGAACGGCAGAGATCGAGCGTGATCGCGCCCGGCTCGACACTGCCGGCGGTCGCGTCGGAGAGTGTCGGCTGCTCAGGAGGCGTGACGATTTCGCCCGCGCGCATGCTCTCATACATGGCGACGGAGTTCTCGGGCCAGCAGCCGACAATGCGTGAGGGCATGGCGGTGGCGATGCCGGAAATGAGGCCGCCGCCACCGACCGCGACGAAGACGGCGTCGAGGTCGGGACACTGCTTCGCGAATTCGAGGCCGAGCGTGCCCTGACCCGCGATGACGGATTCGTCGTTATACGGCGAGATATACGGACGGCCCTCACGATCGGCGACCGAGCGTGCGAACAGTTCTGTCGCGCCCCCCTCCTCCCCGTAGAACTGGACATCGATGCCCGGAAAACGACGGAGAGCCTGAACTTTCATGGCCGGCGCGCTGTGCGGCAGATAGACCGTGCCGCGCGCGCCGACGGCGGTGAGCGCGGTCGCGACGCCGCGACCGTGGTTGCCGGTCGACGCGGTGACGACGCCGCGCGCCAGGGCATCGGGCGGGAGCGACAGGATACTGTTCAAGGCGCCGCGTATCTTGAAGGAACCCGAGCGTTGCCACTGCTCGCATTTGAGCCACACGGACTCGCCGAGCGCGTAGCTTTGCTCGACCGGCGTCTCGCGCAGGTAGGGCCGGATGCGAGCGGCCGCGGCTTCGATCGACTCAAGCGATACTGTCATGCGTATTCGAATTCACAATCGGGTCGATGGCTTGGCCGTGCTCCGGTGTGAGCGTGCCGATGGATCGGCCACGTGGCAGCGGCATCCCGCCAAAAATAGCCGCTTCTTTCCGCCGCACGATCTCACCCACTATGCGGTGGAGACCACGCTCGGCCTCCGACAGGCCTTTTACGGCCTCGTGGCCGACGGATGGGATCTTTCGGATTTCGGGCATCCGTGGCCTCGCGGGCGGCTGCCGGCTGAGGCGAACATGGCCGAGTTTCTGGTGGCATGTGTGAGTCAAGATCTTACAACCGACGAGATCAATGCGCAGGGCGCCAATTTCTGTGGATCATCCTGGAGGGAGGTCACTGATGATCAACTCGCGCGAGTGCGAACTGTTGCCGCGGAGCTCATCGCGCAATGGTGGGCCTTACCCCCAGATGGTGAAATCGCGCTAGAGTTCACTCCGCACGCAGAGCGCTGATCGGCGTCTCGGCAAAAACATCACGCCCGCTGAGTAACCCGATCGCGATCGCGAGGAACGCGCAGATGAGCGCGATGCCGATAGCGGGGATAACGGCCGGCGTAAACGAGCTCTCGAACGCGAACTTCAAGAGAGCCCATGCGCCCGCGAACGAGAGCAGCACGCCGGTGAGCGCGCCGACGAGACCCAGTGCCGCATATTCGGCCAGCATGATCGCGCGAATCTGCGCGCGGCTCGCGCCGAGGGTCTTGAGGAGCACACCCTCGCGGACACGATCGCGTCGGCTGGTGGATGCTGAGCTAAAAAGAACGGGAATCGCCAGCGCCAACGCAAAGAGCGCCAAGAAGCGAATCGCCAGCGTCACTTTCGTCACAATGCGCCCGATGGTATCGCGTACGAGCGTCAGGTCGACCGAAGAGACGTTCGGATAGCGATCAACCACCGCGCGCTGCAATTCCGAGAGCGCGTTCGCACTCGGCACATTCGCGAGCACGACCACCTGGTGCGGCGCTCTCTCGAGTACGCCGTTCGGAAACACGGCGAAGAAATTCGGCTCGAATCGCGCCCAATCGACCTCGCGAAGGCTGGTCAATCGCGTCGGTATAGGCACCCCCTGCACATCCCAGGTGATGCGACTTCCGATCTTGACGCCCATCTCACGCGCGACATCGGCCTCGAGCGACACCTCGGCCGTATCGCCCGGGGGGTCCTTGGCGAACCACCGTCCCGCAACGATGTGCTCAGAGGCCACCAAGGTGTCGCGGTACGTCGACCGATACTCGCGACGGAGCGTCCACGCCGCACCGCGCTTCTCATGTTGGAGCTCGCCAACCGAGACACCGTTGATCGATGCGATGCGCATGGTGACGAGCGGCGCGGTCTCCACGACGCGACGGCCCACCAGGCTGTCCAGCCCGGGCGCTTGATCCGATTGAACGTCGAAGAACAACACGTTTCCGCGCGACGCATCGGTCGCGACGTTGAGCTCACGTAATACGTTCGATTGTACGAGATACAACGTGGCGATCAGAAACGCGCCGAACCCGAGCGACAACACGACGGCACGAGTTTGGTTCGCCGGCCGATACAGGTTGGCGACACCTTGGCGAATCACGTACGGCCAACCCGATCGCGTGACGCGACGGGCGACCCACGAGAGCGCCACCGCGCCGGCCCAAAGTGCGAGCAGGACGACGCCGATGCCGATCGCGATGCCGACGCCGAGTCGCGGTCGGGGCGCGCGGGCCACGGAGAGCGCGAGGACTGTCCCAGCGAGGATGAGCGCGGGGATGATAGCGCGACCTTCGCGCAGCTTCTCGTCGCCGAACTCGCGGCGCAGTGCGGCAAGGGGTGAGATCGAGCCGAGCGCGAGCA
>DASRDS010000298.1:0-24710 GCA_035652495.1 Gemmatimonadaceae bacterium
ATCGATCTTGATCGACCGGATCTGGCCCTTGCCATCGGCGTTCACCGTGACCATGCCACCGCCGGCTGATGCCGATACGGTGCGTTGCTGCAATTCATCTTGGATCTGCTGGAGCCGGCCCTGCATCTGCTGGGCCTGCTGTAGCAGCTTCATAATGTCGGCCATATACACTGAATCTAATTAGCTGGCGTACCCGCGGCCCTGGACCGGTGCCATCGATGGACTGCGGCTCCTGCCCGCTGACTTGCTCAGTTTGGCCAGCGTCCTAACGAAGTCGTTGGAACTACTCGTCCATCAGTTCTAGGTCGAGGGCGTCGATGGCTTTGTCCAGGAGGGCGTCGCTCCGGCGGAGTCGGGCGACTTCTTCGGTTTTCAGGATTTCCTGGGTCAACCGCTTTGGCGGGGCCGGCGGTTCGGCACTCGAAGCCCCTTGAGCCAGTTTGAGGCTCTTCGCCCGGCCGAAGACCTCTCTGGCGGCAGCCAGAATTTGGTCCCGGCCGCCTTCGATCTTGCGTTGAAAGACCTCATTCGCTTCTTCAAGGCGGATGGTCAGCTCACCCTCCTGGGACATCCCCACCAGGTTGGCATGATCCAGCGCCGCCGCCAGCATGGGAGAGGCTCCCCTGAGCCGGCTGACTACGTCGCTCCACTTTCCCTCTTTGGGAGGGGCAGCCGGAGGAGGCGGTGCCTGAGGCCGGGCTACCGAAACCGTACCTCCGCCGCCGCCGAACTGTCGCAGCACCGATTCGAGCTCAACTGAGCGATCGAGGAGCGCGAAGCGGACTAATAGCGTCTCGATCAATAGCTGTTGCTGGACGCTCTTGCGAAACTGCTGCTCCAACTCGGTAATCGCGTGCAGCATACGCAGCAGGTCCCCGGCGGACCACGCCGAGCGGCGTGCGGTCAATGCGGCCAGCAAGGACGCGGAGATGTCCGGCGGAGTGGCGCCGAGGACCACGGCGAGCTGGGCTCGAATCGTGTCGGCGATGCCGGAAAGCAAGAGTCCGAAATCGATGCCCTGATCCGCGAGTCGCGCGATGGCCGTAAAGATCTCCCCTGCTTTCCGGCCGGCGATCAGATCGAGAATCGCGATGTACTCGTCTTCCGCCACCAAGCCGAGTGCATCCCGGACGCGATCGGCCGTCACCGTGGCATCGGGATCGAGCGCCAGAACCTGGTCGGTCAGACTCAAGGCGTCCCGCATCGAGCCATCGGCCGCGCGAGACAGCATCCCCAAGCCGTCGGCATCCGCCTCGAGCCCCTCGGCGTCGAACACCTCGGCGAGCCGCGCGCGGATCTCGGACGACGGGATGCGCTTCAGATCGAAGCGCTGGAGCCGCGAGAGCACCGGCGCGGCGGCTTGGGCGATCTTTTGCGGCTCGGTCGTCGCAAAGACGAAGACCACCCGCGGAGGTGGCTCCTCGAGAATCTTGAGCAGCGCATTCCACGCCTCGCGCGTGAGCATATGCGCTTCGTCGACGATGTAGACCTTGTACCGGTCGTCGCCCGACGGCGCGTACATGGCGCGCTCGCGCAGCTCACGCGCGTCGTCGACACCCCGGTTCGACGCCGCGTCGATCTCGACGACGTCGAGACTCGCCGAGCCGCTCCAGATGCGGGTGCAGGATGCGCACTCGCCGCACGGCTCGCCGTCGTTGCGGAGATGCCGGCGCTCGCAATTGAGGGCCATGGCCAGCACGCGCGCGAGCGTGGTCTTGCCCGTCCCACGCGGCCCGCAGAAGAGGTACCCATGCGCGACGCGGTTGCGGGCGATGGCGCCTTTCAGCGTGTTCGAGACGTGCGATTGGACCGCGACCGAGGCAAACGTCTTCGGTCGATATTTACGAGCGAGAGCCAGTGGCATGTCGGAGGAGAGATACCCCAGGCCCGGCGAAGCGACGCAAGACACCTCATGCCGCTGCTACCTGCGGGGTCCTGACGGGGTTAGTGGGCTCGCGCCCTCCTACGGACCTGGGGCACGCGAAACGTAGCGGCCGTCGCGGCGCTACTCAACTGCTTCCCACTGCAAACGCCGGATGCGTCGCAGCGCGTACACCTGGCCGACCTCGCCGCCCAGAATGAAGATCGTGGCCGCATAGTAGAGCCAGATAATCACGATGACGATCGCGGCCAGCGTGCCCGTGTACAACGAGCCGGGATTGAAATGCCGGAGGTAGGTCGCGAACGCGACCTTCGCGAGCTCCAGCAAGACCGCGCTGAAGGTGCCCGCCAGCACCGCCGTGCGGGCGCGGACGCCGCGCGCGGGTAAAAACCGGTACAGCGCGAAGAACGTGGCGGCCACGAAGCTGAACTCGAAGGCCCGCGCCATCCAATACTCGAACCGGTTCATGGCCGCGTGCTGCACACCGATGTCCGACAAGATCGCGGCGCCGTTTTTCGTCGCGATGGCGAGATAGGCGTTGAGCACCGTGTAAATGACGACGAGCAGCGTCGCGACCACCGTGACCTTGGCATCGAAGATCTTTCCATCGATGATCCCACGGTCACGGTCGAGATCGAACACGAGCGCCAATACCGCGCGCAGGGATCCGAACAGTCGCGTCGAAAACCAGACGAACGTGACGGCGCTGACGAGGCCGACCGTGCCCCGGAGCCGGATCGCCTCGTTCATGAGCGCCGTGACGACCTGGCCCATGCGCCCCGACTCCGATGGCAGCAGGCGGTCGACGAGCACCGAGATCCTGGAAAGCGATGCCGCCGGCGACAGGTCGAGGAAGTACCCCATGCCGCTGACGAGCAGCAGCACGAATGGGACGGCCGCGAGCAGGATATTGAACGCGACCCCGCTGGCGAGGAAGAAAATGTTGTCCTCGCCGCTATTGAGATACACGCTCACCAAATAGTCGCGCAGCGCCGACTCGCGCCACGCGACTCGGAGCGAGCGGATCGTCAGTCCTCGGAGACCGGGCCGGTCGTCGGCCGCTTCGTCGTTATCTCCCGACGCGCGTCCCGTGCTGCCTGGCGCGCGGCGGCGCGGCCGGCGGCGACGGCGTCGGTCATGCGCTGCTTTTTCTCTTCCAGCGAAATCCGCGCGGATTCCAAGCGCTGCTCGACGCGCTCGCGTGCCTCGGAAAAGGTATCCGAGGCCCGGTCGCCCACGCGCTTGACCCGGCGCTTGATCTCGCCACGGATCTCCTCGCCCGAGCGCGGCGCGAACAGCAGCGCAACGCCGGCGCCGATGGCCAGACCGAGCAGGAACGACCCGACATCGCTGGACCGTTCCTGAATCACCACGTATGGCTCGTCGTCGTGATCGCGCATCGTTCCCCCGTTACTTGGTCTTCTTGCCATTCGGTTTCTTGAGCGGCTTCGCGTCACCGTTCGCGATATAGCCCGCCAGCTCTGATTGCAACGTCTGTTCCTCGACGCCGAGCATCGTCGCGGCGCGAGCCAGGTCGCCGTTGGCGGCGGCGTATGTTTTGAGCACCAACATCCGGCGCGCGTCGTTCGCCGATGTCCCCACCTGGACCACGACGGAGTTCGGCGTTTCGGCCGTATGACGGACGTGGCGCGGCATGATCTCCGTCTGGGTGATCACTGGGCCGCGCGACATGACGACCGCCCGCTCGACCGCGTTCTTGAGCTCGCGGACATTGCCCGGCCACGAGTAACTGACGATCCAGTCCATCGCGGCGTCGTCGAACGCCTGGATCTTCTTCCCGTTCTGATGGGCGAAGCGCGCCAGAAATTCGTTCGCCAATAGCGGGATATCGCCGACGCGCTCCCGCAGGGGCGGCAGGTAGACCTCGACCACGGCCAGCCGATAGTACAGGTCCTCACGGATCATATTGTCGGCCAGCGCCAATTGAAGGTCCTTGTTGGTCGCCGCCACGATGCGAATGTCGACGTCGATCTCTTTCTTGCCGCCGAGTCGCCGAACAGTGCGCGTTTCGATCGCGCGGAGCAGCTTGACCTGGATGTCCGGCGCCATCTCGGCGACTTCATCGAAGAACAATGTCCCGCCGCTGGCCATCTCGAACGCGCCGGGTTTTTCATTGGTCGACCCGGTAAACGCGCCTTTTTCGTGGCCGAACAGCTCGTTCTCGAGAATTTCTTTGGGCAGCGCGGCACAGTTGATCGCGAAGAACGGGCCTTTCGCTCGTTCACTTTTCGAGTGGACCGCTCTCGCGACGAGCTCTTTGCCGGTGCCGGATTCGCCGAGGATCAAGACGCTCGCCGTCGAGGACGCGACGGCATCGACGATCTTATAGACCTCTCGCATCGCTTCAGACTGACCGGTGAGCTCGGCATAATGGGTCAGTTCTTGGAGCTGCGAGGCGAGCTCACGATTGCGTTGTTGGACGGTGTACTTGTCCAGCGCTTTCGGGATCAGCGCCTTGAGGCGATTGAGCTTTTCGGTGTTGAGCGGTTTCTCGATGTAATCGTATGCGCCGCCCTGCATCGCTTCGACGGCTGAATCGATCGTCGCCTGGCCCGTGATGATGATGCATTCGGTGGGAACGCCACGCTGCTGCATCTCGCGCAGCAAGGCCAAGCCATCGAGCCGCGGCATCTTCAAGTCCGCGAGCACGAGCCCGAAGCGATCGGCCGCCAAGCGATCGAGCGCCTGCTGTCCATCGGGGACGACTTCGACTTCATAGTCGAGGTCGCTCAAAATGGCGCTCAGCCCCGTGGTGATCGCGGGCTCGTCATCGGCAATAAGAATCTTCGCGGATTTCATGTAAACGAAAATGTAACTTGCCCCAACTCCAGTCGCAGGCCAACGCCGGCCCGTCGAGCAGCATCCGCCACGTCATCAGGAACCGCGCCGCCGCTAATCTGCATCTCTTCTCCTCCACGGAGAATGTGGACCCGACTGACGGTGCCCTCCGACAGAGTCGCCGCGAGCGCCAGCCGCACGACGGCGCCGTCGATCGGGGTGGTGGCGACGTGCGCAATGTCGTCGTGTACTTCGATCACCCGGTCGGCGGCCCGTAATACGGGAACGAGCTGATGCAGGACTGATGCCGGCTCGACGGGAACCGGCACGGGTCGCGATAACGCCATGACTGCTTGGGCCAGTCGTGTAGCCTCCAGAAGGTATCCGTCCGCCCGTTCGGCGTAGGCCGCGACACCTGGGGTGTTCGCCCGAGACTGCACTAATGCCAGGTTGATGGCGACGTTATTGAGCGCGTTGTTGACGGCATGCGCCGCCGGGCCCGCGATTTTGCCGAGCAGATCGAACCAGAGGGCGGCGACGATAGGGTCGGTCACTCAATCGATACGGACGGTGAGTCCGTCGAACGCGGGGGTCACGCCGCGAGGCAGCTCAGCCTCGAGATCCGCGTGAAAGTTGTCGTGCGTCAAATGCGTCAGGAAGGTCCGCTCCGCGCCGACGGCGCGCGCGACCTCAATCGCTTCCGGCACGCTCAAGTGGGTCGGGTGCTCGGTGCGAAACAGAGCGTTTACGACCAATACCTTCGCACCTTTGAGGGCATCCATCGCGGCCTGAGGGACGACCTTGGCGTCGGTCACGTACGCCACATCCCCGATGCGGTAGCCGTAAACGGTGATGTCGCCATGAGGCACCGGGACGGGCGTGACGGCCGTGTCTCCGATACGCACCGTCTCATACGGCGCCAGCACGCGTGCGTGACCCTCCGGCTTCGTGGTTCCGGGCTGCGGTTTGATCCGGTCGTCGAACACGTATGGGAATTTGCGCGCGAGCGACGCGAGCGTTTCCGCCGAGCCGAACATGGGCAACGCGCCCTCCCGCCGAACGGAAATGGCGCGCAGATCGTCCAGTCCGTGCGTGTGGTCCGCGTGATCGTGCGTAAACAAGACGGCGTCGACGCGGTCGATACCGTTCGCGATCAGCTGCACGCGAAGCTCCGGCGGCGTATCGATCAAGAGCCGTGTGCCGCGGTCGGTTTCAATAACGGCACCCACGCGCGAGCGTCGGTCCCTCGGGTCGGGTGACCGGCACACCGCGCAGTGGCATCCGATCATCGGAACGCCAAAGCTCGTCCCCGTGCCCAGGAACGTCAGCTTCACAGGGAAACTGCCCCCTGTGAAGCTGACGTCGAGCGGCTGACGCTCATATCCGCAGAGTGGCGGCGCTTTGCGGCCATGTAAAGGAGTCGTTGGACCAAAACCTACACAGTCTCGACTTTCAGCAGATTCGTCGTTCCGGGCACATCGAAGGGGACACCAGCGGTCACGAGAACGCGGTCGCCGGGGTGCGCCAAGCCTAGCTCGACCGCGGCTTGGCGGGCGAGCGCGACCATCTGGTCATAGGTCGTGCAGTGCGCGACCAGATGGGGGACGATGCCCCAGACGAGCGCGAGTTGGCGGTACGTCTGCGGCATGTCGGTCAGCGCCAGAATCGGCACCTTCGGCCGATGCGAGGAGACGATGCGCGCGCTGAATCCGCCTTTCGTCAGAACAATGACGAGCGGCGTGCCGAGCATCCGGTTCGCGGCGATCGTCGCGGCGGCAATCGCTTCTTCCGTGGCTACGGTCGTTCCAGCTTCGCGTCGCTCTTCATCACGAGAGCGCCACGGGAGTGGGTGACACTCGACTTCGCAGATAATCCGCCGCATCGCCTCGACAGCCAGTCTTGGGAACGCGCCGGCCGCGGTCTCGGCGGATAGCATCACCGCATCCGTACCGTCTAGGATGGCGTTCGCTACGTCGCTGGCCTCGGCTCTCGTCGGTCTCGCGTGCTCGACCATCGACTCGAGCATCTGGGTCGCGGTGATGACCGGCTTTCCCAGCCTGTTCGCCAATCTGATAATTCTCTTCTGCGCGATCGGAACTTCTTCGAACGGCAACTCAACGCCCAGATCGCCGCGCGCGACCATCACGCCATCAGACGCGAGCATGATGGATTCGATGTTTTGAAGCGCGACATCTTTTTCGATTTTGGCGATGACGAGTAAGCGCTTCGGAATGCGCGAGCGAAGATCAGCGATGTCTTCGGCGCGACGGACAAAGCTGAGCGCGAGATAATCCAGGCCTTGCTCCACGGCAAAGTCTATGTCGGCGCGATCCTTGTCCGTGATCGATGGCGCCGACACATGAATGCCGGGGAGATTCAGTCCCTTGTGGGATTTGACCTGGCCACCATGCACAACGCGCGCATGGACCGTATCGCCTACGGTATCCAGCACCATGAGCTCGATGAGGCCATCGTCGACGAGGATACGGTCGCCCGTGTGTACATCGCTCGCCAGCGCGCGATAGGTCACCGGGATGGCGCCCGCGGGGACGGCATCCTCCGGAGCGAGCGTAACGTCATCGCCGGTCTCGAGCTGCCGCGGAGCCGACAACTCCCCGATCCGAATGCGCGGACCTTGGAGGTCACCAAGGATGGCGACAGGCCTGCCCCGGGCGTCAGCGGCTTTCCGTATGCGCGCGATGGTCGCGGCATGCTCGGCCTGCGTGCCGTGCGAAAAGTTGATCCGGGCGACATTCATCCCGGCGTCGAGCAAATCCCCGATCGCCGATTCCGTGGCGGTCGAGGGGCCGAGCGTGCAGACGATTTTCGTTCGAGCGAGAGTGGGAGTGGCCACTCAGCGCGCCGCGACGACCCGTGTCTTTTTCTCCAGCCCCGCCAGCATCGTGTCCCACGACTTCTGGAACGACGCCAGGCCGTCGGTGAGCAGCTTGTCGGTGACCTCGCGCATCGAGGTGCCGGCCGCCTCGATCTGCTGGATCACCTGCCGCGCCGCTTGAACGTCCTTGTCCACGGTCCGAGCCACTTCGCCGTGATCGCGGAACGCATCGATCGTCGCGACCGGCATCGTGTTCACGGTGTCCGGGCCGATCAGCTGCTCGACGTACATGACGTCGCGATACGCCGGATTCTTGGTGCTCGTGCTGGCCCACAGTGGCCGCTGCACGCGCGCGCCGCGACGCACGAGGTCATCCCACGCCGAACCCGCGAACTTTTGCTGGAAGAGCGCGTAGGCCAGCTTCGCGTTCGCGATGGCGGCCTTACCTTTGAGATCGGCCTGCGTCAAGCGCTTGTCGATTTCGGTGTCCACGCGGCTCACGAAGAAGGACGCCACCGATGCGATACGGTCGATAGCGCCACCCGTGCGGAGTCGGTCCTGCAAGCCCGCGAGGTAGGCGTCGATAACGTTCGAGTACGCGTCGATCGAGAACAGCAGCGTGATATTGACGTTGATCCCATCCGCCAGCAGCCGGCGCACGGCAACGACGCCGTCGGGAGTGCCGGGGACCTTCACCATCACGTTGGGCCGATTGACGGTCTTCCACAGACGGCGCGCTTCGGCGATCGTGGCGTTCGCGTCGTTCGCGACGCCGGGCGAACACTCGATCGAGACGTAGCCGTCGGCCGCGTTCGTGCGGTCGTAGACGGGGCGGAAGATGTCGCAGGCATGACGCACATCGTCGGCCTCGACGGCCTCGAAGACCGCCGCCGGATCCACGATGCCGTCGGCCGCGAGCGCGGCCAGCTGATCATCGTACGCCGTGCCCTCGGCGAGCGCCTTCTCGAAGATCGTGGGGTTCGTGGTCTCGCCCGTGACGAAGTCTTCCCGGATACGGCGCTCGAGCTCGCCGTTGGTCAGAATCGTACGGTCAATGAAATCCAGCCAGATCGACTGGCCGGCGTCATGGAGCAGCTGCAGTCTGTTCGGCATGCAGTGAAAACTAAACTGGCTTCGCCTTGGTCGAAACAGTGGCAAAGCCCTCACGGCGCATCACTCCCCACGATCGGTTGCGGCGCAGAGTACGCCAGAACGCCTGCAATCGAAACAACACGGTCACCTGACGGTATCCGACATTTTCCACAATGGCGTACAGCAACAGCCGCATGAGATCGCCGGGTCGCGTGTAGCGCCGATACGTGAGCTCTTCCAGGACGAACGTCCAGATCGATAGCAGGAGCCCGTAGCCGACCGCTACGAGCAGGAACAGTCCGGCGAACGTCCAGTTGACGGCTCCGATCGCCAGTCCAAGGATCGTCACGAGATAGCCGAGCAGCTCGACGACCGGAGCCAGCATCTCCCCGAAGAAATAGAAGGGGTAGGCGACCATGCCGATCGAACCATACTTGCGATTGAACATCAGGTCGCGGTGCTGCCAGAGCGTGGCGATGAGGCCGCGGTGCCAGCGCTCGCGTTGCCGGCCCAGGACCTGAAGCGAGGTCGGCACCTCGGTCCAGGCGACCGGATCCGGCACGAACGGCATCCGATCCGGCAGCTTGCGCTCTCGCAAGTACCGATGAAGCCGGACGACCAGGTCCATGTCCTCGGTGATGTGGCCGGTACGATAGCCGCCGATGTCGACCAGATACTGTCGCCGGAAGAGGCCGAATGCGCCGGAGATGATGAGATTCCCGCCGAGGCGGTTCCAGCCGAGCCGACCGAACAAAAACGCTCGCAAATACTCCACGACCTGAATGCCCGGCAGCAGACGGTTGTCGACCCGGGCCTCAACGACCCGCCCGTGCTCGACGCGGCACCCGTTCGCCACTCGGATCGTGCCGCCGACGGCCGCCACGTGCCCACCCATGAGAAACGGCCTGGCCAACCGAAGCAGCGCGTCGGACTCGATCAGTGTGTCGGCGTCGACGGCCAGCACATACGGATATCGCGCGGCATTGAGAGCCGCGTTCAAGGCATCAGCCTTGCCGCCATTGTCCTTGTCGAGAACCAGCAACTTGGAATAGCGCCGCGACCGATAATAGGCGCGAATAGTCTTGGTTGGGACACCGATAGGAAAGGCCGGTGGGACTTCGTAGAGATCATAGGCTTCCACGAGTCGCTGGATCGTCGCATCGGTGGACCCGTCGCTGACCAGAATGATCTCGTGCCGCGGGTACTCGAGCGTGAGAAAGGACAGGACGCTCGCCGCGATGGTGACTTCTTCGTTGTACGCGGGAACGAGCACCGAGAGTGGTGGCAGCGCGTCCGATCCCAGCAGACGGCGCACATGCTCATCGTGCGACAGATGCCAATGCAACCACGCTTCCGGAATGCTCGACAACAGCAACAGGGCGTAGAACGAATTCAGGGTCAGGAAATAGAACAGCGCGAATTGGTCCGCGATCCCCAGGCCGAACACGACCCAATGCGTCCAATGGGTCACGCGTCCGCCAGTTCCAAGACGCCGCCGCCGGACAAGCCACTGATCATCGTGGCCATCTCGCTCGCATAGCGGTCACCGCCGACGCGGGCCTCGCGCAGCATGCGCCGTCCCGGCTCGCCCAGCTGCGCCAGGCTCAACGCCGCGCGGAATCGCACCCACCATGCGCGGTCGCGAAGCAGCGCGCCGAGCGGCCCGACCGCTTCGGTGATTTTGAGCACACCGAGCGCGCGGGCGGCTTGCGCGCGGACACGCCAGTCTTCGTCCGCGAGCAATGCGTACAGCACGTCCGGTGTCTCGGGGTGGAAGTAGTGCTTGAGCGCACGCGCCACGGCGAGTCGCACATCGCCGTTGGGATGCGTCGACAGACGGAGTACCGGCGCGAGCACCGCCGGCGTCGCCAGCGCCTCCGCGAGATTGATCCACACCTCGAGGCGATCGGCCGGCGTGTCGGCCCGGAGGCGCCGGGACACGAGCGGTACGGTGTGCTGCCAGCACTGCTTGAGGGCGGAGAACAGATAGTGTTGCACCGCGATCGGCCGACCTGGCAACGTCTCGACGACGAGGGAGACGAGATCGCTGTCGGCGACCCGACCCAGGCAGGATGCCGCCGCGAGCTGCACGGCGGGATGCCGATCGAGCAAGAGACGACGCAGCACGGCGCGATGCGATTGCTGACCGACGGCCGCGAGCAGACGAACGGCCGCGAGGCGTTTCCACCAACGCGGCGATCGGGCACCTTTGAGACCGCGCTGGACCCATTGCTCCTTGAGGAGCGCCGTGGCCAGCGCATCCTGTCGTTCAGCCGCTACGCGCAGAGCGGATAAGCGCGTGAGCTGCTCGAGCGCCTGATCAGGACCGAGCACGCCGAGATGGGCACAGACCTCGACGGCGCTGCCTTTGCCGAGCAAGAACGCGTGGAGGGGTTCGGTCAGTGAGGCGGCCACCGCGGTCTCGCGGCGCGTGAGACGGGACATCCGCGCGCGATTGGCGGCGAGATACGCCATGAGCACTACGAGGAACGTCGCCTGCACCGCGGCGATTATGGCAAGAACGACCGTGGTCAGCGCCGGATCCAGATCGGGATCTTGGCCAGCAGCACGCGAAGATTCAGCGGCTTGACGACGTAGTCGAGCGCGCCGTTCGTGAGCGCGCGGACTTGTTCCGCTTCACCGCCATGCACGGTCTGAAAGACGAACCCGTATGCGCCTGGGCGCTGGACCCGCAGTCTCTCGTGCAGCGAATGCCCATCCATTCCGGGGAGATCCACGTCGAGGAGAACGAGCGGTCGGCGGCCGTCGGCGGGCGCCGGCATCGCCAGCAGCGCTTCGAGGGCTTGGGGGCCATCGCTGAATGCGCGGGCCGAGAGGCCGACCGAGCGCAGCGCGTAGAGGATCATCTCTTGAAGCGGGCCATCGTCCTCGATCACGACCACGTCGGGCGTGGCGACGACGGTGGCGGGCTCCGCGGCTTCCGTCACGGGCGCGGGAGCCGCGCTCGTCTCGGGCTCGCCGACGGCAAGGGACAGAACTTCCGCGAACTCGATGATCATCGCCCCGCGCACATCGCGGTCGAGCTCGGCGTCCGACGCCCAGCGAATGGCCCTCTCTTCGAGCTTCGCGGCGAGATTTGAGGCCTCGCGGTATCCGTAGCTGCCCGCCGTTCCGTGCACGCGATGCAACTCACGACGGACGGCGTCGACGACTTCCGGCGCGTCCGGCGTGGACGTCAGCTGGATGCCGAGGGTGCGGAACGCCGCGCACGTGCGGAGCGTGGAAGTCTGAAATCGCTCCCGCAGGCCGCGCATCACCTCGGGAGGGATCGTCCCCGCCGGCGCCGCCACTGCCGAAGATTGGATTTCACTCATATAACTCCCAATTCCAGTTGCGCTTCCAGCGCGAAGCTCGTCTCCGCGATGACGGCTGTTACAGGGAAGCCGTCACTCTCTCGCCTCAGTGCTGCCATGCGCCTCCTCTGCGCCGACGACGAAGCCGATATCCGCACGATTCTCGAGCTCGCGCTCGGGCTCGATCCGGACCTCCAGGTCGAGATCGTCGAATCCGGCCAGGATGCGTTGGCACGAGCCAAGGAAACGCGGTTCGACGCCATTCTGCTGGACGGCATGATGCCCGGTCTCGACGGATATGAGACATGCCGGCGGCTCAAAGCCGACAAAGCTACCGCCGATGTACCCGTTGTGTTCCTCACCGCGAAGACGCAGCGAGACGAGGTCGCGCGGGCCCTGGAAATCGGTGCGGTCGCGTGCCTGACGAAGCCCTTCGATCCCCTCACGATTGCCGCCGAAGTCCGGCGCGCGCTCGCTACGGAATAATTCGCGCGACCAGCACGACCGAGTAGCCGCGATACGCGGCCGCTCCAGCCGCGGTCGTGGCATAGGGCGAGGCGGCAACGGCGTATCCACCATTTACGCCGCACTCGACTCCCGGTGCGAATCGATACAGAACGGTCGCACTCGCTCGCTCGGCGGGTTTGACGGACGCCGGTTGATGGAAAGCCGCAATACGCTGCGCCCCGGCGCCGAATTCCAACGTCCCACCTAAACCACGCTCGCCGCCGACCGACATTCTCAGTGCGCCCTCGGCGAGAATGAAGCTCGCCGGCGTGAAGTAGCCATCAGCCGTGTCTGGGCGCAGATACCCGTAGCCATGGGCTCCCGCGCCCAGCGCGAGACCGTGCCATGCGCTCGACCAGAGGTACATGGAGCCTTCGACACGCTCATCGCTGTGGTCTTCGCTACTCACGGTCGCATATCCGAACGTCCCCGTGAGGTGACTTGCGACATCGAGCTCAGCGTCGGCCATGGTCTGCGTGAGGCCCGCCGCGATCATCGCGGCGGTCTCATCGAACAACTCGCGTGAACCGCCGGCCGTCATCGTTATCGGGCCAAGCGTCGCCGAGATGTGCGCGGAGCCGATGGCCTCGGCGTACTCACCTTCGCCGTAACCAACGCCGCCATCGGCGCGAAACGCGAAGTGGGGGGATGAGAGATTGAGGCCGACACGATCGGTCTGGGTGTGACCGTAGACGTCGTGCGCGCCGACCGTGTTGCGATACGCCGCGGCGAACGTGAATGGGCCGTCTTCGGCCGCGAGCACCGCCGCTTCGCCGGAGTTGTCTTCGTTGTCGCCCCAGGTGGTCACCGTCGGGCGGATCCACGGTGAGACCATTGGGCGCAGCTTCGCCCACGCGTCTTGGGCATCGCCATCGTCCGGGTGTGCGGCAAGCGCTTTTTTCAATGCGGCGCGCGCTTCGCGCGGCCGGCCTTCCCACTGGAGCACCTGTGCGAGGCCGGTGAGCGCCTCGGTATCCATCGAATCGCGAGCGACGACTGAGCGATAGATGTGTTCGGATTCGGAGAACCGACCGCGCCAAGCAACGACGCGCGCCAAACCTTTTTGTGCATCCGGTCCGGCGCCCGAGTCGACCAGGCTACGATACAGAGATTCGGCTTGGACGAGATGCCCGCTCCACGCGATCGTCTGCGCGCGACCAAGCGCCGCATCCCAGTTGCGCGGCTCCTTGGCGAGGACCGAGTCATAGAGTGCGATGGCCGCGCCGTAGTGACCTGATCGCGCGAGCGCGCGGGCGGCATCTTGACCAGACGCTGCACCCGTAGCGATAAAAAGTGCAAAAATGACAGGACGGTTCACGGAGCTCACGAGAGATGGACGCCCGTTCCCGTGTCCGTGTCACCCCTTCAACTCTCGTCCTTTTGCTTCGGCGAGCTTCCGCGCGATGCCGCGATAAAACCCGGCGTCCTCGCGCTTACCCTCAGCTTCGAGGCTCGTCGCGGCCAACTCCAAGGCGTATAGAATGTTGCCGAGGTACAGGTCGGCCACGGCGCCGACTGTCGGCTCGTTCATTTCTCCGGCGATCGATAGACCGGAGTCTCGGCGGTCGGCGAGTCGAGACGCGGGTCGTCGAGCGCGGTGACCTGAACGACGACGGCGGTGATGTTATCGAGCCCGCCGCGGCGGTTGGCCTCGCCGATGAGTGCGTCCACGAGCCGTCCCGGCGAATGCTTCGCGAGCATGAGGCGCTGGAGCTGCGAGTCCTCGAGCATCCCCGTGAGCCCGTCGCTCGCGACGAGGAACACGTCGCCGACCGCGAGCTCGCCGGAGTAGACGTCGGGCTCGACATCGGGGCTCGCGCCGACGCAGCGCGTGATAACGTTGCTGTACGGGTGATATCGCGCCTGCTCGGGCGTGATGTATCCCGCGTCCACCTGCTCCTGCACGTACGAGTGGTCCTTTGTCAGCTGCTCGAGGTGCCCGTTCCGGACGCGATAGATGCGCGAGTCGCCGACCTGGCCGATGAGATAGCGGTTCCGGCTCAGGATGAGCACCGAGGCTGTCGTCCCCATCCCCTGCTTGTCGACTTCGGCGATCGTGCGGTCGAAGATCGCGCGATTCGCATCCTGCAGGGCATCGCGCAGGGCGTCCGGCGCCGTGGCGGTCGTGATATCGGACAACGGCGCGATGTCACGGGTGACGATCTGCACCGCCATCGCGCTCGCGACTTCGCCGGCTGCGTGCCCACCCATCCCGTCGGCGACCATAAAGACGCCGCGGTACGGATTGGCTTCCGCATACATACTGTCCTCGTTCCCGACGCGGACCATCCCGACGTCAGTGCGGCACGCGTAGGTCAGTTGCACTAGCGCATCCGCATGGCGAAGAATGCCGCGCCGCCAACGACGGCGGCGGCTGCTGCCCATGCCCACCATGGAACACCGGCGCTTTTGGGAGGCGGCGGCGGGGGCGCCGCGGGACGTGGCCGAGGAGGCGCGGGGGCTGGTGCCGCCGGGGCGGCTCGTTTGACCTCTTCCACCGGCAGCATGCGCGTGCCGATTTTGGGTTCGGTCACGTGCTCGACGACCGTCGCATGGAACATGAGCGGGACACCGCCGAATCGGAGGTCCGCATCAGTGGGCAGTTTCTCCTCGGCCGAGATGCGCCGACCGCCGATATACGTCCCGTTCGTCGAGCCGAGGTCCGTGAGATACCAGACGCCATCGCGCCGTTGGAGCTTGGCGTGGGAATCGGAGACGCTCTCTTCGACGATCACGATGTCATTGTGTGGTCCGCGCCCGATGTTCGCCAGGACCGATATCACAGAGAACGTCTGACCCTTCATCGGGCTGGTCCCGACCACCTCGAGGGTCGCGAGCGCTTGACGCGGAAACGGGGCGGCGACGGCGGGGGTCGGGGCCATTGAGGCCGCTGATTGCACAACCGGTTCCGCTTTGGGCGCCGGAGCCGCGCTTGCCGACGCTTGATCCGCGTAAAAGCGAAATTCCTCGGTCCCGATGCGCACTACGTCACCTCGACCGAGGACTTGCATTGCGTCGACACGTTGCCCGTTGACGAAAATCCCGTTCGTGCTCGTATCGCTCAGGACATACCCCACGTCGCCGGGCGCGATCTCGGCATGGCGACGGGAGACCTCCGACGAGGGAATGACCACGTCGCAGCCCGCATCGCGGCCGAATGAGATACCGGCGGCCGGTATCTGATATTCGCGACCATCGACGAGCGAAATCACGCGCCCACCGGTGGCGAGGGTCG
This sequence comes from Gemmatimonadaceae bacterium, assembly GCA_035652495.1. Lineage (GTDB taxonomy): Bacteria > Gemmatimonadota > Gemmatimonadetes > Gemmatimonadales > Gemmatimonadaceae > DASRDS01. The sequence continues at coordinate 15,666 of DASRDS010000298.1, forward strand.
CCTTACCCGCGGCGGGCGGCCTGAGATTCTTGAAATCCGGGAGATTGATGCTCGAAATGAACTGCGTGCTGCCGCCCTTCCGGTCATCTCCATAGAAGAGCTCCGCGCCACCGATCTCGATCTTGTCGCCATGGATGAGTGGTGTCGGCTCGGCGCCCAGTTGCACCCCATTGACTCGAACGGCCGACGATGGGCCGGCGCGGCGGATGGACACCGCACTCTCGCGGGACAGGTCAACGACCGCTTGGACGGCCGTGTCGCCCCCGGGGACGAGCACATCCGCATCCGCGCCCCCACCGACGCGCGTCTCACCGACGCGGAGGGCGAACTGCCGTTCATTGAGTTGAAGGTAGGGCATGACCAGTTGGACAAGCTAGGGGTGCCCGCCGAGGCTGGCAAGCGCCGATGGTAGCATCAGTTAGATGCGGCAATGGCGTCGCGCGCAACACTTCCCCGTCCATCGTCGCCGACTTGGAGTCGATACAGACGCTCATACAATCCGCCCTGTTCGAGCAACTCGCGATGGGTCCCTCGCTCCCGAATCTCCCCATGGTGCATCACCAAGATCTCATCCGCACTCACGATCGTGCTCAGCCGGTGGGCGACGGCGATCGTGGTCCTTCCCTGCATGAGCACGGCCAGTGCCTGTTGAATCTCTGCCTCGATCTCACTATCCACGGCGCTCGTGGCCTCATCGAGCAGGAGGAGCGCCGGATCGGCGGCGATGGCCCGGGCGAACGATAGCAACTGGCGTTCACCGACACTGATCGATGCCCCACGTTCGCCAAGTTCCTGCGACCATCCGTTGGGCAGACGGGCGACGACCCGATCGGCCCCCACACGGGCCGCGGCGCGTTGCACCTCCGCGTCGGACAGCGCGCCGGACAAGCGCACGTTGGACATCACGTCGCCGGCAAACAGAAAGATGTCCTGTTGGACGTAGCCGATACGGCTCCGAAGATCGGCGATCGACATCTCACGGATGTCGATCCCGTCGACCAGAATGCGGCCGCGCTGCGGATCGTAGAATCGCATCAACAGACTGACCACCGTGGTCTTCCCCGCCCCCGTGTGTCCGACGAGCGCGATCGTTTGGCCCGGCTCCGTCCGGAAACTCACGGCTCGGAGCACCCATTGCGGCGGATCGGCGTTGCCATAGGCAAACCATACGTCCTCGAACTCAACCGTCACCCCGAGACGACGCGTGGTCTCGGTCACAACGCCCTGCGCGGGGCCTTCCGGCTCATCCAAGAGTTTGAAAATGCGCTCGGACGAGGCCATCGCCTGTTGCAGCGTATTGTATTTGTCCGAGAGATCCTGGAGCGGTTGGAAGAACCGGCGAACGAGTTGCAGAAATGCCGCCACCGTCCCTACGGTCAACGTCGACGCATGGATTCGTCCCGCTCCAGCAACGAGCAGGCTGGCGAGAGCGACGGATGTTAAAATCTCGATCGCCGGGAAATACAACGCGTAAATCGTGATCGACCGGAGGTTCGACGCCAGGTAGCCGCGGTTCAGGTCATCGAAGCGATCGGCTTCCCACTTTTCACGTCCGAACAGTTGGACGATGCGCATGCCGGAGAGGCGCTCGTTTAAGAACGCGTTAATGCGCGCGAGCCGTGTCCGGATATCGCGATAGGATGACCGGACCTTGATCCGGAAGATCTCCGACGTGAGCCAGACCAGCGGGATCACGGCGAAGGCCGCGAGCGCCAGACGCCAATCGTCGTGAACCATCGCTATAGCAATCGCAATCAGCGTAAACAGGTCGCCAAGTCCGGACACGACGCCGGCCGTGAACAGTTCGTTCAGCGCCTCGACGTCCGATGTCACGCGCGTCACGAGGCGGCCGACGGGATTGCGGTCAAAAAACGCGACCGGGAGGGTCTCCACATGCGAGAACAACCGCATTCGGAGGTCCCGCATGACGCGCTGGCCCAAGAGGCTCGTGAGCAGAGTCTCGCCGTAGGAGCACCCGAACTGCAGCGCGAGCGACAGCACGAACAGCGCGACGGCGACGCGGATGACGTGTAAGTCGTGGCGCGGCAACGCCACGTCGATCACCCGCTTCGTCAGCTCGGGGCCGACGAGTTGAAGGAAGCCTTCGCCGAACAGTAGGAAAATCGAGGCGACGATCAGGTACCAATAAGGCTTGGCGAACGCCAGCAAGCGCCGCATCAGCCGACCGTCGTATGCCTTGCCGAGGGCATCCTCCTCGTGAATGCCCGCCGTGTCGCCTCCAGCCATCCGGTAAATAGTACTATCTTTGCCAACCGTGCCGCTCTGGCTCCATTGGGTCATCCTCGGATTCGTGGCCGGTGCGCTGGCCAAGTTTCTTTTGCCCGGCCGCGACCCCGCCGGGTGCCTGATCACCACCGGCCTCGGGATCGTCGGAGCCTTTATTGGCGGGTACATCGGCACACGACTCGGCTGGGGTAGCGTGACAGCGGACCATTTCAATCCGCGATCGCTCGCGTTGGCAACCGCCGGTGCTCTGCTCGTCCTGATCCTCGGCCGAATCCTTCGGAGGCGTCCCCGCCAATGAGCGACATGCAGTTAGTCCAACGACTTCTTTAAGCGGGTTCGCGAAGCGCCGAATGCTACTCGGACAGGCCCTGCAGCCTATCGATCCAAAAGCACGACGGCCCTTTGTCGTGCTTTCGGCTATCTTTCGGGTGTGAAGGATCGGTTGATTGTCCGAGGCGCGCGGCAGCACAACCTGAAGAACCTGGACCTCGACATCCCGCGTCGGGCGTTGACCGTCATCACTGGTCCGTCGGGCTCGGGGAAGTCGTCGTTGGCGTTCGATACGATCTACGCCGAGGGACAGCGGCGGTACGTCGAGTCGTTGTCGGCCTACGCCCGGCAGTTTCTCGAACGGATGGAGAAGCCGAACGTGGATATCGTCGACGGGCTGTCGCCGGCCGTCGCGATCGAGCAGAAGAACCCGACGAAAACGTCGCGGTCTACCGTTGGGACGGCGACCGAAATCTACGACTATCTCCGGCTGCTCTGGGCTCGCATCGGGCACACGTTTTGTTCGGTCTGCGGCCGCGAGTTGCGTCCGTCGACCGTGCAATCGGTCACGGATGCCGTCCTGACTTTCTCGGCCGGTACTCGATTCGCCGTAGCCTTTCCTCTTCGCGTTTCCGATCAAGTCTCGCACGCTGTCGTCGTCGAAAACCTCCAAGCGCGCGGCTTTGTGCGTGTGAGCGTTGGAGGTGTCACTCGACAGCTCGATGAATTGTCGACCGCGCACGTAGACCTGACGACCGCGGTGAATCCGCTCGTCATAGTGGATCGGCTAGTCGTGGGACCTGAAGTCCAATCGAGGCTGGCCGACGCGGTAGGAACAGCGTTCGCCGAAGGCGACGGTGATTGCGTTATCCTCGTTGGTGATATCGAACACCGCTTCACCGAACGCTTCGAGTGCCCGAACGATGGCACCGTAGCCCCGGAACCAACGCCGCAGCTCTTCTCGTTCAATAACCCGAGAGGCGCGTGTCCCACCTGCAATGGATTCGGCGCGGTCCTGGAGTACGATGAGTCACTGATCGTACCGGACCCGAGCAAAACGCTGAGCGAAGGCGCGATCGACCCGTGGGAAAAACCACGCTACGACAACACGCGCCGCACACTCGCCGACTTCGCGCGCAAGGAGAAGATCCCGCTGAATGTCCCGTGGCGCGATCTGACACCCGAGCAACGTCAGGTACTCCTCCATGCGGCAGTCGGGGGCAAAACGAAGCCGTACGTCGGGATCTTCCCTTTCTTGAAGCGGCTCGAGGCCAAGCGCTACAAGCAGTACATCCGCGTTTTCCTGCGCCAGTATCAGTCGGCGAAAGGCTGCCCCTCGTGCCACGGCGCGAAGCTGCAACCAGCCGCGCTGCACGTTCGCATCGCCGATCGCAACATCGCCGAGGTGGCGGAGCTTCCGGTGGAAGCCTTGCAGTCGTGGCTCGATGTGCTGCCGTTGACACCGTTCGAGCAGACTATCGCGACGGCCGTGCTGCGCGAGGCACGTGACCGCGTACAGTTCCTGGTCGACGTCGGCCTCGGCTATCTCTCGCTGAATCGCGCCGCCCGAACGCTATCGGGCGGCGAAGCCCAACGCATCGCGCTCGCCAACTCACTCGGCTCGCATCTGGTCGATACGCTGTATGTGCTCGATGAGCCGTCAATCGGCCTCCACCCGCGCGACATCGATCGGCTTCTGCGCCTGTTGACCCGCCTGCGCGATACCGGCAACACGGTGCTGGTCGTCGAGCACGACCTCGAGGCGGTGCGCCACGCGGATTATATGGTCGAGCTGGGACCAGGCAGCGGCGATGCCGGCGGCCGGATCGTGTTCGCGGGACCGATCGCGAAAGTGGCTGATAGTCCCCTGACCGGTGAGTATCTCACGGGTCTTCGCACGATCCCGATTCCGGACAGACGTCCCGTCGGTCCTCCGTGGCTCACGCTGACCGGTGCGCGCCAGCATAACCTGCAAGGCGTGGATGTTCGTATACCGATCGGCGCCATGACCGTCGTGACTGGTGTGTCGGGCTCGGGGAAAAGCACGTTGGTTCACGATGTCCTTTATCGGGCACTGGAAACGCGCTTGCGCGGTGACCACTCCGCGAAACGGCATCTCGGCGAACCGGTCGGCGGCTATGCATCGCTCACCGGCGCCGAGGCGTTCACGGATGTTGTGCTGATCGACCAGGATCCGATTGGCCGGTCGCCGCGATCCAACCCCGTGACATACATCAAGGCCTACGATGAAATTCGTCGCCTGTTCGCCGAGACGGCGTTGGCGCGGCAGCGGCGATATACCCCCGGGACGTTCTCGTTCAATGTGCCCGGTGGGCGATGCGAGAACTGCGAGGGCGCGGGCTATATAGAAGTCGAGATGGTCTTCATGGCCGATGTGTTCGTGCCGTGCGACGTCTGTGGCGGGCGCCGGTTCAAGTCGGACGTCTTGGAAGTGACGGTGAAGAACAAGAACATCGCCCAGGTCCTCGACCTGACCGTCGAGGAAGCAGTGCGGTTCTTTCATGGAGAGGATCGACTCACGTCGACGTTGTGGCAGCTCCAACGCGTGGGCCTGGGGTATTTGCATCTCGGTCAGCCGGCCACGACCCTGTCCGGTGGCGAGGCCCAGCGTATCAAGATCGCCCGCGAGCTGGCGGCGTCCGCGCGATCCGGCGGACGCAAGCTCTATATCCTGGATGAGCCGACGACCGGGCTCCACCTGGAGGATATTCGCCGACTCGCGAACGTCCTCGACCGCTTGGTCGATCAGGGGCATACGCTCGTGCTGATCGAGCACAACCTCGATGTGATCAAGCTGGCGGACTGGGTGATCGACCTGGGTCCCGAGGCAGGGATGCACGGTGGTCGCGTCGTCGCCATGGGCCGGCCCGAAGACGTGGCCGCGGTCGAGGCGTCGCATACCGGGCGCTGGCTGCGGACCGTGCTGCCGAGGCCGAGTAAGCCAGTTGACACCGGACGGTTCGCGATGACGTTAGATACCCTATGATGTATATCGGACCTGAAGTCGCCGTCCCCGTTGCGGTCTGCGCCTGCGTTGCGATGAGCATCTTGGGCACGAAATGGATCGGCTACAAGAAAAGCTCCGGCGCCGAGCCGGAGGCGCTGGAGCTGCTCGAACGGCGGCTCGCGCGGGTGGAAGTCGCGATCGACGACCTGACCGGTGAAATCGGTAAGATCAGTGAGGGCCAGCAGTTCCTGACCAAAATCCTCGCCGATCCCGAAACCTCACGTCGGCTCGCGCCGTAGGGAGGACCATGCCGGGCTCCGTTGTCTTCATTGTCGTTTGCTCGCTGGTCGCCGTCACGATCTGGGTCTACGTGGGCGTGAAGTATGGGCAGCAGAGCGCAAAACCCAAGGAACTGGACGCGATCGAGAAGCGACTCGCGCGGCTCGAGGTCGCGATCGACGATCTCACCGGCGAGCTGTCGCGGGTCACCGAGGGGCAGCAATTCACGAACAAGCTCCTCGAGAGCCGGTCGGCGGATAACGTTCGTGCTTGATCCGGATCTCGTCGCCGCCGTCACCGTTCCGCTGTCGATCTTTGGGACAGTCTACGCATTCATGCGTTACGGTGTCCAATGGCGCATGGCGAAGATGAAGCCCGGCACCGATCTCGAGAATCGCCTGGCGCGGCTCGAGGTCGCGATCGATGATATGACGGCCGAGCTGCAGCGGGTGACTGAGGGGCAGCAGCTCGTCACCAAACTGCTGGCCGAGAAGTCGCTGGAGGCGGGTCATGGGTCACGATGATGCGATCGCGCTCATATTCGTGATGGCGTCGGTCGCGACGATGGTGGTCGGGATCGCGCATTACTGGTACAAGTCTCGTGTCGCCAGGTTCTCGGCCGTGAAGCCCGCCGCCGACGTCGAAATGCGGCTGGCACGGCTGGAAGTCGCGGTCGACGACATGACGTCGGCCATTGCCCAGATGACGGAATCGCAGCGGTTCCTCGCGGCCGCACTCACACAACGCGGCTTGCCGGTGGGGGTGGCGCGTGAATCAGAATGAAGCGGCCGTCGCGATCCTCACGCTCGGGATCTGTGCCGCGACATTGATCACCATCGTCAAGGCGTGGTTCCGATCGCGCCAAAACGTGGCGGCGTCCACCGTGGCGCAGTTCGAGAACCGGCTGGCGCGTGTCGAGGTCGCGCTCGATGATGTGACCGCGGAGCTGTCGCGTATGACGGAGGCCCAGCAGCTCCTCACGAGAGCTCTCACGGAAAAGCAGCCGCACGCGTTGCCGTGACGGATCGCAACGCCAGCACGACCGCGCTCGCGGTCGCGACGCTGCGCGCCGCGCATCAACTGTTGGACGGTACGCCGAAGATTCTCGACGATCCCGTCGTGCTCCGACTGCTGGGTCCCACCATCGTCGCCGGCATCCAGACCAACCCCGACCGCTTCGCCGAGCCGGGCGTGCGACGCCTTCTCAACCATGTGGTAACGCGCAGCCGGTGCGCCGAGGATCGGTTGGCCGAGGCGGTGGCGCGCGGCGTGCGGCAGTATGTGCTGCTCGGCGCCGGTTACGATACGTTCGCCTATCGCCAACCCGCGTGGGCGTCGTCGGTCTCGATCTTCGAGGTGGATCATCCCGCGAGCCAGTCGGCCAAGCGCGCGACGCTCGCGACCGCCGGCATTCCCGCTCCACCGAATGTCGAGTATGTCCCCATCGACTTCGAGTCGACGTCACTGCGCGACGGGCTGGCCCGATCGACGCTCGACCTCGGCGCTCCGATCTTCGTGTCGTGGCTGGGCGTGATGGTCTATCTGACCCAGGCCGCGATCGATGCGGTCTTCTCCCTGGTCGCGTCGCTGCCGGCGCCGAGCGAGATCGTGTTCACCTTCACGGCGCCGAAAGGACCCGATGAGCCGGATACCCTCGCCCAGCGCGCGGCCGCGGCCGGAGAGCCGTGGCTGACGCGGATCGAGCCCGAAATCCTCGAGCGTCAGCTGCGTGACCACGGCTTCGGCGCCGTCACGTTTCTGACCTCGCGGGTCGTGAGCGCCATGGTCATATTGCGCTGATGATTCGCGTGATCGACTCTCATACGGAGGGCGAGCCGACTCGCGTGGTGCTCGAGGGCTGGCCTCAACCGTTGGGCGATACCATGGCGGATCGCCGCGACTCCATGCGGCAGCTCCATGATCATCTCCGGCGCGCGGTCATCTGCGAGCCGCGCGGGCACGATGCGCTCGTGGGCGCGTACTTGACGCCACCGGTCGCGGCTGAGTCGGCCGCGGGCGTGATTTTCTTTAACAATGTCGGATACCTCGGCATGTGTGGTCACGGGACCATCGGTGTCGTGCGCACGCTCGAGTATCTCGGCCGTCTTGGTCCCGGCACGGTACGACTGGACACGCCGGTTGGAACCGTAGCGGCGGATCTGGACGCAGAAGGAGCGGTCACGGTTCGAAACGTGATCGCGCGTTGTCATGCCTGTGACGTCGCGGTTGATGTGCCGGGACTTGGTCGCGTAGTCGGCGACATTGCCTACGGCGGAAACTGGTTCTTCATCACGCACCTGGCCGATCAGCCACTGACGATGGCGCGGCAGAGCGAGTTGTCGCGCATCACCATCGCGATCATGGATGCCTTGCACGCCCAAGGCATCACGGGCGAGCATGGCGCCGCGATCGACCACGTGGAGTTGTCGGCGCCGGACGGGCGCAACTTCGTGATGTGTCCGGGCGGCGCCTACGATCGGTCGCCGTGCGGTACGGGGACCTCGGCCAAGCTGGCGACGCTGCATGCGCGCGGATTGTTGGCGCCCGGTCAGATCTTCGAGCCGGAGAGCATCACGGGTGGGCGCTTCACGAGTTGGCTCGAGCCGCGGGGCGACGAGCTCATACCGTGCATCCGCGGGCATGCGTACGTGACGGGTGAGGCGACGCTGCGGTTCGACACGGCCGATCCGTTTCGCGCCGGATTCCCGGCGACCTGACCGCTTGACCGACGCCATCGTCGTCGGCGCCGGCATTGTTGGCGCGGCGTGCGCGTATTATCTCGCGCGCGAAGGGCTATCGGTTACCGTGCTCGACGCCGATTTCGCCGGCGGAGGCACGACGGCGGCGGGCATGGGACATGTGGTCGTCCTCGATGACGACCCGCTCGCCCGGTACTCGCAGCACTTACTCGGGGCGCTCGATCCGCCGGACGTTGGGTTGGATCGCTGCGGCACCCTTTGGGTGGCCGAGACGCCCGATCAGTTGCCAACGTCGGGTGGCGAGGTGCTGGATGAGCAGTCGTTGCGCCAAGCCGAGCCAGCGTTGCGGCCAGGTCTCGCTGGCGCGCTGCTCGTTCGCGACGATTTCGTCGTCTATCAACCCGCGCTCACTCGTTGGTTGTTGGCGGGAGTCGCCGTCACAGAACACACGCGCGTCCAGCGGCTCGATGAGTTGAAGGCCGATGTGATTGTGAATGCCACTGGCGCGTGGGCACCGACGCTGACGCCGGGCCTCGAGATCATCCCGCGCAAAGGGCACCTGATCGTCACCGATCGCGTGCC
>DASRDS010000299.1:0-1199 GCA_035652495.1 Gemmatimonadaceae bacterium
ACGAGCGAGGCAGTGAAGGCCATCCATGGGCATACACCGCTCAAGGCCGATATCGCCCAACAGCCCAAGCTGATCGGCGCCCGAACGATCGACGCGATCGCGGAATACTTCGCGAAACAAACTCCAGACTCCGTGATCGCGGTGCCCCTAGCGGTCGTCGATTCGAAAACGCCGTGATGTGCTAGCGACGTTCTTCTCGCTCGCCAATCTCGTCAACGTCGCACTCTCGGTCGCCATCGTCGGCATCATGTCCGTCGGGACGACCGCGGTCATCCTCACCGGCGGCATCGACCTGTCGGTTGGATCCGTGGTCGCGCTATCCGGGGTCGTGGCCGCCCTCGCCGCCCACGCACTCGAGCCGACACTTGGCGGCGCTGGCGCGACCCTCGTGGCCACCGGCATCGCGATCATTGTGGGAGTCGCGACCGGAGGGATCACCGCTACCGCCGTCGCCTGGCTCCGCATCCCATTATTCCTCGTAACACTGGCGCTGCTCACGATCTGCCGCGGGCTGGCGTTCCTCTTTAGCGACGGCCGATCAATCGGCGATCTGCCAACGCAATTCGGTTGGCTGGGCCAAGGTAAACTCCTCGGACTGCCAGTCCCGATCCTCGTCATGCTGGTGATCGTCGCGACCGGCTGGCTCGTGCTCACCCGCACGACCTGGGGCCGCTGGGTCTACGCGGTCGGCGGCAACGAGCAAGCCGCGTGGCTGGCCGGCGTGCCGACACGCGCGGTCACCGCGTGCGTCTACATCACCAACGGCGCCCTCGTGGGCATCGCCGGCATCGTCTTGGCCTCCCGGCTCGGCGCCGGCGTGCCGAATGCGGGACTACAGTACGAGCTCGACGTAATCGCCGCGGTCGTCATCGGCGGCACCGCGCTGACCGGCGGACGCGGGAGCGTCCTCGGCTCCCTCATCGGCGCGGTATGCATCGGCGCACTCTCCAATGCCATGAACCTGGCCGACATCGACCCCGCAATGCAACGCGTAGTGAGCGGTGTCGTAATCATGGGCGCCGTCATTGCCGAACGGGCTCGTACGCTGATCGCCGCTCAACACTGACGCCGCACGAGTCAGCAAGTACGAGAACCCGCCAGCCCCCCGAATCGCGCTCGCCGTCATCCCCGTCAGCCGCTTGACCAGATGCCGCAGCGTCGAGCTGGACGGAAATCCCAGCTGATCGGCCACCTGCTCC
>DASRDS010000300.1:0-13487 GCA_035652495.1 Gemmatimonadaceae bacterium
GCCCCAGCGTTTGTGCCAGAGCGCAGGGCCAAATCCGATCGAGAATCGGGGCGCGTAGACGCCCGTCGCTTTCGCGGCCAGGAAGTGGCCGAGCTCGTGCACGAAGATCACGGCGCCGAAGACGAGAATCGGCGCGAGCCAAGGAACGTGATCTCGTAAAACATCTATGATGTGATTCATACTGCCGTCTCAATTCCACTCAGGACATGGGCGCGCGCGGCCGCATCGGCCACCAGGAGCGACTGGCGATCCGTACCCGGGAGCGACCCGCAAGCGTCGAGCGCCGCACTGATCGCGGTCGCGATCCCCGCGAACGACATCCGTCCTTCCAAGAAGAGCGCGACCGCTTGCTCATTCGCCGCATTGAACACCGCCGGCGCGGCGCCACCGCGGCGACCGGCCTCGACCCCGAGCGCGAGCGCCGGGAAATCATCGGCGCGGACGCGTTCGAACGTGAGCGGCGAGGCCGCCACGGGGTTGAATCGTGGTACCCCGTCGTCGACCACGCGTTCGGGATGGGTCAACGCGTACAGGATCGGGAGCTCCATGCTCGGCTGCCCGAGCTGAGCCAGCACGCTGCCATCGCGGAATTCGACGAACGAGTGAACAATGCTCTGGGGATGGACGACCACCTCGATCTGGTCGTAAGACACGCCAAATAAAAAGTGCGCCTCGATGACCTCGAGGGCCTTGTTCGCCAACGTCGCGCTGTCGACCGTGATCTTTCTGCCCATGCGCCACGTGGGATGCTTCAGGGCATCCTCGATCGTCGCTTGCGCCAACTTCTCTTTCGACCATCCGCGAAACGGTCCACCCGACGCGGTAATCACCAGCCGTCTGACCTCGCTCGGCGCCCGCGACCCCATGCATTGCAATATCGCGGAGTGCTCGCTGTCGACGGGCACGATCTCACCACGCCCCTCGGCCGCCGCTCGACTCACCAAATCGCCGGCCATGACCAGCGTTTCTTTGTTGGCCAGCGCCACCCGTTTGCCAGCCTGCAGCGCGGCGAGCGTCGCATCCAAACCCGCGGCGCCCACAACGGCATTCAATACGATGTCAACGTCCTTCCGAGTCGCGGCATCGATCAGACACGAGGCGCCATCTCGATCGACACAGCCCACAAACGATGGTCGAAAGCGCAGCGATTGCTCAGCCAACAATGACGCATTCGATCGCGATGTCAGAGCGGCCACATGGAATCGGCTGCGCTGTCGCTCGAGTACTCGCAACGCCGTCGTACCGATAGAACCGGTCGAACCCAAAATGGCGACGCCGCGAGTCATCGAGGCACTGGCAGAAGAATGCCTGGAATGCCGAACAGCAGATACGCCGTTGGCAGCACGAACAAAAGGCTATCGAGGCGATCGAGCACGCCGCCATGTCCCGGGATAAGGCCTGACGAATTTTTGACGCCGGCCTCGCGCTTGAGCAGCGACTCCGCGAGATCCCCAACCTGCGCCGCGAGACTCAACGCGAGCGCGACGACCACCACCGCCCAGGACGCCATACCGAGCTCCGCGTAGGGCGCCAAAATCCATTTCACATACGCCCAGCAGAAGATCACGGCGACGATGATGCCACCGACCGCACCCGCGACCGTTTTCCCAGGGCTCACGCTGGGCATGAGCTTGCGGTGCCCGAAGAGGCGGCCTAAAGCGTAGGCGCCGATGTCATTCATCCAAGTGAGCAGGATTGGTAAAAGTAGTAACAGGGTCCCGGCTAAGCGGTCGGCCGTGTAGTTGTAGTTCCTGAGAGCGATGCCAAAGCTCAGCATACCGCCAGTGTACACGACGCCGAACAGCGTGACCGCGACGGCCGACAATGGCTTTTGCCCGGCGCCACGGAGCCAGATGGCGAGCGTGAACATGATCAGCACCGCGACCGCGCTCGCGCCCAAGTTTAGCCCGAAGACACCGCGTGGCGCGCGCGAGGCGAGGATCGGCAATAGCGCGGCGAACGGAATGCCGACCGAGTCGATCGGATCGACGCCGCCCGCGCGGGCAATGCGAAAGAGTTCCCAGGCGCCGAGCGCGGCGGCGATCGCGCAGAGTATGCCGAGGTAGATGCCGCCGAGATAGATCAGGTAGACGGTCGCCGGCGCGGCGACCACCGCGAACAGCACACGTCGGGCGAGCTCGGATAAGGCAGGCGGCGACTGGGCCAAGCTCGTCACTCAGACTTCCAGAATGTCGGCTTCCTTGTGCTTGACGAGCTCGTCGACCCTGGCGATGTAGTCGTCGTGCAGCTTCTGCAGCTCTTTCTCGGCGTGCTTGACGTCGTCCTCCGAGATCTTATCGAGCTTCTTCAAGCGATCGCGGCCCTCCGTGCGGGCATGCCGCACGCCGACGCGCCCTTCCTCGGCCAGCTTGTGCACGATCTTCACGAGATCCTTGCGACGCTGCTCGTTGAGCGCGGGAATCGGTACGCGGATCACGCCGCTCTGATTCTGCGGGTTGAGCTGCAGGTCGGACTCGCGGATCGCCTTTTCGATCGCGTGCGCCTGACCCTTATCCCACGGCGTGATGAGCAGCAGGCGGGGCTCGGGGGCGCTGACGCTGGCCACTTGATTGAGCGGCATCGACTGGCCGTAGGCCTCGACGCGCACGGTGTCGAGCAACGAGGCGCTCGCCTTGCCCGTGCGGATGGACGTGAACTCTTTCTTGGTGTTCTCCAGCGCCTTGTCCATCGAGGCTTTGGTATCTTTCGTGATCTGCGGGATGGTCGGTGGAGGAGTCATGAGTCGACGATGGTCCCGACGTTTTCGCCGCGCAGCGCGCGCGCGACCGAGTGCGGCGAGTGGATGTTGAGGACGATGAGCGGGAGTTGATTCTCCTTGCACAGCGTGATCGCCGTCTGGTCCATGACGCCGAGCTCGTCGCGCATCACTTCGTTGTAGCTCACACGGCGGTACAAGGTCGCATCCTTGAACTTCTTGGGATCTTTGGAATAGATCCCATCCACGCTGGTCGCCTTGATGATCACGTCCGCCTTCGTCTGAATCGCGCGGAGCACCGCCGCCGTATCCGTTGAAAAATACGGGTTGCCGGTGCCGGCGGCGAAGATCACGATGCGACCCTGCTCGAGATGGCGGAGCGCGCGCCGGCGGATATAGGGTTCCGCCAGCTCCTCCATCCGAATCGCGGTCATGACGCGCGTGTCCAGGCCGCGGCGCTCGAGAACATCCTGGAGCGCCAAGGCGTTGATGACGGTGCCGAGCATGCCCATATAGTCGGCGCCGACACGATCGAAGCCGTGCTCGGCGAGCTGGCGGCCGCGGACGATATTGCCGCCGCCGATGACCAGCCCGATCTCGGCGCCGATCGTCGGCAGATGCTGAATCTCGTCCGCGAATTTTTCGATCGTCGGAAAGTCGAAACCGAGACCGCCGGGTTTGTCGCCGGCGAGGGCCTCGCCGGAGATCTTGAGCAGCACCCGCCGATACTTGAGCGGTTGCGACGGGGTGGCTTTCGGCTCGTCGGCGACCGACGTCACGCTAATTACTCCTCCCCCACCTGGAATCTCGCGAACCGGCGCACGGCGATCTTTTCCCCGACCTTGGCCGAGAGTTCCTTGACCAGATCGCCGATCGTTTTCTTGGGCTCGCGCACCCACTCCTGATGCATGAGCGCGACGTCCTTGTAGAACGCCTCGATTTTGCCGTCGACGATCTTCTGGATCAGGTTGGCCGGCTTGCCGCTGGCCTTGACCTGCTCCTCGAAGATCCGGCGCTCGCGCTCGACGCGGTCAGCGGGGACGCTGTCCTTGTCGACGCTGACCGGATTCGCCGCGGCGATGTGCTCGGCGATCTGCTTGGCGAGATTCGTGAACTCGGGGTTGCGCGCGACGAAGTCCGTCTCGCAGTTGAGCTCCACGATCACGCCGAGTTTGCCGTTGTGGTGGATGTAGCTGCCGACGAAGCCCTCGCCGGCGACCTTGCCGGCCCGCTTCTCGGCCTTGATCGAACCACGCGTCCGCAGGAGCTCGGCGGCCTTGTCCATGTCGCCATTGGCGTCCTGCAAGGCCTTCTTGGCGTCCATCATGCCCGCGCCAGTCCGCTGGCGGAGCTCTTGGATCTCTTTGGTTGTGATTTGAGTCGTAGTCATCGCCTGTTTCCCAGCCCCAGGGGGCTCTCGTGAAAACGCCGCCGGCGTGGAGCCCGGCGGCGTGTAAAGATTAGCAGAAAAAGGCCCTAAACGTCAGGCCCCGCCTCGTCCGGAGCTTCGTCTCCGCCAGCTTCGACCTCGTCCGGCGACCCGGTCTTGAGGCGCGCCGCGATCGCCTCGGGCTTGGCGCGACGCCGCCGCGGCCGGCGCCGACGCCGGCGATCCTCGTCGCCGCCCGCCTGCTCCATGCCACGATCCGAGCTGTAGGTATTGGACTCGCCTTCCTCGACCTCTTGCCGCACGGGCGCCTCACGCCGTGCTTCGACGATCGAGTCGGCGATCGCCTTCGTGATCAAATCCACCGACCGGATCGCGTCATCGTTGCCGGCGATCGGCACCGTGATGACATCAGGATCCGCGTTGGTGTCGACGATCGCGACGAGCGGGATGCCGAGCTTATTGGCCTCGCTGACGGCTATCCGTTCTTTCTTGGAGTCGATGACGAACATGAGTCCGGGCAGCCGGGTCATGTTCTTAATGCCGGAAAGGTTCTTGGCGAGCTTGTCGCGTTGCCGCGTCATCAGGAGCTGTTCTTTCTTCGTGTAGTTCTCGAACTCGCCACCGCTCTCGGAGCCGGTCTCCAGGTCCTTGAGGCGACGGATTTGCTTCTTGACCGTCTGGAAGTTCGTGAGCAACCCGCCGAGCCAGCGCTCGGTGACGTAGAGCGCGCCCGACCGCTCGGCCTCGTCCTTCACGATCGCGCTCAGCTGACGCTTCGTGCAGACGAAGAGCACGTTGTCGCCCCGCAGAATGACCTCGCGCGCGAGCTTTTGCGCGAGCTCGATCTGACGCAGCGTCTTTTGGAGGTCGATGATGTGGATCCCGTTGCGCTCGGCGAAAATGAACCGGCGCATCTTGGGGTTCCAGCGACGCGTCTGATGTCCGAAGTGGACACCAGCTTTCAGCAGATCATCAAGATTGGGCTGTGACATTCTCTCTTCGGGTTTGAGTTCTTCCGCCCCCTTCAGCGTCATTTTCGACTGACTTTCGCCAGCACCCGAAACGACTCGGAGAGCGTGAGTGATTAATGAAAATTACCGCTTGCTGAACTGGAACCGCTTCCGAGCCTTGGGACGACCCGGCTTCTTCCGCTCGACCGCTCGCGCGTCACGCGTGAGCAGACCGAGGTCGCGCAGCTTCCGACGATAGTTCTCATCGATCTGGACGAGCGCGCGCGACGCGGCAAGGCGCAGCGCACCGGCCTGACCGGAAAGACCACCACCCTGCACGTTCGCCTTCACATCGTACCGGCCCAACGTATCCGTGGCCGTGAACGGCTGCTGAATCGCCGACACGAGCGCGGGGCGCGGGAAGTAGTCGCCGAGGGTCCGGCCGTTCACGTTCCACTTGCCGGAACCAGGCGAGAGGTACAGACGGCAGGACGCTTCCTTGCGGCGTCCGACGGTGTGCTTTATCGACGGATCAACGGGCATCGATCGGGAGTGGCAGGGGTTGCTGAGCCGCGTGCGGATGCTCGGTACCCGCGAACACGCGGAGCTTGCGACGGAGGTTCTGGCGGCCGAGGGCGGTCTTCGGAAGCATGCCG
Source organism: Gemmatimonadaceae bacterium (assembly GCA_035652495.1). GTDB lineage: Bacteria > Gemmatimonadota > Gemmatimonadetes > Gemmatimonadales > Gemmatimonadaceae > DASRDS01. Next base: position 5,713 of record DASRDS010000300.1, read on the forward strand.
TAGACAGCCTTCTCGATAACGCGCTCGGGGTGCTTGGCCAGCATGGTCGCCAACGGCGTAAACCGCTCATGGCCCATGTAGCCGGTGTGCGTGAAGTACTCTTTCTGCTCGGCTTTCCGGCCCGTAACCTTTACCTTCGACGCGTTGATCACGATCACGTAGTCGCCGGTGTCCATGTGCGGCGTGAACGTCGGCTTGTGCTTGCCGCGAATGACCTTGGCGACCTCCGACGCGAGCCGGCCCAATACGAGGCCGTCGGCGTCGACGATATACCAGCGATGCTCAATGTCCGCGGGCGTCGCGGAGAATGTTCTCATAGATTCGGCGAGATCCTTATAGTCGGGCTGATTTTGACAGACCTGTAAGCTACCAAAGCACTTACGGGCTGTCAACTCGCGAAGACGCCTAACAGACGGTCGGAAGACGCCCTACCCGCATCATCGGGCCAACCTTTTCCGAGAACCCCATGATGCGGACCGGCTGGCTCACCCTGATGCTGACCTGTGCCTGCGCGAGCGCCGCGCGAGGCCAATCCGTCTGTGCCCGTAAGCTGCTAACGCCGAACGACGTTGCCGGCATCTTGAGCGATCCAATTGTCGGCATGAAAGATATCCCGGGCGACGCGCAGTCGTGCAACTTCGTGACGACCAGCTTTCCGGCGATCACCGTCATGCTCCGTCCCGGACTTGGACGCGCAACGGTGTCGCAATGGGCGTCCGGCCAGATCATGCCGACGACCCCCGTCGCGGGCGTCGGCGATCGGGCGGTCTGGGTGTCCGCCAGCAACGAGATCGTCGCGGACAAGAGCAACGTCCTCTGCGACATCCGAGTCCGCGGGGCCGAGCGTGATCTCGCCCAGGGCGCTGCCGAGGGGCTTCAAAAACGCCTTGGAGACCTGTGCAACAAGATCTACAAGGCGCTAGCGGCTCAACCGAAGTAACCGAAGAACGGCATGCCGCATGGGATGACCGTCTGCTCCGCGTCCGCCGTCATGTGAACGGACGTCGAATGGGTGAACGTGAAGTCGTCCGGCAACTGCACGACCGCGTCATCGACATCGCCAGGCCAGGAGTCGATCGCCCACGTCTGGCCGCCGTGATCGCGGAAGATCACGATGAAGTGATCGCGCGAGGTGCCACCATGAATGCTCACGCCAACCACGAGCGGTGTGAGCTGCGTCAGCATGCTGTCAGCCTTGCCGGAATTCCCGTACCAGAACGTGAACCCGCGATGAAACTTCACGCGCCGACTGCCGGACGCCTTGACGTTCGCGCTCGGCTCGTTGATCGCCGCGGGCAGCACGACCGAGTTGAACATCGTGTTGTGATCGGCGATGCTGCCGCCCCAGCAGCCTTGCAGCGGAAGCTGACAATGACTCTTGGCCCACGGCGAGCGGAGAAAATCCCACAGCTTCGCGTGGGGACGAACGAACCCGAGCAGCTTCAACGCGAGAAACTTCGAGGACGCGAGGCACATGTTCGGCCCGGTCACCTGCTGAATCTCGCGGATCGATTGGAGGTAGGATTTTGTCATGGGGAGCACTCTAGCTCCCCATGCTCAACGAGAATTTCTCGCGGCTCGTGACGTCACTGTATGAATGGGCGCACCGCGGCGTTGGCGACGTTGGCCATCACCTGGCCGATCCTCGAACGCATCGTGCACCGCATGCGCCGCGCGGCTCCTCGTCCTTCCCATCACCGTATGATCCTTCGCGAGCTCCACGGCGAGCGGCTCCCACATGTCACCGTGTCGCCGAATCCATGCAGTAACATGACGCCCGCCGTAACGTAATCACGCGAGCTTTATAAGGCCCGCCGCTGTCGGTCTAAACCCACACGCATGATAAAAGCCGGTGAGACGCGACTCGAAATCGACATGGAGCCAGTGCGCGCCGCGCCGTCTGGCTTCGTCAGCGGCGTGACGCACGAGCGCCGTGCCTATTCCGCGATGCCGATATGAGGGGTGCACACACGTATCGAATATCGACGCGTGGATCCCGCCATCCCACGCGACATTCACAAAGCCGATGAGCTGTTCATCGGCCCATGCGCAGATGTAACACAGGCTGCGACTCAGAATCGCGTCGGGATTCTCGTACCCCGGCCCGCCCCAGGCGGCCTGCCACAACGCCTGCAGCGCATCGTCCGACGGTCGGACGTTCGTCGTGTACAAAGGTCAGGTCAGCTTGCCACGCTTGTACTGATCGAACGCGGCCAGGAACTGATCGATGTCCTTCTTGGACAGATAGTATGGCGTGGAGAGCCGCAATCTCGATGGCTCGCCGCCGCGGATCCGGATCTTGTGCTTTTGCCAGATCCACGTCTCGAAATCCTTCCGCACGATCGGCGGAACATTCACGGTCGCGATCGCGCACCGCAGCGCGGGATCGGGCGAGGTCCACGACTCGGCGCCGCGCTTCACCATCTCGCCATGGATATAGTCGCACAGCTCGCGATGCCGTGCTTCGACGCGGTCGATCCCGATCGAGCTCGCGAACTCGATCGCGGCCTTGAGACCCCAGAGTGACGGGACGTTTGATGAGCCGATGCGTTGGAAACGCTCGGCCTTGAGCTGCGGCTCGTCCCAGCCCTCGGTGACGATCGTGTTCCAGATGCGATCCATCACGTCGTCGCGAATGTACATGTAGCCGGTACCCTTCGGCGCCTGCAGCCACTTGTGCGGGCTCGACGAGTACGCGTCACAGCCGAGATCCGTCACGTTGAGCCGCATCATGCCGGTGACGTGAGCCCCGTCCACAAAGGACAGGATGCCCTTTGTCCTGGCCAATCCACAAATCTCCTTCGCGGGCAGCACGACGCCAGTCGAAGTCGTGATGTGACTAAAAAAGATGACCCGCGTGCGGTCAGTGATCGCGTCATTGAACAAATTCAGGACCGCGGCCGCGTTCGGCACGGGCTTGGGCAGCGCGACCTTCTTGACGACGATGCCGTACCGTTTCGCCTTGAGCTGCCACGGCTGCTCGCCACCAGGATGCTCTTGATCGGTCATGAGCACCTCATCACCGGGCTTCATATCGAGCCCGTTCGCCAGATAGCTATTGGCCTCGGTACTATTGCGCACGAGCGCGAGGTTGTCGCGCGCGCACCCGACGAACGCCGCGAGCGGATCGCGGAACTGATTCCAGGCGGCATACCCCCAGATCGGATAATCCTCCGGATCCGCATCCGCCATTTTCTCGAGCGTGTTGTACCCATCGAACACGGCCTGCAGCACGGGCATCGGGCTCGAGCCGACGGTGCCGTTGTTCAAATAGATCTCATCATGCGGGATGAGAAACTTCTTGCGGATCTCGGCCCAGTACGCGTCAGGGTCGCGCTCGTACAGCACGGCGTCCGGGAACAACGTCAGACCAGCGGCGAACATCGAGCTCATACCGAGGAAGCGTCGGCGGTCCAGCAACGGGCCTCCTAGTGAGTCAGGGCGATGTCAGGCGATGGTGATAGTGTAATCGCGATGGGGATCTCGAACCAGAACGTCGTCAGGACGTTTGGCGTGGACTCGACGCCGATCGTGCCGCCGTGCTGCTCGACAATGGCCTTGGCGATCGTGAGGCCGAGTCCCGTGCCGCCGCGCCGGCGGGCGTCGGAACCGTCGATTTGCTGAAAACGCGAAAAGAGGCGCCCCATGTCGGACGCGGCAATTCCCTGCCCCGCGTTCGCCACCGAGAATCGCACCCGATCGCCCAGGACGTGGGTCTGCGCCGTCACGGTGACCGTAGTGTCGGTCGGCGCGAACTTCACGGCGTTCGACACCAGGTTGGTGAGCACCTGGAGGATGCGATCGCGATCGCCGCTGAACGGCGTCGGCGCCTGCACCACCGCCTCGAGTCGTACGCGGTACTCATCGGCCATCGCGCGCAAGCTGTCGAGCGCCGTCTGCACCAGATCGTCCGGCGTGAGCATGGAGCACCGCAACTCGAGCTTGCCGGCCTCGATCTTATCCAGATCGAGCATGTCATTGATGAGCCGGATGAGCCGCTCGCAATTCGTGCGCGCGATCGTCACCAGGTTCGCGCTCGACACCGGATTCAATCCGCCGCCTTCCATCAGGCGCAGCGCGCCATGGATCGACGTGAGCGGCGTGCGCAGCTCGTGCGACACGGTCGAGACGAACTCGTTCTTCAGACGATTGACCCGCGTCCACTCGGTGATGTCACGCAGAATCGAGATGCGCGCCGGCGCGCCATGATAGGTGATCGGGCGCCCCGTCACCTGACCTTCGAACGTGCTGCCGTCGAGACGCACACAGGTGAGATCGTACGTGGTCGTCCGGTTCTCGCGCACCGCGCGCATGGCCGCATTCCGATCATGCTCGGCGACCAACGTCTCGCCCGCCACGCCGATCAACGCCTGCTCGTCCGCGGCGCCGAACATCCGGCAGAACGCCGCGTTCGCCTCGACGATGACACCGCCGCGTGAGACGATCACGCCGTCCGTCGATCCGTCCGACAGACGATGGAACCGCTCTTCGCTCGCGGCGAGCGAGTCGTGCTCGGCGGTCAACCGCCGCGCCAGCCAGAAGAGGAGCCCGGCGAGCAGGAACTGCAGCGTGATCGCCGTCGCAAGCTGCAGCGTGAGACGCTCGACGCTCGCATCGTACTCGTGAATCTGGGCGTCGAGCCGGATTTCGTAGGCCTGACTCAGCTCACGCACGATCGACCGGATGGCACTCATCTCCCGCTGCCCATTGCCGGCGCGCACCAGCGCCAGCGCATCGGCCTCGGACTGGCGCCGAAGCCGAATCGTCTCCGACAGCTCGGTCAATTTCGCGGTGACGTGCGTGCGAAGCGACCGGGCCCAGACCCGCCGAGACGCGTCGGCGGACGTCGATTGCTCGATCACGGCTAATCGGGTGCCGATGGCCGCGATGGCGGCCCGATATGGCAACAAGTACGCGCTGTCGCCGGTCAGGAGATACCCGCGCTGGCCGGTCTCGGCATCCTCGACCGTCGCCAGAAACACATTCAAAGCATCGATGTCGCCGCGCGTGTCCATGACCTCGGCGCGCTCGTCGCCGAACTCGAGGACGCTCCGGCCGAGCAAGGCTGCCATTCCGGCCAGGATGAGAAGGCCCAGGAGGAAGCCCAGGAACAGGCGACGTGGCATCCATCTGGGGACGGAAGATCTCACGCCAGCGTCACGTCACGGCATAGTTTCCCACGGCATGGGAATCATCGATACGACCCTGGTCATTCTGCTCGGCGTTGGCATGCCCCGGCCCAACCCGGCGGCGCAGGGACCGGCCACCGCCATCGTGGTCGGCCAACGCCTGTTTTTGGTGGACGCCGGACCGGGAGTCGAGCGGCAGCTTGCGGCCGCGCATCTGACCATCAGCGGCCCCGAAGCCACCTTCATCACGCACCTGCACAGCGACCACACGCTGGGTTATCCCGATCTCATTCTGACATCGTGGGTCATGGGACGAACGCGACCCTTAGCGGTGTTCGGGCCACCAGGTCTCAAACGGATGACGGATCTGATCCTCGAGGCCTACTCGGAGGACATTCAGATTAGAACCGAGGGCCTAGAGCACGAGACGCGTGGCGGGTACCGAGTCGACGTCCACGAGGTTCGTCCAGGCGTCGTGTACGACAGCGGCGGCGTGAAGGTGACCGCTATCGCCGTGCCGCATGGCAGCTGGCCGTATGCGTTCGGGTATCGGTTCGACACCCCGACCCGCACGGTCGTGGTGTCCGGTGACACACGACCCTCAGCGACGCTGGAGGCCGCCTCCCGCGGGGTCGATGTCCTCGTGCACGAGGTGTATCCGCAATCCGAACTCGGACCCGAGAACCGCCCGGGAGGCGACGACTGGCCGCGCTACATGCGCCAGTTCCACACCTCCGACTCCGAGTTGGGCGCGATCGCCGCGCGCGCCAAGCCAAAGCTCCTCGTCCTGACCCACATCGTGCGCGCGGGCGCGACCGATAGCACCCTCATCGCCGGCATCCGACTCGGCGGCTACACCGGCCCCGTCGCCGTCGGGCACGATCTCGGTCGGTACTAGAGCTTGAGCAGCACGTCTCGGAGCGTGCGCGCCCGTCCGCGACTCACGGACACTTGGAGTTTGTTGGTCAAGGTCACCACGTAAGTCCCGCCAGGCATGGGACTCACTCGCGTGACCGCGTCGATGTTCACGATCGCGCTGCGCGAGAGTCGCACGAAGCGGCTCGGATCGAGCTTGAGCTCGAGCTCCTTGAGCCGATAGGTGATCGTGTGGCGTTCGCCGGTGCCGGTCGTGAGATGCAGAAGCTCACCATCCGCGACGATCGCGACGATTTGGTCCGTGGGCAGAATGATCGTGTCGTCCCGACGTCGCACGGGAATGCGGCGAAGATACTCGGCGGCCGGCGCGCCGCGGTCATAGGCGACGACGGCCGCGCGTAGACGGTCGGCTTCGACAGAGCGTACATCGACACCCGCGAGTCGCTCCGTCGCGCGCATGAGCGTCTGCCGCAAACGCGAGGGCTCGACGGGCTTGAGCAGGTAGTCGATCGCGCTCAGCTCGAAGGCCTGCACCGCATACTCGTCGTACGCCGTGACGAACGCCACGAGCGGCAGCCGGTCTCGACGCACGAGACGCACGACCGCGAGTCCATCGACCTCCGGCATCTGGAGGTCGAGCAGCGCCAGATCCGGACGCGCGCGCTCGATCAGCGTGACGGCCTCCGCGCCGCCCGTGGCCTCGCCCACCAGCTCGACGCCCTCGAGCGATCGCAGGGTCTGGGAGAGAAAGGCGCGCGCGGGCCGTTCATCGTCGGCAATGATGACGCGCAACACGGTAGTCAGCCGGCCCGCGCGGTCTTTTGTACTTCAACCGGAACACGAACCTCGACGGTCGTTCCGACCCCTGGCGCGCTTCGAACGACAATGGACGCGGCGTCCCCATAATAGTGAGCGAGGCGCGATTCGACATTCGATAGCCCGATGCCCCGTGCGCGTCGCTGCACGAGATCGGCGGCCGATACGCCCGCACCGGTATCGAGAATGGTAATGATCAGCGTAGGACCTTCGCGCCGCGCCGCCAGCACCAGTCGACCACCGTCCTTCTGGGGCGTAATGCCGTGTTTGATCGCGTTCTCGACGAGCGGCTGCAAGATCAATGGCGGAAGCGGCACGGATGCCAACTCAGCCGGTACATCGATCGTGACCAGGAGCCGCTCCTCGAAGCGGGCCGCCTCGACTCCCAGATACGATCGGATGATCTCGAGCTCGTCGGCGAACGTCCCGAGCTCCCCATCGGACCGTTTCAGCACGGCACGCAACAAACCGGTGAGTCGAAACAACGTATCCAAGGCACGCTGCGGCGCGGCCTCCATCAGATAGCCGATCGTCGTCAGCGCGTTGAACAAGAAGTGCGGGTTGAGCTGAGCCCGAAGGGCGGTAAGCTGCGCCTCGGTAGCGAGCTGCAAGATCTCACGCTCGCGAAGATCGCGGCCGTAGCGCTCGCGGGACACGCGCACGGCGTCTATACGCCGAGCCACGAGCAGCGCGACCGCTTCGAGCATCGCCAGATCGTCCGACAGGAGACGCCGCCCGGCCGCCAGGCCGATCACGTCGATGCCGTACTCCGGCTCCTCGCTGGTCGGCACGCGAACCAGCGACGGGTCCGTACTCCACGTCACCTGGCGCGCCGTCAGCGCTACTCGCAGGATCTCGCACGTGGCGTCGAGTATCTCCGGTTCGCTATCGAGCGCCGAGATGCACTCGGCGACCTCGGCCCGCACGCGAGCATCATCTGCACGTCGCAGAATC